>JANNNO010000403.1:0-3708 GCA_031398585.1 Myxococcales bacterium | reverse complement strand
AGTAAGGCGAGAACGCCAATGCTAATGAACGAAAAGATCAGGATCCGCCTCAAGGCCTACGACTACCGGATCCTCGACCAGTCGACCGGCGAGATCGTGGACACCGCCCGTCGCACGGGCGCGAAGGTCGCGGGGCCGATTCCGCTGCCGACCAAGATCAACAAGTTCTGCGTGTTGCGCTCGCCTCACGTGGACAAGAAGTCTCGCGAACAGTTCGAGATCCGCACCCACAAGCGGCTGCTCGACATTCTCGATCCGACCCAGCAGACGCTCGACGCCCTCATGAAGCTCGACCTGTCGGCTGGCGTGGACGTCGAGATCAAGACCTGAGAGCCAAGCCATGCAGCTAGACGTCGTCGACATCCAAGGCAAGAAGGTAGGCGCGGTCGAAGTGGCCGACGCGGTCTTTGGCGCGCCCATCCAGGAGAACCTCTTCTGGGAGGTCGTCAAAGCGCAGCGAGCCGCTCGTCGGGCCGGCACGCACGCCACCAAGACCCGCGAGTTCGTCCGCGGCGGCGGCAAGAAGCCGTACCGCCAGAAGGGCACTGGCAACGCTCGCCAGGGTTCGTCCCGCTCGCCGAACTTCGTTGGCGGTGGCGTGGTCTTCGGACCGCACCCGCGCAGCTACGAATACACCGTCCCCAAGAAGGTGCGCCGGGCGGCGCTCGCATCGGCTCTGTCGCTGCGCGCGCAAGAGCAGAAGATCGTCATCGTCGATCAACTCTCGTTCGATGCGCCCAAGACCAAGCAGATGGCGGGGGTCCTCAAGGCTCTCGGCCTGGGCAAAGTCCTGGTGGTCGACAAGAAGGACAACGAGAAGCTCACGCTCTCGCTGCGGAATCTCTCGAGCGCCAAGTACCTGGCGCCCGAAGGCCTCAACGTCTACGACATTCTCAACTACCCGGGCCTCGTGATCTCGAAGGACGCCGTCAAGGCGATCGAGAGCCGCATCCTCGGCCCCAAGGAAAAAGCTCAGGACAAGCCGGCCGCCACCGCCAGCTGATCTGAGAAAGGCAAGTTGTCATGCGCGCTCCGGAAAAAATCATCAAGCGTCCACTGCTGACCGAGAAGGGCTCCTTCCTCAAGGAGACCGGCGGTCGGGCCGAGGGCGATGCCGACGCGGAAACGCTGTCGTCGCAGGTGTTGTTCGAGGTCGTCAAGGACGCGAACAAGATCGAGATTCGCAACGCCGTCCAGAAGATCTGGAACGTCGATGTTCTCAAGGTCCGCACGGCCATCGTGAGAGGCAAAGAGAAGCGGATTGGCCGCTTCACCGGTCGTCGGTCGAACTGGAAAAAAGCGCTCGTGACTCTGGCTCCTGGTCAGACGATCGACTTCCTCGAGGGGGCATAACCCATGGGTCTCCGCATTCCCAATCCGACGAGCGCCGGCCTTCGCAGCCGGATTGCTCCGGACTTCTCCGACCTCACCCGCGGGGCTCGCCCGCAAAAGAGCCTGCTCGAGTCGAAGCCCCAGAAGGGCGGCCGTAACCACTACGGGCGCATCACTTCGCGCTTCCGCGGTGGCGCTCACAAGCGGCAGTACCGTCTCGTCGACTTCAAGCGCAACAAGATCGGCGTGCCCGCCAAAGTGGCGAGCATTGAATACGATCCGAACCGCAGCTCGCGGTTGGCGCTGCTCCAGTACCTCGATGGCGAGAAGCGCTACATCCTGGCGCCGGTTGGTCTCAAGGTCGGCGACACCGTGATCTCGTCGCGCAACGCGGACATCAAGCCGGGCAACAGTCTACCGCTTCGGTTCATCCCGCTCGGAACCGTCGTCCACAACCTCGAGCTGAAAATCAGCGGTGGCGCCCAGTTGGTGCGCTCCGCGGGTGGTGGCGCGCAGGTCATGGCGAAGGAAGGCGACTGGGGTCAGGTTCGTCTTCCCTCGGGTGAGGTTCGCCGCATCCACCTCGATTGTCGCGCGACCATCGGGCAGGTCGGGAACGTCGAGCATTCCAGCGTGCACGTCGGCAAAGCCGGCCGCAATCGCTGGAAGGGTCTTCGCCCGCACAACCGCGGCGTGACCATGAACCCGATTGACCACCCGATGGGTGGTGGTGAAGGTCGCTCCTCCGGTGGTCGTCACCCCTGTTCGCCTTGGGGCCAGCTCGCCAAGGGTCTCAAGACCCGCCACAACAAGCGCACCGATCAGATGATCGTCAAACGTCGGGGACAAAAGGTCTGATTCATGGCTCGTTCAGTCAAAAAAGGCCCGTTCGTGGATACCCACCTGCTCTCGAAGGTGGAGGAAGCCCAACGGCAGAAGTCCAAGAAGATCATCAAAACCTGGTCGCGTCGTTCGACGATCCTGCCGCAGATGGTGGGACTGACCTTCTCGGTGCACAACGGGCGCAAGTTCCTGCCGGTTTTCGTCAACGAGAACATGGTTGGGCACAAGCTTGGCGAGTTCTCTCCCACGCGCACGTTCAACGCGCACTCGGGCGACCGCAAGGCCGACGCGGGTAAGAAGTAGGGACGCCATGGCAAGTGCATTCCTCAGAGGGTTTCGTGAGTCGCCCCGCCGCGTGCGGATGGTGGCCGAGATGATCCGCGGCAAACGCGTCGCGGATGCGCTCTCGATCTTGCGCTTTCAGCAGCGCAAGGCCGCCAAGATGCTCACGAAGGTGCTCAATTCCGCGGTTGCCAACGCGACCGAGAACGATCAGGCCGACGCCGACAGCCTGGTGGTGAAGAAAGTCGACGTCGATGGCGGTCCGGTGCAAAAGCGCTGGTTGCCTCGCTCGATGGGTCGCGCGAACCGCCTCCTTCGGCGGACCTCGCATGTGACCGTCACCGTGGACGCTGGCGAATAACGACTCCGATATCGAGGCTCAAGGAAGCTCAGCATGGGACAAAAAACACATCCGATTGGCTTCCGGCTCGGCGTCGTCCGCGGCTGGAGCTCCAAGTGGTACTCGGAGAAGGACTACTCCAGGTGGCTGCATGAGGATCTGCGCCTCAAGCGCTTCGTGAAGGAGAAGCTCGGGCACGCTGGCGTCGCCTCCGTCGAGGTCGAGCGTGCGGCGAACAAGGTGAAGATCAACATTTTCACCGCTCGCCCCGGCATCGTCATCGGCAAGCGTGGTGCGGGCGTCGAGACCCTGAAGAAGGACGTCCAGGGCCTCACCTCTAGCGAGGTCTTCCTCAACATCCAGGAAGTCCGCAAGGCGGAGACCAATGCCCAGCTGGTCGCCGAGAGCGTCGCTACCCAGCTCGAGCGTCGTGTTGCCTTCCGTCGGGCCATGAAGAAGGCTCTGCAGACCGCGATGAAGTTCGGCGCCAAGGGCATCCGCCTGGCCTGCTCGGGCCGCCTCGGCGGGGCCGAGATGGCGCGCTACGAGTGGTACCACGAGGGTCGCGTGCCGCTGCACACGCTGCGCGCGGACATCGAATACGGCACCACCGAGGCTCACACCACCTACGGCGCCATCGGCGTGAAGTGCTGGATCTTCAAGGGCGAGGTTCTGCCCCAGAAGACCGGCCGGCTCGCTTAAGGGGACGAAAAAATGCTCGCACCCAAAAAAGTTAAGTGGCGTAAGCAGCAGAAGGGCAAGCGCCGGGGCGTGTCCAAGGGGGCGACCTCCGTCGACTTCGGCGACTTCGGCCTGCAGGCGCTGTCCACCGGGTTCGTGACCTCGCGCCAGATCGAGGCGGCCCGCATCGCCATCTCTCGCCACATCAAGCGCGGCGGGAAGCTGTACAT
>JANNNO010000360.1:0-3521 GCA_031398585.1 Myxococcales bacterium | reverse complement strand
GCCCATCTCCCGCGAAGCGAGACGTGCCAGCTCCTCCCGTTCGGCTGCCAGGCGCTGGGCGATGCGCCCGAGCACGGTCGCGCGCTCGTGCAGGCGCCGCCGCGCCCACGGACGTGCGGCCGCGCTGGCCCTCGCGAGCGCCTGCTCGATCTCGACCGGGGTCGCGCTGGCAAGCCTCCCCTGCGAGGCGCCGGTGAACGGGTTGGTCGACGAAAACGGCATCACCCGAGCTTGGCCACCTGGCGCCTCACACGCAAGGAGCGACCAGCGCGGACTGCGACTGAATCAACCCGCGGTCGCGGACCCTGTGGCCGCGGTCCCGCTCTGTCGTGGTGACAGGCGCCACGCCGTCAACTCATCGGCCAATCGGCGGACGTTGGCGACCAGGCGAGGGCCGACCTCGCTGCAGGTCTGAAGATCACTGGCCCGCGCCGCCCGCTCGAGATCGAGCGTGAGTGCCAGCGCGCTAGCCGCGGCCACCGTGGCAAGGGCTCCCCGCAGGGCGTGCGCCGCCCGATAGACCGCCGTGAAGTCACCCGCGGCGAGCGCCTGGGTCACCATGCCGGCGAGACGCTCGTGCGATTCGGCGAAGGTCTTGGCGACCAGAAAGGCGAGATCGAGATCGCCGCCAACGCGGGTGAGCATCGCGGCCCGATCGAACTCCTCGTTGCGACGTCGCCCGAGCTCGAGCACCGTCCGCTTCAACTCCGCCGGATCGAGCGGCTTGCTCAGGTAGGCGTCCATGCCGGCGGCGATGCAGAGATCGCGATCGCCCTTCATGGCGTTGGCGGTGAGCGCGACGATGGGAAGGCGCCGTTGCTCGGGCCGCTGGTTCGAGCGCAGCTGCCGCGTCGCCTCGAGCCCGTCGAGCACCGGCATCTGCACATCCATCAGCACCACGTCGAAGTCGTGATTCGTCGCCGCGTCCACTGCGGCTTTGCCGTTCACGGCCAGGGTCACCGTGTGGCCCTCACGTTCCAGCAGACGCCGCGCCACCAGCGCGTTCACCGGGTTGTCCTCGGCCAGCAAGATGTCGAGGCGGACGGGCGGGGCGGCCTGCACCGCGGGCGGCGGCAACTCGGGCACCTCCTGCTCGTCGAAGAACCCCGAGGCCTCGGTCAGTGCCAAGGTGAAGTGAAAGGTGGTGCCTTCGCCCAATTCACTATCGAACCAGATCGCGCCGCCCATCGCCTGGACCAGCTCGCGGGTGATGGCGAGGCCAAGACCGGTGCCTCCGAAGCGCCGGGTGGTCGAGCCGTCGGCTTGCACGAACGGTGCGAAGAGCGCGGCCTGGCGATCGCTCGGGATGCCGCAGCCGGTGTCCTTCACGGTGCCGTAGACGGCACCGTCGGGATTGCGGCGCAGGCTGACCGTGATACCTCCCTGGGCGGTGAACTTGATCGCATTGCCGAGCAGGTTGGTGAGCACCTGGCGCACCCGCACCTGATCGCCGATGTGGCGCAGGGGCACGTCCTCGGTGTAGGACGCCGAAAGCGTGAGCCCCTTGCGCTGCACGAGCGGGCGAAAGCTGGCGATGCTGGCCTCGACGAGGTGCCGGATGGAGAAGCTCTGGTGCTCGAGCTCGAGCTTGCCCGCCTCGATCTTCGAGATGTCGAGCACGTCGTTGATGAGCTCGAGCAGAACCCGCCCTGCAGTCGAGATCGCGTCTGTGTATTCGCGCTGCTCGTTCGAGAGCATGGTCTGTGACAGGAGCTGTGCGCTGCCGATGACACCGTTCATCGGTGTGCGGATCTCGTGGCTCATGTTGGCGAGAAACTGCGATTTGACCCGCGAAGCGGTGAGAGCTTCCTCGCGTGCTCTCACCAGCTCGCCCTCGGCCTTCTTGCGTTCGGAGATGTCGTTGAGGATCGCCATGAAGCGATCCACGCGGCCGCGATCGTCGGGCAGCGGTTGAATCTCGACCTCGACCCAGAGGGGGCGGCCCGAACGGTGGTAAGCGACGATCTCGCCCTTCCAGGGCTCTCCGCGCACCATACGATCGGTCATCGTAACGACGGTGTCGCCGCTGCTCTCGGGTCCAAGCAACAGCTCGGCCGGCTTGCGCCCTCGCGCCTCCTCGGGGTGGTGACCAAACAGTCGCGAAAAGGCATCGTTGACCCAGTCGATGACCCCCTTGCCGGTGGCGATGATGACCGCGTTGCCGGTCCGACTGGCGACCATGGCCAGCTTGGCCAGCTCCTCGGCGTCTTGATGCCGTTCGGTGACGTCCTGAAAGACGCCGAAGATCTGCGTCGTCTTTCCCGAAGCGTCGACCTCGGTCCGACCATAAGAGGCGACCCAGCGGATCTCGCCCGACGGCCTCACGATCCGACATTCCAGCCGGATCGGCTCGCCGGTCTTCATCGCGTGCTGTCGCGCGGCCGTCACCGCTTCACGATCGTCGGGGTGGTAGACCGCGAGCGAAGTCTCGATTGTCGGCCGGAAAGAAGCGGGGTCCCGCCCGGCGATGCGATAGACCTCGTTCGACCAGACCACGGCGCGGGTCTGAGGATCCATCGACCACCAACCGACGTGGCTCATCTCCTCGGCCATCTGCAGGGTGCGGACCAGCTCGGCGTCGCGACGTTCGTCGGCCTTGCGCGCGGTGATGTCGACCGCCACCGCGTAGATGCGTCGCTCGAGCGGGGCGGGGCGGGCGTGCCAGGAGAGCCAGCGGTAGCCGTCGTACTTATGCAGATGGCGGGCTTCGAACTGCACGCTTTCGGTGTCGCTCGCCAGTCGCACCAGCTCCCGGGCCACGCGCGGGCGATCTTCGGGGTGAACCAGACCGGTGAAGGACGCCGATCGCAGCTCGGCCCCGGTCCAACCGAGTAGCTCGGTCCATCGTTGATTGACCTCGAGCGGCTGGCCGTCCATGGCCGCGATCATGGGCAACACGTTGGACAGCTCGAACAGGCGACGAAAGCGTTCTGCCTCCTCGAGCGCCTTGGCCCGCGCCTGCTCGGACGCCAGGCGGGCGGCCTCGATGCGAAAGGCCGCGATGAAATGCGCGGCGGTCTCCAGCACCGGCTCGAGCTCGAGGATGAGGTCCTCACTGAAGCCACCGGCACGGTTGGCGATGGTCACGATTCCGACCAGCACGCCGTCGAAGTGAATCGGAAGCGCCAGGCAGCAGCGCATGGGGGGCAGGTCGGCGAAGGGGCGGCCATCGCGCGCGACCTCGGCCGGCTGATTCGCCACGACCGGGCGGCGGGTGGTGAAGGCTTGGCCCCAGCTCGTGTCGAGGTCGGAGAGCTCGTCCTCTGCCGGGCCTTCGCCCTGCCAGAGGATGTTGCTCATCGCGCGCATCTTCAAGTAGGGCGCGCCGCCGAGGCGGTAGCGAGTCTCGGAGATGAAGCCGTACTCGCTCTCCGCCGTCGTGAGCAAGATCGCGAGCAAGCGCTCGAAGATCCGGATCTCGTTGCCGGAACGCAGGGAGAGGGCGTGGACCTCACGTAGACCTGCGAGCAGCTCACTTTGTCGTGCGAGCCCTCGTTCGAGGTGTGAGGCGTCCGAAGCTG
>JANNNO010000324.1:0-4662 GCA_031398585.1 Myxococcales bacterium | reverse complement strand
GCCGCGCGCCGGGCACGGGCGCGCCTGCTTCGCAGTACGGCGCTGCTTCATCGGATCGCCGAGCTAGGGCCCAAGCAACGCGCGCAGTGGGAGGCGGCGATGGCAAGCTTTGCGCGCCAGCGAGCGGCGATCGAGACCGAGGCCGAGCGCGAGTCCGAGCTGTCGACAGCCGAGGCCGCCATCGCCCGGCGGCGGCGCACGGCCGACGAGGCGACCGCGCGGGCCACGCTCGATCGCGCGCTTGCGATCCTGGCGCCGCCGGCTCTGACGGGCAGCGGTCGCGACCCTGCGGCGGGCCGGGGGAGCGCAAGAGGGCAAGCACGGCCGCTGGTGCGACCCCGGCGTGGCGAGGTCTTCCTGACGTTCGTGCCGGGGCGGGCCGGTTGGCTGGGCCTCGCCGAGCGTGGAGGTTCTCCCGGCGCCGGGCCGCTCCTGACGAGCGCGCTCATAGGTGAAGTCGATGTCACGGCTGGCCGCCAGCAGCTCGGCGCCAAGTTGCTCGGGCCGTTTGCCGACATCCTTGCAGGTGCGACGCGGGTTCGGCTCCATCTTGCCGGAGCCCTCGAAGGTCTCGATTGGGCGCAGCTGCCCTTTGCCGGCACCACGCTCGGCCTGCAGCTCCCGATCGAGCATGGCCTCGACCTCGGCGTGACCGCCGTGGCAGCGGCGGCGCCGCCGAGATTGTTGATCGTGGCCAACCCGACCCGCGATCTGCCCGGCGCCGAGCAAGAAGCGGCAGCGGTCGCGGGCGCGTTCGCGGGCACACGCGAGCCTCGAGGCGACTCGGCGGGAACAACGGACGCGGGCGCTGCGATCGGTGACGGCTCGGCCGAGATCCTCAGCGGCGATCGTGCAGGCCGCCCCGAGGTGCTGGCCGCGTTGACAGGGGTGCGGTTCTTTCACTACGCCGGGCACAGCAATTATCTGGGCCCCGACGGGTCGGCCAGTGCGCTGCGCCTGGCCCGCGGCACGCACCTTTCGATCGGCGACGTCTTGTCGCTGCGGCAAGTTCCGCAGCTGGTCGTGCTTTCGGGCTGTGAGGCCGCGGGCGATGGCAAACGCGCCACCGGTGTGCTCGGTCTGGCGCAGGCCTTCCTGGCCGCGGGGGTGGCTGCCGTGGTGGCGCCGGTCGGGTTGCTGCCGGATCGCGCGGCGGTGGGGCCGATGGGACGTTTCTACAGGGAACTTTCCCTTTCGGCGGCGTTCGATGGAGCGGCAGCTCTGTGGCGCGCCCGGATCGCTCTAGCGGACGGACCCACCCCACCCGACTTCCGGGTCTTCGTGCCCTGAGCCGCCGCCAAACCGAGCGGAGGGCGGAGCATGATCAAGCGACCTGGGCAAGGCACGGAACCGAGCGGCGCGCGACGTAGCGGGATACCGATGACGAGTTCGCGGGTGAGGCTCTTCGCGGGCTTCGCGTTCTTCGCGTTCTTCGCGTTCTTGGCCGCCGCAGCGCCCTGGTTCACGTCAGTGGCGCAGGCGCAGCCGACCCTGCCGGCGATGTGCGACGCCAAGGTCGTCATCAGCAAAGAGCCGCTGACCCCAGGAGGGCGCGGAAACTGCCAGCAAGGCGGAATGGCAAGCGCGAAAGGCTCCTGGCAGGGCCGCCCGATCGTCATCGACGATGGGCAACACGATGGCGCTGTCTTCTGTCGCTACACCTGGGTGAGCCGCGCGCCGCGCCCCCGACTGCCCGAAGAGAGTGACCAAGCGCGGCCGATTTTTCTCGGTGGGGGCGCCACCGGCATCACCGGATCCATTGCGCCGGTGCCCATCCAGGGACCGCGGCTCTACGTCTCTCAAGAGCAACTGGTCTTCGGCAAAGTGATGCCGAACGGGTCGAGCCAACCGCGTCCGTTGATCATCAGGAACGTCGGCAACGCTCCTTCGGGCCCCGTGCAGGCGCGAATCACCGGCGCGCACACCAGCGACTTCGGCTTGTCGGGTGTGTGCACGCAGCTCGCAGCCGGCGCCTCCTGTCGCCTGGAGCCGCGCTTTTTGCCCAAGAGCCCCGGTCTCAAAGAAGCCGCTCTCGAGATCGTGACCAACCTCGGCATCGCGCGCGTGAGGCTACACGGCGAAGGCTGGGGCCTGCTCGATCAGCCCGACACCGGCCTGCTAGCGGGCAAGGACTGGACGCCGGACTGCCCTGTCGTGCGTACGATGGCGCTGCCGGACCCCCTCGATTCCTTGCCCGAGCAGCTGGCCAGCGCCTTCGACAGGCGTACCGGGCGGCCGATCGTCGCAACGCCTGTGTCGCCGCCCGTGTCGCCCGGGACCATCGTGAATCGCCCCGTGGTCAACGTGCGCGCAGCCGCGCCGCTGGCAACCAACGCGCCGCCCGTGCGCGTGGCCGTCGTCGACTCGAGCGCGCGGCGCCCCGGTGCCAACGGCGACGACAACAATCCCCACGGCCGCGTGGTCGGGCAGACCATCAGCCGGCTTTCGAACCTTCCCGCCTCGCGCATCTTCAACTACCTGGGCCTGCCGATCATCGACCCAATCACGATGACCGAGGATCTCGTAAAGGGCGGCGACTTCGGCACGGTCGGCCACGTCGCGGCGGCGCTCGAGCGGGCGCTGCGCGACTGGACGCCGACGATGCACAAAGAGCGGCTCGTCATCAACCTCAGCATCGGTTGGCGGCGCGAGCACAGCGATCGCCTGAGCAACGAGGCGATGCTGACCCTGTTGCAGCGGGCGTCGTGTGCCGGCGCCATCGTCGTCGTCGCCGCGGGCAACGGCAGTGGCGACGGTCCCCTGCTGCCAGCGGCGTGGGAGACCGAAGTCAACGCGCTGTCATCCGAGCAGTGCCTGCGTCGTGGCTACCCGGTGGCAGCGGTTCCCGCGCTGGCGCCCGTACGCCCCTTGCTCTACAGCGTCGGCGCGCTGGACCTCGCCGACCAGGCGCTGGCGACGACCCGGCCGGGCAGCATGCCGGCACGCGTGGCCCACGGCCTTGGCTTCGTGACCTCCGATGGGGGAACGCAGGCGATCCTCAGCGGGACCTCGCTGGCAGCGGCGGTGGTTTCGGGCGCGGCCGCTGCGGTCTGGACACACGCTTCGTCGTGGGGCTCTCACGCGATCATGGCCCGGATCGATGCCACGGGCGAGCCGACGTCGATCCCAGTCGAGCGCTGCTTTGGCGGCAGCGGCTGCGGCGAGGCGCGGCGGGTGCTGGTCTGCAAGGCGCTCGAAGGCGTGAGCCATCTGCGCTGCCCCGACACCAAAGCCGTCGAGCTCGTGACCCCAGCGACGGGTGACACCGAGGGTGGGCTCGACAATAGCCAGCTCGACTGCAACAGCAGCGACGGCTGTCAGGATCGCAATGCGACCGACCAGGAGCTGGTGGAGCCGCAGCCGGGAAGCGCCGGCTGCAGCGAATGCGTCTACGATCGCGGCAACGACTGGATGTCGGTGCGTATGCGCCCCGAGATGAACTGGCTGGGCGTGACCGTCATGCGCATGCGCGGCGGCGGTTTCACCATCGACGTTCGCTACGATCAGACGGTCACCAACCCGAGCCATCCCATTCCCCTGCCATCGCAGTTCGGGACCTTGATGGGGATCTGGAACGCGAGCAGCCGCCCCAGCAGCGCCACTGTGCAGTTCGGCGTCTACGCGGGCGACGTCTTCGTGCCAGCGAGCAACGAAGAGCCGCTCATCATCACCAACGCCTGGTCGTCGTTCGTGAGCCAATGAGCCACGGCAAGGCGGCAAGTGACGGCCTGCGAGGCATGGCGAAGATGTCGCTGAAAAGAGCGCGCACCGTGGTGATGTCGTTGGCTCTGAGCCTCGGCGCCTGCGAGGACGCGGGTGATGCCTCGATGATGGCGATGGAAGGCAACGCGCGGCCGACCTCGGGGCCGCTCGTGCCTGCATCGCCGCCACCGATCGCGCCCGAGGTGGCGATGCCCCTTGCGCCCGGGGCCGGTCAGCCAATGCCGGCGCCGGCGGCAGCGGCGTGCGAGCGATCCTGTGCCGTCACGGGAGCCAGCGGGTGCCCCCGGATCTCCGAGACCTCCCGCTGCGTGGCGAGCTGTCAGCAACTGGCCGGTAGCCGTTGCGGGACCGAGTTCACCGCCTTTGCGACCTGTGTCGGATCGCTGAAGACCGACGAGATCGAATGCGATGAGGCCGGCGCCCCCAGGCCGAAGGCCGGGCATTGCGAGGCGGCGTTCGCAGCCGCCATGAGATGCCTGGCAGGCGGCTGAACCGGCGTTGGTAGCCGAGCAGCCAGGACTCCCACGCGATTCACTCGCGGATGCTGAGCTGGCCGGTCAGGCGGGACGACCCGCGCGGAGCCGAGGCGCCGGGGGCCGCGGCAGCGACGACATCGGGTGCGCCGACGACGATCTCGATCGGAAACGAACCGCGGGCGCTTCCAAACAGGTCCCGCGCGCGCCCTTGCCAGGGGACGACGCCGCTGGCGGAGGCGGGCCGATGCATCGGCAGCTCGTTCCACTTGCCGGCGTGATTGTAGAAGGCACGCGCTGCGATCGGCCCTGTCACCTTCTCGGCGGGGCGGGCCACGACAGTGACGTATGCCTCGGCGCGCACGTCGAGCACCGCCGCTGCGCTGGGCTCATCACCCCGCGTGGCGCTCTGCCCACCGGTCACTTCGAGGGTGAAAGGGGGAAGCGCCGGCGCGGCTCGCCACCG
>JANNNO010000251.1:0-14012 GCA_031398585.1 Myxococcales bacterium | reverse complement strand
CGGGCATCCCATGGCGGCGGCCCACGGCTCTCCCGGCGTCGCGGTGGCGATGCCCGGTGCACTCGGCCCCGAACGCGAGCTGTGGCGGGGACACCCTTCGGCCAAGGCGTTGCTCGGCACCATTGTCGGCGCAGTGCTGATCGCGATCGTCCTGCCCGCCGCTGTGACTCTGCTCTTCCGACCTGGCCTGGCCCTGCTGGGATCGCTGTCCAAGGATCTCGCTGCGGTGTTGGCTCGTCAGGAAGGCAACGTCCGCACTGCGGTGACCGTGGTGCTGGGCGTCCTCGTGCTTTGGCAGATCGCCCGCGTTGGCTGGCGCATGGCCGTACTCAAGAGCCATGACTACCGCGTGACCACGCAACGGATCCTGATCGAAAGCGGCGTCTTCTCGAAGCGCATCGAAGAGGTCGACATGCGCACGGTCGAGGACTTCAAGCTGCAGCAGAGTCTCATCGAGCGACTACTTCGCATCGGTGACGTTCAGGTCGTGGCGACCGATCGCACGCAGCCCGAGCTCACGCTGATCGGCATCCCCGACCCGCGCTCGCTGCGCGAAGTGATTCGCGGCTCCGCCTACCAGGCGACGAGAGGCCAGCTCTTCACCCGCGACGTCTGAGCGAAGCGCCCTCAGTTCGGTGCAGTGCCCCCCTCGGCCGGACAGCCGACACCGAGGGAGGTCTGAGCAGCGCGAGCTACCGAACGATCTTCCAGTAGTACGATAGGGCGTACTTGCCGCCAAAGTCACGGTACGTGAACTTCATGGTCGGCGAGGTCAGGCTGCCGCCGAAGTCCGAGGCGGGACCGGCGAAGGTCACCGTGGTCACCTGCGGCTCAAAGACGTCGTCCTCGAGTGCGCTCGCGATCCAGCTGACGAGCGCGGCGAGGGCTAGGCCCGCCGCGATCCCGATAATGACTCCGATCGGGCCGCCCAGGGTTGCACCCAACGTTCCGCCGATGGCAGCAGCGATCTCCGCCCCGGCGACGGCACCCAGCGCGCCCAGAATGATGGTGACCTCAGCTTTGACGGCACCGAACAGCTCCTCGAGAAAATCGCTAAAGCCGCCATTGTCCTTTTCGGCCAGGGCAATGAATGCTGCGTACGTCTTGGGGTACTCGCTGCCGGAGATCTCGAAGGACTTGAGGAGGCGGTCAGGGCTGTAGTTCTTCGTGACCCCATCCTTGAAAGTTCCGACCGTGAAGGCGGGAATGTTGGTCGTCTTCTCCTTGTCATCGATGGCAACGCCTCCGCATGAGATCTCGTCGTCGCCGAAGAATTCGGGATCCGTCTCGTCGATGCACTTGATGCGGTCGCAGAACAACTTCAATCCCTTGTTGATAACGATCGGCGCCGCCGCCGGCGGGGCACCCACATGGCCGAGGAAATCAAGGTGTCCTTTCACGGAGGTCATCAACTTGGTCATGAAATTCGCGTTCATGAACCCGAAGTGCGTGCGCGCGTCGATCTGATCGAGGCCGTACTTGGCCGACTTGACGTCGAAACCAAGCTCTCGGCCGAACGTTTTCAGTGCGGGCGTCAGAGCCGCGCCCGAGGTGGCCCGCTTCAGCATATTGGCCTTGGTCTCAGCCGGCTTCTTATCGATCCAATCGCTCACCACCTTGCCGACCGAGGCGTAGGCCTTTCGCTCCTTCACGCCGACCATAAGAGGTTGCGGCCGCAATCCGCTGACCGTGGGGGTGGCCTTGGCAGTGAGGGTGTGTAGGACCTCGAGCTTCATGAGGTCAGTCACCCTCTCGATGAATCGCGAAAGCTCCGGATCCTTGATCTGATCGAGTCCTGCGAAACCAATCGTTGCATCTCCCATGACGTCTCCTCGGTTCGGTCGGCTTGGTTGGGACCGCACAATCGCGGCGCCTCGAAGCGAACCCTCAGCACGTCGCATGCCGATCAGAAACGCATAGTCCGCACGCTGGATCTCAGTCGCCGCTTCGTTGTGACCGCAGTTTCTGCGTTGGTGCCGCCGTTTCGGTGTGCGGGTCCGCTGAGCTTGCGCAAGTCACAAACCGCGGAGGCCCAGACCTCGAGAACCGTCCGGAGGCGTGGGGCCGATCCGTGCCCAGTGTCGATTGGCATCGTCGGTGCAGTCAGCGAACACGTCCGCAGCCAACCCGACAACGAGGAGACGAGTCATGTCAGCAACCGAGATTAGCATTTTGATCCGAATGGCCGAACGCATGGTGAGCGTCTGCATCGGTGGCCTCAGCATCTATCTTGGCTATCGGCTCTTCGCTCGCCTCCCTCATCGGGCCGACGGCTCCGGAAAGATCGAAGGTCCGTGGGGAATGAGCGTGCTGCTCACCAATGTCGGGCCGGGCATCTTCTTCGCCCTGTTTGGGGCGGTCATCGTCGGTCTGACCTTCGTGCACGGAATCCGTGTCGATCCTGCCAAGGAGATTCAGGCGGGCGTCACGACCCATGCAGCTTCGGTTGCCTCCACAGTGGCCTTTTCGGGCGCGGTGCCGATCGACCCCCGCGAGGAAGAACATCAGTTCGAGAGCGCCCGTCGCAATATCGCGGTGCTGAACCGGGATTTGCCTCGGGCACTTCGCACCGACCTGGCGGCAGAAGAAAAAAGTCGGATCGAGCTCGCCCGGGACTTTGCCAAACGCCTAGTGGTCCGATCCCTCTGGCGGCCCAGCTGGGGCGAACCTAGCGGGTTCGACACCTGGATGAATGAAGGCGCCCCCATCGAAGGGCAGTTCGCCAGCAGCGTTCCCGCCGCTCTGTTTCGGGCCGGCATCGAGGGGCGGCCGTGACTCTGCGGTCGGCGATGCGAATGGGGGTGCCCGCCCTCTTTGTTCTCGTCATGAGCTGTTCTGCGCCGCTGGCGGCAACAACCGGTTTTCGTAGCAATCGTTGGGCGGGCTTCTATCCGCCAAGCCTGATCGAGCGAACGTTGCGTGAGACGACACCTGACATTCAGACGCTCTTTCACGAGGACTTCAATAGGAGCTGGCTCCTTGCTCCGGAACGCGAGCGGCTGGCGTTCCGAACGCTCGAGTTTCCCCGTGAGGATGGCTCGCACATCGTGAACTTCTATTGTGCTGGCACTCGCGTGATCATGCCCGTTGCCAGCCTGCGTTTCCTGCGTGATGTGGCTCTGGCATACGCCTGGTTGAACGCCAGCGGCTTCGCAGTCGACTCCATCACGGAGTACCTCAGTGCCCTGTCGTCACGCTGGCCCGGCGACATGCGTGACCTGAAACGGCTGCCGCTCGATGCGCTCGGGGTGCCCGCCGCCGCGATGGAAATGCCGGGGGTCGAGGTTCGGTTCCAACGCATCTACGGGGGCATGGTCGCGTTCGTGCTGGGGCACGAGCTCGGCCACATGTTCCACTCACATCCTGGATACGTGGTGCCGGCGGAAGTCTCGCGTCGAAACGAAGCCGAGGCTGATGCGTTCGCCTTGGCCTTGATGGCGCGGGTCAACGAGCCGGCCATAGGTGCCGCCTTCTACTTCATCATCGCCGCTCACCTCGAAGGCGTGCCTGGCGGGGCGCCCTCGACTCATCCGACGAATCCCGAACGCCTCCTGCGCATGGCCGGGGAGCTGCGCCGCAGCCATCGTGGCGAGAGTGAGGCCGAAGGGCTCCATGAGGCACTCGCGAGGCACCTCGAGACGATCGCTGCGACGTTGTCCGATCCCGCCGCTCGTTCCTGGATGGTCTGGCGTGGTCGCAACGTCAGAGCCGCGGAGCTGCAGCCGCGCGCTGCCACGCCTTCCACCTTCACGTCCCCGGGGGCGGGGCGCGCGTCCTTCGCCCCCGCCACGCAGAACCGCTGGCAGGGCAGCTATCGCGGGGAGTGGCGCGACAACAGAGGCTTCGGGTTGCCCGGTGTGATGGTCCTGCAAGGCGGCGAGGCACAGGTCACGGGCGGCTACACGCCCGGCACGCTAGGCGACGATGGACAGCTCCACCTGAGCCGCACCGTAGTCACCATCCACGGCAGTGAGATCGGCGGCGCGCTCCGGTTCCGCTGGCGAATGGGAGACGACCACGCGGGACGCGGAGTTCTCACCGCGGACCCGGGCGGTCGCCGGCTACGCGGTACCTGGGGTTTCGGCGACGCCGAGTCCGGCGCTGGCACCTGGCATCTCGAACGCTGAGCCCACACCCGAAGGAGACGACGATGGAAAGGAGAGCGCTACTCTTGGCAGTTCTGGCTTCTCTACTCGCTTGTGCGGGCATGGGGGGTGGTCTGGGATCCGCGGCGAAGACGGCCGCGCTCAGCGCTGGCATGACCATGGGGGACACCCATGCCCTTCTCGGTCCACCCGCCGAGGTGTACGCCGGGCCCGACCAATCGGTCTGGAAGTACCACCTACATCAGCACTGGGTGGGATTCGTGCCTCACTATTTGATCTTCGATTCCCGTACCCAGACGCTCCGCCATTGGTACGCCGACCACGCTGAGGCGGCACGGGCGCAACAGCAATGGGCAGAGGTGTTGCAACCCATTACGAATCCACCACCACCGCCGGCCGCGCCACCCGTGACGGCGCCTGCCGCCGCGGCTCCCCCTCCCAAGCCAAAACCTCGCGACGAGTGCGACGAGCACCACTACATCGAAGATCAAATCCACTGCCGAAGAATGAAGTTGTGAGGTCGGTGTGAGGGAGCGAACGCTATCGGGATCGGGCCGTCTACCATCAGATTTGCAACGAATGCGTGTCAAGCGCGACTAGACGCGAACCGCTTCGGGGCGACCCTATACTGGCCTCCCGATGTCTCACGCAGCCGCAGCAGCCGCAGAGGACGACGGCCTCATCTGCGCGTTCGAGTTGGCGCCACTTCATCCTCGCGGTGAGGAGGTTCTGCGCGACACGTGCACGGGCCGCCCCCTCTGGCTGCATTTCAATCTGAGCAATGCTCGCGCCCGTCGGTGGCTGCAGGATCGCTCGACTCTCTCGGCCGAGGCACGCGCGACGTTGCTCGACACCGATCCTCGCTTGCGCGTCGAGATCCTGCCCGAAGGGATCGTTGCGGTCCTGAGCGACCTCGATCACGATTTTCGTGGGGAGCCCGAGAGCTTCGGAACTTTGCGGATCTACGTCGACGGCGAACGAATGATCACGGCTCGTCGCCGCCCGCTCAAGACGGTGGATCGTCTGCGGCGCGAGCTTCAGAAGGGCGGCGTCGAGATGAGCTCGCCGATGCGCCTCTTCGAGCACTTCGTTGAAACATTGGCGGAGACGCTCGGGCAGTTGGTGGCCAAACTCGGAGACGAGGTCGACGATCTCGAGGAGAGCATTCTCGCCGGGCACTTCGTTGCGGAAGGTAAGGCGCTCGGGCGCATGAGGCGATTCCTCGCGCAGATGCGCCGTCGCATGTCAGCCGACCGCGCCGTACTGGCACCGCTGCCGCAACGATTGCGGCATCCTTTCACGGCCGAGGAACGACAAGGACTGCGCGAAGCGGTCGAACGGCTCGACGCCGTCGGCCAGGACCTCGAACTGGTGCAAGAACGTGCGCGTCTGCTGCAAGAGGAGATCGCGGGGCGCCTGGGCGAGGCGACCAACCGCAACCTCTTCCTGCTCTCGATCGTGACGACGACGTTGCTTCCGATCACGCTCATCACCGGCATCTTCGGCATGAACGTGGGAGGCCTGCCCTGGCTGAACAGCGGCTCGGGCTTCTCCTGGGTGATGGGCATCATCATAGCGGCGATTCTCGTCACGCTCGGCGTCTTGCGTAGGCGCCGCGTGCTCTGAAAGGGTACGACGCCCATCATCGGGTACGGTCCCTTCACGCTGCTGCGTGACTTCCTGCGCTGGTTGGCGGTCAACGGTGCCGGATCGTGTCGGCCCCGGCGGGAGTCTCTCCTTCGTCGAGAAACTCCTGCAATCGCCGAACCTCGTCGAGGACGCGCAGGAAGCGACGTCCAAACGTAGTCAGGACGTACTCCACCTCGAGCGGCGGTTTGTTACCGACAGCCGTGCGTCGGAGGATCCCGAAGCGGATCATCTTGCGCCAGCGCTCATTCATTACCTTGGCGGAAAGACCAGGGCAGGCGCGAAGCACCGCGCTCGGCCGGCGCTGGCCTTCGGCACAAAGCTGAAGAAGACGAAGCGACCATTTGCAGCCGACGATGCTCTCGACCATCGTCGCGGCATCGGTGCGGCGGCTGCTTTCGTCGGTCACGAGGCCACCCGCTTACCGAAAAGTGCCTTCCTGACAGTCACGGGAGTCCTCAGTACCTTCGCAATTGCCCATGCGCGCTCCAGCGTCGCGGGCAACGAATCAACGAAAGGAAAACTGATGAAACCCGACACGAGTGTTCCTGGTTACTCCTATCACGCGGCAGAGCTCAAGCGCTCACCCGTCTCATTACCCGAATTCGAGTCGATGATGAAAACCGTGCTCATGGGCGAGGATGACATCAAATACCTGAGGCTCTCCCACGACGTCTTGCACGACCACGTCGAAGCGATCCTCGACGTTTGGTACGGCTTCGTCGGTTCGCACGGACACCTGCTCGCGTCGTTCCGAAGCAGCGTCGATGGCGCTCCCCTTTCGGACTACCTGGCTGCGGTCCGCAAGCGTTTCGGGCGGTGGATTCTCGATACCGCACGCGCCGAGTACGACCAGCGTTGGCTCGACTACCAACACGAGATTGGCCTGCGCCACCACCGGGCCAAGAAGAACCTCACCGACGGCGTTCGGTCTAGCGCGTTGGTGCCCTTTCGCGATCTCTTCGCACTGATCTTCCCCGTGACCTTCACCCTGCGCCCCTTCCTCGCCAGAGCGGGGCATGCGCCCGAAGAGGTGGAGAGGATGCAGGCTGCTTGGGTCAAGTCCTGCCTGCTTCAGGTGACGCTTTGGAGTCATCCCTACGTGAAGGACGGCGACTTCTAACGACTCGTGCGCCAACCCCACGCGCCTCGACCGACCCTCGAGCCGCTTCTGCTCACCCCTCCGCGGCTCGCCGGCTCGCTCGTGTACATGCGCCGTGGGCAAAGGCAGGAATGTCCGCTCTGGTGGGCCGTCGCGCATGTCTTCAACCATCAGACGCATCATCGCGGGCAGGTCACGGCGCTGCTGACACAACAGGGCTGTGATCCGGGCGTCACTGACCTATTCGCGATGCTGCTCGAGGAAGCTGCGAGTGGATCCGTCCGCGAGGACACGGCGGCTCAGCAACCGAGGTAACGCCGGGCCTGGCAACGCCGGGTGCATCCGCGTTCGGCCGTCATGTCCTCATAGTCGCGCGAGTCAGCGCAGGGGCAGGCCCCGCAGCGCAGCCGCGAGCTTCGTGAAGGCGCTTTGCCGCGGATCATCGCGCCGGTAGACGAGGCGAAAGTGGTCACACGGCAGCTTGACGTTGGGAAACAAGGCCACGAGGACGCCGCGGTCGATCTCGGGTTGCACCATGTACCGGGGAAGCACGGCCACGCCTTCGCCTTCCCGGATACAACGATGGATGGCGGCGGCAGAGCCGACGCGCCACACCCGGGCAAACGACAGCCCTTCACCGCCGGCCGCGTCCTGCCAGTAGCGATAGAGCGGCAATGAATCGTCCACGTCGATGAGGGTGTGGTGGCGTGCCTGCTCGAAGCGCGCAAGCGGCGTCTTTCGCAGCAGCACGCGCGAGGCGACGAAGACGTAGTCTTCGCGGTGGAGGGTTTCGGACGCCAGCACGGGATCCGTGAAGCGCGCCGAGGTGACGGCGCATTCGAGATCGCGCGTACGTACCCGGCTGAGGAGCTCGGGACCAGAGCCGAAGAAATAGTGCAGCACGAGGCCTGGGCAGGCTTTCGAGAGCGCCCGATGGCTGGGGACGAGGAAGGAAAGGCCGAGCTCCAGCCGCGTTCCGATGGTCAGCTCGATCTCCGGTGCCGCGTGATCACCGCGCGCGGCCGCCAGGCACGCTGCCGCGGCGTCGAGTGCGGCTCGCGCGGCAGGCAACAGCGCCAGTCCCGCCTGGGTCAAGGCCACCGATCGGGTGGTCCGTTCGAAGAGCCGCTGCCCCAACTGGGCTTCGAGTTGCCGGATTCGCTGGCCCAGGGCCGCGGGGGTCAAGGCGACCCGCTTGGCTGCCGCGCGAAAGGTGGCGGTCTGGGCGGCAGCTGCAAAGCAGCGCAGATTCTCGAGTGATGGGACGTCAGGCAGCGGTGATTGCGACGACTTCATTGTGCGAAAGCCTCCAGACCGGTTGTGTCCTGCCCTGAAAACCCGACCGCGCCAGCGCACCGAGGCGCGGCAAAGGAAAGCGTACCTTTATAATCAGGTAACAAACTACTGATTCTGTATCCGCGAAGTGTTTGCCAGCATGCTGGGTATGTCGCGCGTAGGCTCTTTGTCGGTCTCCTTGCTCCTCGGCGTGGTCGGCCTCCTCGGCTCGTGTGTCCCAGAGCTCAGGCCGCCGCCAGCTCCCGTGACAATGACGACCGAGGGCACAGGCGGAAGCGGGGCGGGAGGCCGGGCCGACGCATCGTCGGGCTCGCGCGGCGAGCCCGAGGTCAGCGCGCCAATGCCGGCGGCTGATGCGAACGAGCGGCAGGACGGCGATCGCATCATGGACGCCCCCGCCGAGCGCGCCGCACCGACATCACCCGTCGAGCCGGATGCGGCCGCGCCACCGCCAGAGATCCTTGCGACGTGCGGGGAGATCTTGGCCGCGGCGTCCGGCTTCCTCGACGCTCTCGCAGCGGCGCAAAAGGACATCGCTCAAAAGCCGTTCGATGCGCGCAAACACTACCGGTTCACGCCCGAGCCCACCCGCCCCGGTCTGCCACTCTCGAACATGACCGAGCCGCAACGGGTGAAGGCCTTTGCCCTCTTGAAAGCCAGCCTCAGCGATAGCGGCTACGAAAAGGCGATGCTCATTCGCACGATGGACAACTGGCTGAAGGCCAATGTCGGCGGACTGCCCTTCGGAAGTCTGAACTATCACGTGGCCATCTACGGCACGCCCTCACGAGAGGCCAACTGGGCCTGGCACTGGGAGGGGCATCACGCATCTTTGCACTTCACGTTCATCGGATGCTCCCGCGCCGCAAGCACGCCGTTCATGCTCGGGGCCGAGCCGGCGCGGTTCGCGACAGCATTCGAGGGGGTGCCGGCGGGGACGCGCGCGCTCGGCAAGCAGGAGGACCACGCGCGCAGCCTTGCCACGATGTTGGCGGCCGATCCGACCAAGAAGGCGCTGGCCGTCGTTGCCAACGGCGCACGCATGTTGCCGAACACCCCTGCCAAACAGGGCCCGGTCAATCCTGCGGGATTGGCGGTAGCGAAGATGAGCATGCCAGAGAGCGACAAGGTGAAGGAGCTCCTCGCCGAGGTGGCCGGTAACGTGAATCCGGAGCTCGCGGCCCTGCGCCTCAAGAAGGTGCACGACGCTGGCTTCGACAAGATCACGTTCCTGTGGGTCGGTAGCCTCAACGCGGGTGCGAACTCGATCTACTACTTCCGACTGCAAGGCCCGACGTTCATCTTCGAACACAACATCGAATGGGAGAACCACGTCCACTCCGCGTGGCGAGACTTCGATGGAGACTTCGGGGAAGACCTGCTCCAGCAACACCTCAAGTCGTTCCCCCACCGCTCGGCCGCGCTCTACGCCGACCCGCCGGCGACGCCCTGAGCGCCGGTCGCCGGCCGACTCTCGTCACGGATGAACGCTATATTCCAGCAGGGATTCATCGTGCCCGCCGCTGGCCACCCCAACCTCTTTCACCTTGCCCACGCAGCGGGCGAACCAATAGGTCTTGCCGCGCTCGTCGGAGGTGGAGTTGAGCAGCTTGCGAACCCGCAAGGCCTTGAAGGTGCCAGCCGGGACGACCACCTCTTCGTCGACCGCGACAACGATCCAGATGTCTTCGTGAAGCGTGGTCTGGACCTCAGGCGGCCGGGCGGGCGAGAACCAGACCTTCTGATCAACGTACTTCTCAGTCCAGCGCTGCCCGAGTGCCGAGGCCGGAAAGGCCGTGTCGAAGCGCGTACGATAGGGCTCCCATTGCGAGGTTTGCGTGTGCACGCCGCTGTCCGGGCCGTACGACATCTCGGCGTACCGAACCAGGCGTCCGTCCACGATGTTCTGCCAGCTAACCGCCTTGAGTGCGCGCTCGGCGCCCAGCGAGGACTCGAGGCGGAAGGCTAGCTTTCCGTGATGGGGGCCTTCGACCGGGATCGGCTCCTCGCTGACCACCCGGTTCCACTTGTCTCGTTTGACCTCGCCGAGGCGGCCGCGGATCTGGTAGCGCCAGACATTGCCGACCGCGATGGGAAAATACGAACCATCGCTGCAGCTGCTGACCGGTGATGTTGCGGCCGCATCGTCCGGCGTGGCTTCGTCGCCCACGTCAGACGATGCAGCGGCGTCGACCGACATGGCAGTGGCCTCTTCCCCGGCACCCAACTCGGGCGGGTTGGGCCGGCCCGGGTGCACGCCGGGCGCTTCGCCCCGAGCCGGCGCTTTGTCGCAGGCGCCAGTCATGAGACAGACGGACAAGGCCAACGCGGCTCTCACTGTGCATCTCCGCATCCTGGGATCCGGTACGACGTGAGGACGTCCTCATCGTCGCCGGGCGCGTATTCATAGACCTTCCCGATCCCGCGCACGAAGCAATAGATCTGCTCGACCACTGCGCCCTCTTCCGTCTCTAGCCCCAGGCGCCGCTGGCACAAAGCGTGACTCCATTGCTTGGGAAGGCCGCGCAGCTCCGCCGCGTCGACCACGCTCCACTCATCGGTCCGTTTCCACGTCGCTGGCTTGCTCTCGCCATCTCGGTACACGAACTCGTCGTATTCGACCGTCCACAAATCGCCCACGGCCGTATGAGCCTCGTCGAGTCGCGCCCGCTGCGGCACGAAATACGAGGTCGAGGTGCGCCTCCAGTCTGCCGTGAAGTGTTCGTCCTTCTCGTAGCTGATGCGCCCCGCGCCCGCTGGCCCGCTGCTGCTCAGCCAGCGTCGACTCAGCCCTCCCTCGCGCAGCCGGAACTGGACGAACCCCTTCTTGTCCTGCTTTCCGTGGTCGTGTCCGTGGCCAGCGTCGGTCATGACCGCGTACTCCTGAATGGCGACGACCTTCTTGATCGGGATGTTGGTGCTGAGATCGCGCTGGCGGTATGTCCACAAGCCACCGCGGCAAAGCGGAAAGTAGCTGTTGCAGTCGCAAGGTGGGCCGGAATCGCCCGGGTTTGGCAGGCGCCGGTCGACCGCGACGCAGCCCCGCGCCGGCTCGCAGGTCTTGCCCTCCGAGCAATAGACGCCGAGGCAATCGGACCCGAGCTGCAGGTCGACCCTCTGCACTTGTTCGGCGACGAGTGCCTCGCGCAGGCTGCGGGCGACCATGATTTGGGGGCCGAAGAGGCCCTGGACTTCGATGCGGACCTCGCCGCTCGTGAGCTCGTTTGCGACCAGGCCCAGCGACGCCGGCAGCGAAACCTTGCCCTCACCTATGCCCAGCATGTGCGATCGGTCGTGCATCAGGCGTCCGTGCGAACGCACCAGGATGCGTAGACCGTCGATCTCGCTCGGCACCTGAATGTCGGTGCTGATCGACACGACAATGCCGGTGGGCTGGCGCTCCCCGCAGCCGATGAACGCGAGCAGCCCGCAGAGCTTGAGAAGCGAACGGCTAGCGGCCATCGATGGCGAGCTCCCCGAGCAGACACCTGTCGCCGCATAGCGGGGCGGGCTCACCCGGTCGTGTCAGGAGCCAGGCTGACAGGCCCACGACCGAAGCCGCCGCGCCGACTCCTCCCCAGAACCATCCGGACCGGTAGATCGACCGAGGAGGCGCTTCGCGACTCGGGGCCGACGCGACCGCCAGCGCCGGCGACTCGGGCATGGACGAGGTCGGGACCGACCGCAGCGCGACCTTCACCTCGACCGTGCTGCCGGCAGCCGCCTCGATGCGGTGGATGAAAGGAAAGCGCGTGCCCTCCTTCTGCACCACCAGTTGATGCGGTCCCGGTGCGAGCCGGACGTTGGTGGCGAGCGGCGTTGTGCCGACGAGGCGTCCGTCCACGAAGACCTCGGCGCCCGCCGTATCGCACTCGAGCCGGAGTGACACCACGTTGGCCGAGAGCTCCGCGATCTGCCGTGTGGCGTCCGCGCGTCGCTCGGGGTCGGCGTCGGCGGCCTCGGCCAAGAAGCGCTCGAATGAGGCGATTGCCTCGACCTCGCGCAAGAGCGCGCGTTCGACAAGGCCGAGGTTGTAGTGAATCTTCGGGCTGGGAAAGAGCGCGAAGGCCTCACGTAGACGCGCCAGGGCCGCGGCCAGATTGCGCTCCTGATAGAGACGCTCGGCTTCCTCGGCCTTGTCTCGGGCCATCTCTGCGGGGCTCGGGGCGGGGGGGACTTGGGCCGCTGGCGCAGCGGGAGTGTCGACCGCGGGCGGTGTTGCGAGAGCAACGAGCAGCACCGGAAGCACCAGCACGAGCACACTCTAGCGGGCTGCCGTCATAGTCAGGCTCAGAAATCGACGATGAACGCCCGCCTCGGCACGCTCGGCTCGCTCGGCTTCGCGGGGGCGACCACCTCGCCGACCGGCCGTCGGGCACGCGGACGCACCGGCGCGTGCGACGTAGCCGCCGCATCGGGCCTGCCGCCCGCCGCGGCGCCCTTGTTGGCCGGGACCGATGTGATCGCGGCGCGCTCGGGGGCGGGTGGGGCACTCCATGCCGCAACCGCGGTCCCCGGCGCCGGGGTGATCCTGCGCGACCGCAATCCCCACGCGGCGCCGAGGGCAAGTACGAGGACAAGCGCAAACAAACCCAGCCCGCCCCCCCGCGACGGGCGGGGCGCAGGAGCTGCAGGCGTGGAGGAGGCCTCCCCCGGGCGCAGCGTCTCGAGCCGGGAAGCCTCGTCGCTCGATTCCCGATCCACCGCTTGTCCGCGCAGGGCCGCTACAAGCGCTGTCGTCAGTTGCAGCACCGAAGCGAAACGTTCTTCCTTGCGCTTCGCCAGCGCCTTGCCTAACGCGCGCTCGACCGTTGGGGGCAGCCCCGGCACAAGGCTCGACAAAGGAGGCGGCCATTCTTGCGCAACCCTGAAGAGGATGGCGGGCACGCTGTCGCCGTCGAAGGCCAGGCGCCCGGTCAGCATTTCGTAGGTCATGGCCGCGAGCGCGAACTGGTCCGTGCGCCCGTCGACTGCGTCGGTGTCGCCCCGTGCCTGCTCAGGCGACATGTATTGGGGCGTGCCAAAGAGCCGCGTCTCGCCGTTCAGGCTCAGCGAGGTCTTGACCTTGGAGATCCCGAAGTCGAGCACCTTGGCGTGCTCCCGGCTTTCACCGGGGATGGGAACGACGAAGACGTTTTGCGGTTTGAGATCGCGGTGCACGACGCCCATGCCGTGCGCCGCTGACAGGGCGGAGCCGATCTGTTCGACGAGAGCGGCGACGCGTGCCGGGGGCAGGGGACCTTCTTTCTCCAGCAAGCGTCCCAGGTCCATGCCTGGCAGCCACTCCATCACCATGTAGGGTGCGCCCTCATCGGTGTGGTGGAAGTCGACCACCCGCACGATGTTGGGGTGGTGCAAGGACGAGGCGATCTCGGCCTCGCGACGAAACCTGAGCCACTCGGGCGCGCCAGCGGGGGTAGCGACGGAGAGCACCTTTACAGCGAATCGCCCGGGCAGCCGCGTGTGGCGTGCTTCGTAGACCTCACCCATGCCGCCAAGGCCAATGCGCCCGAGGAGCTCGTACGTGTCTTGAAGGATCGTGCCGACCCCCGGCCTTCCCCGCGAGAGCGCCATCGTCACCGATGTTGGGGCTTCACCGCCCCGAGTTCAATACCCGGGCGGCTCCGGGGGCGCGACCTTGCCACGGGCCGTACGGATCCCGAACTCCGTCAGGCGATTGCAGAACGTGCGTCGTGGCATGTTCAGGTATTCAGCCGCGCGGGTCTGGTTCCCGCCACAACGAGCGAGCGCATCGAGGATCGCCACCCGTTCGAGCTCGACCTGCCGGTGTCGAATATCGCGGCCCTCGCACGCGTCCCCGGGAACGGGGCGGGGCGCCGTCACCCGGGCGCGCGTCAGCT
>JANNNO010000190.1:0-9242 GCA_031398585.1 Myxococcales bacterium | reverse complement strand
TGATCTTTGATCTGGATGTGGTGCTCACCCAGCGCCTTGCTGTTGATGAAGAACTCGAGCCGGTTGGCAAACTGCAACGAATAGGTGCGGCTGCGCTCGAGCTCGGGGATGTTGTTGTCGTTCAACGTCTTGCCGTTGACTCCGCCGAAATTGAGAATGCGGGTCGGCGTCGGTCCGAACTCACAGGAGCCCTCGTTGTCGATGCACGACTTCGGCAACACGTGGCGCTCGGTGTTGCTGACGCCCACCTGGCTGCGGAAGATGATGTTGTCGGTGAGCAGCGACTCCCAGATGAGGCCGCTGAAGTAGTTGCGCGAGCGGAAGTTGGCGTCCGCGTCCCAGGTGCGGCCGACGCCGAAGCGGTTGAACATGTAGAACTCGTCGAAGTTGCTCACGCTCGACAGCTTGTTGCGGCCGGTGACCTGCCAGGCCAGCTTGATGGTGCCCTTGTACCAGTGGCGAATCTCGGGGGGTGAATCGGGCAACACGCCGGCCGGATCCGGATCACGGCCAGTCTTGCGGGTGAGGAACTCGACGTTGGCCGAGTACCAGAGCTTGTCCTTGATGATCGGGCCCGACACGGTCGGGTTGAGCACGAAGAAGTGGCTGGAAGCCTTCGAGTCGAGCTCGTCGGTGAAGTACTGAAACACGCTGCTGTCGGCCGTCGCGCCGAGCTCGAGCTCGAACTTGTTCGAGCCGGAGCGGGTCACCAGGTTGACGACCGAGCCAGGGGCCGTCGAATTGTCGGCGCCATAGCCGGCGGTCTGAATCTCGTATGCCGCCGAGGCTTTGACCGTCGGGAACTGCCGAAGCATGTTGAACCCGTCCATCATGTACAGCGTCTGGTTGCCACCGCCGCCGCGCACGCGACCGCCGCGGATGGCACCGGCGACGTAGTTCGTGATCTGCTGGAAGATGACGTCGCGATTGTCGTGAGGCATCTGATCGACGAAGTCGACGTCGAAGACCTCCTTCACGTTCGGCTTGCTCGTGTTCACGAGCGGCGCCTTCGAGACGATCTTGACCTCCTCGACCTTGGTGCTGGCGACCTCCATGATGAGGTTCACCTCGGAGGGCGCTGTGATGCCGACCGCGATGTTGTCCTGGACAACCGTCTGCAAGCGTGGGGCTTCGGCCTTCACCTTGAACTTGCCAGGCGACAGCGCCGGGAAGCGAAACGCCCCTTCGGCGTTGGTATAGGCCGACTTGGCGCCGCCGATGAGCTGGGGCGACGTGGCCGTCACCTTCACGCCGGACAGTGGGTTGCCGGCCTGGTCGAAGATGTAGCCAACGATCGAACCCGAGTCACCGCTCTGCGCGCGCGCCTCCTGTCCGAGACCGGCACCTTGCGGTCCGACGGCAACGACCGTGACAGCGGCGAAAGCTGCGCTGCCCAGGAAAAACTTCAAGCCGGAGAGCGCCGAGCCCTGCGACTTCGACCTGGATGACCGCGTTCGATGATCGAGCATTGTGGCTCCGTTTCTAAGAGATGAAGGGGATGTTATAGGCGGCGTACCTGGCCGACAAGCAAGTTCCCCCCGCGTCACCCGGTCAAAATCTGGTCAAAGGGCCAGGGACCGCGGTTGTTGCGATCGTTCTCGGCGCTTGCGGCGCGCCGCGACCGCTGCGGCAGAACGCAGCGGGCAAGGACTTCCCACCGCACCGACCCGGTGTATAACGAGCCTCCTCATGGCACTGGCTTCCTTCGTCGGGCTGGGTTGGGCTTCGTACTGCGGTCGACTACGTCACGGAAGTCGAAGGTTGACGTCGTGGGCGAGCGCGCTCGTTGCATTGCTGGCCGTGTTGGCGACGGCGGGGGCGGCCAACGCGCAGGCACCGGCGGGGCCGGAAGACCCCAACCTCCTCATCTCGGAAGGCATTCTGCTGCGCAAGCAGAACGACAACGAGGGCGCGGCCAAGCTCTTCTCGCGCGCCTATCAGATGACCAAGAGCCCGCGCGCCGCCGCTCACCTCGGCACCGCCGAGTACTCGTTGCTCCGCTGGCTGGACGCCGAGGCCCACCTGGCCGAGGCGCTGCGCGCGCGAAACGATCCCTGGATCGAGCAGCGGCGCACCGACATCAAAAAGGCCCTCGACGAGGTGCGGTCCCAGCTCGGATGGCTGGAAGTGATCGGCCGACCGATCGGCGCCGAGGTCGAGGTGGACGGC
Source organism: Myxococcales bacterium (assembly GCA_031398585.1). Lineage (GTDB taxonomy): Bacteria > Myxococcota_A > Polyangia > Fen-1088 > Fen-1088 > JANNNO01. The sequence continues at coordinate 7,073 of JANNNO010000190.1, read as the reverse complement.
CGCACCGTCGGTCGCCTGCCGCTGCGTGAGCCGCTCCGTCGTGAAGCGGGCGAGGTCTATCTCAAGGTTACTGCTGATGGCTTCGAGGGCTACCGCCGCCCGGTGGTCATTCCCCACGGGCAGTCCGCCCGGGTGGTGATCGATCTCGAGAAGATCGAAGCCCCGCCGGTCCTGGGCGGCCGCCGGCCAGTCGCCGAAGCGCCCACCGGGCCCCTGCCCCCCATCGACGTGCAGACTTCGGTTCCTCATAAGGACAGCTGGCGCTGGCCGGCAGCCTGGGTGAGCGCGGGCTTCGCGACGCTGCTGACGGCCGCCGGCATCTGGGGAGCGCTCGTCCACTCGAGCAAGGTGAGCGAGTTCGATTCGCTGAAAAAGCCCGGCGAGCCGAACATGTTTCGCTGCTCGACCGCCTTTGCCGATTCCGGGGGCAAAGAGTGCGTGACCCTGCTGGCCGAAGCGAACCAGGCCCAGACCATCGCGGTGGGCAGCTTCATCGGCGGGGGGGCGGCGCTCGTGCTCTCGACTGTTCTCTTTGCCACCGCGCCCTCGGCCGCCGAGCGGCTCGCCACCAGGCCCGCCTCGAAATCGGTGGCGCTTGCCTGCTTGCCCGTCATCGGCGGTGCCAGCGCGGGCGCCAGCTGCCAACTGCGGTTCTGATCGCGTGAGCCCACCCGACTGGCGCGCGGTCGCCGCTGACTTTCCCATCAACGCCGATCGCATCTGGCTGAACAATTGCGGCATCTCGGCGATGCCCGGGCCTGTTCGCGACGCGATGAAGGCGCACTTCGATGCCTTCGCCCAAGGGGGCATCCTGGCTATGCCGTCCGAGCAGGCGGCGCACGACGGGGCAAGGGAGCCGTTGGCTCGCCTGCTGGGATGCGTGCCGGACGAGCTCGTGCTCTGCCACAACACCAACGAGGCGATGCTCTTTTTGTCGCACGGCCTCGATCTCGCGCCCGGCGATCGGGTCTTGTTGCTCGAGAACGAGTATCCGAGCAACGTCTATCCCTGGGAGCACTGGCGCGGCCGCGGCGTCGATGTCGATTTTGCGCCGCTTGGCCGTTCACCCGAGGAGTTCCTGGCGGGTCTGAAAGCGACGCTCACCGAGCGCACACGGGTGGTCAGCGTGTCGGCGGTCCACTGGTGCACAGGCATGCCCTTGCCGCTGCTCGAGATCGGGCAGCTCTGCGCCGCCCGCGGGATCGATTTTTTCGTCGACGGCGCGCAGGGGGTGGGCATGCTGCCGATCGACGTTCGCGCGGCCGAGATCAGCGCGATGGGCTTTTCCGCCTGGAAGTGGCTGCTGGGGCCGATCGGCCTTGCGGGATTTTACGTCGCGCCCGAGGTCTTGCGACGGCTGCGTTTTCCCTGGAAAGGGACCGGCAGCGTGGTCGACGATCACGCGTACCTCCCTTACCGCGACACCATCAAGCCGTCGACCGATCGCTACGTGCTGTCGACCCCCAATTTCAACGACTGGCTGCACTTCGGCTCGAGCTTGCGCTACCTCGAGAGTCTGGGCATGGCGGCAGTCCGCGCGCGCATCGCCGAGCTGGCCAATCGCCTGGCCGATGGGCTGCGGGCCGCCGGCTTTCAGCTCACGCGGGACGCCTTTGCCTCGCACGCGACCGGGATAATCGCAGCGGAAAAGCCGGGACATGACAGCGCGCGGCTGGTCGCCGAGCTGGCAGCGGCAGGCATCATCGGAGCCGAGCGGCTGGGACGGATTCGCCTCGCGCCGCACGTGTTCATCCTGGAATCGCAGATCGATCGCACGGTCGAGACACTCGCGCGACTCGCGCGTTAGGCGGCCGGCGGGTCGGCAAGACGAGGCGTTCAGCCGATGCGCAGGCGAACCCGAAAGGGCGGCGTGCGAGGATCGGTAACGAAGGAGAACGACAGACCCGGGTGGGCGCCCGGTGGTACCTGCAAGGTGAAGGTGACGTGATCGATCACGGTGCCGGCGTGATCGCAGCGGCAGCACCAGAGCACGTCGGGCTGGGCAAGACCCGTACACGTCGGGCAGGTGACCGACACGGCGGCGTCGATGGTGATGACTCCGCCCGTCGCGCTCTCGTCGGCGGTTAGCTTCAGCTCGATCACGCCGTCCTCGAGCCGCCGGGCGATGCCCTGCGCGACGAGAGCTTCGAGCGCGCCGCTCACCCGCAGCAGGGTCGCTGAGACGGTCGCTGTCTTGCGCACTTGCCAGCCGATGGATCCACCGGGGCCTTCGTACTGACCGCGATGATCGACAGGACCGTCACCGCCGGCTCCACTGCCCGCTGCGGGACGACCGGCATGCGGCGCGCGGCCGACCGGCGTCGTGCGGCGGGTTCGCAGGTGGGCATCGTAACGAGCGTCGTAGTGAGCGCGTGTCTCGGCGTCCGAGAGGACCGCGTAGGCCTCGGTGATGCGCTGGAAGACCTCGGTCGAACCCGGGCCGGCTCGGTCGGGGTGGTGGCGCATGGCCAGCGTGTGAAAGGCGCGGCGCAACTGCGTGTCGTCGGCAGCTCGATCCACGCCGAGCAGAGCGTAGTGGTCGTGCAGGTTGTCGTCGCGGCCACGGCGCATGTGAAGGCAGCAAGTCTAGATCGGGATTGCAGACGCCGCCCGTCCTCTGCGCGCTGCCCAGTCGCAGGAGAAAAGCGCTGCGGAGCGGCCAGTCCCGTGGTCCAATCACCCGTTCTTTCGAGGCCCGCCACCCGGGCGATTTTTTGACTACCAACAGGAGCTGCGATGCGTTCACTTGTCTCTGCTTCCCTCTGTCTTGCGACCGCCGCGGCGGCGGCGCTTTCCGCCGCGCCGGTGGCCTGGGCGCAACCGGGCGGGGGCTTCGGCTCGACGCCGATGGCGATCGACCTCAAGAAGGCGGCGCTCGGTTCCTGGGCCGAGTACCAGGTCGCCGTCGGTGAGCAGCCGGCGCGCGCACGCTGGGCGCTGGTTGGACGAAGCAACGATGCGGCCACGATCGAGATGTCGATGGAGGGCGGCCCCGCCGCAGCCGTTGGCGGCAAGATGATCATGCGCCTCGTGCTCGAGCCCGACCCGACCAAGGCCGAACGCCCGGTCAAGCAAATGGTCATGCAGATCGAGGGCAAAGATCCGATGGAGATGCCGAACAACGGCCCGGTCCAGAAGTTCGAGAAGCCCGATCCCAAGAAGCTCGTCGGCAAAGAGACGATCAAGGTCGCGGCCGGCAGCTTCCCGACCAGCCATTACCGCGACAGCCACCCGCAGGGCACGATCGACATCTGGATCAGCGATCAGATCCCTCCGCTCGGCCTGGTCAAGCTGATGGTCACGCCGAAAGAAGCCGGCGGCCAGATGCCAAAGGTCTCGATGGAGCTATCGGGCAAGGGCAAGGACGCCAAGGCGCAGATCACCAAGAAGCCCAAGCCCTTCGATCCCGCCGCCATGATGGGCATGGCCCGCCCCCCCAGCGCCCCCCGCATGCCCGCCCCCACCCCCAGCGCCCCACCCGCCGCCCCCCCGGCAGCGAAGTAACGCCGGAGCGACCGCACGCGCGCAGACCGAAGGCTCACTTTCGTTCGATCACGGCTGCGCAGCAACGACAGCGGCAGCGGGCACCGGCCCCCTGCCGCCCGCCGCCCGTCGTTGCTTGGCCGACTGCCAGAGACGATGGAGGCCCACAGAGAGCGCGACGCCACCCACCGCCATCAGGATCGGCCCAAGCCAACTTACCGGCCGCAATGCCGCTTCGACAGCGGCTTCGTGACGGGAGATCAAAACGACGATGCTGTTGTTCACTACATGCAGCGCTACCGCTGGCCACAGCGAGCGAGTTGCGATAACCAGCGCCGCCAACGCGATCCCGATCACCGCCCGGTAGGGTAGCCCTCCCAGCTGGAAGTGGACCGCGGCGAAAAGAACGGCCGACACGAGGATCGCAACCCTCTCGTCGAGCAACCGTTCCAGTCGACGCAAGAGCCACCCGCGGAACGCAACCTCCTCGATGACAGGTGCGATGAAGGCGGGGAAAAGAAAGGCCGCCTCGGTCACTCCGGATGGAGCAGGAGACGGTCTCTGTCCCGCGCGGGTCGACCAGACGATCCAGCCGAACAAAACCGCCAGTTGAGCCAGGCCGACCAGAGCCCCCCACGGCCAGACCCGCACGGGCCAACGCAAGCGAACTTCCGCGAGGGCGCGCAGCGATCGCCGCGGGCCGATCAGGTTCGCCTGTAGCAAGAAGAGTACGAGCACCAGCACGGCGCCCAGGTGGCCGAACAGGCCAGGCAGACGCGCCGCAATCCCCGCCCCCGCTAGCACGAAGGCAGCGATGAAAAGCGGAACGAAGCTCGCCCGAAGCGCCGCCCAGGCACGATTCATGGGGTATCGGGCGGAGAGGGGATTCGGCTGGCGCCATGCTTTCGGCTTTGTCGCTCATGCGGCCGCTCATCGCAGCGGTATCTGCGAGCACTATGCCAAAGCCGCTCGGCCGCAATCCAGCGTTTGGCTCGAGTCTTTGGGGTTAGCGAGGGCAGTCGCATCCGACGGTCGGACGCTCACTTCGCGGGAACTTCGACTGCGCCTGTCAGCGCGGATCCGCGGCTTCTTTCACTTCGTTGGGGGCTTCGTGGGGCGGGGGTTTGGTGGCGTCGCTGGGGACGGGGGTGCGTTCGAGTCTGCCGGAGCGGGCGAGCAGGACGTCGGTGGGGTACCAGCTGCCGTAGCCTCGCCACAGCGGCATGCGTTTGAGGTCGTCGAGGGCGGCCTGCACGTCGGCTTGGCTGACGGGGTTCTTGGCCGCGACTTTCTCGGCGTGTTTGGCCGACGGGATTTTGAAGCAGAGGCCGTCGGGGTTCTGTTCCCAGTAGGCGCCGCTGGGCTTGCGTGCGTAGCGGGTCACCTCTTCATCGAGCTCGTCGAAGAGCAAGTGTGGGTAGGCCGTGGCGAGTGCATCGACGGTCGAGTGGCCCGCCGAAAAGGCATCGAGCAAGACGTTGAAGCGCGAGGCGTGCCAGGCGTCGCGCCCGTGAATGAGGTAGCTGACCAGCGCGTAGGCGGTGAAATCGAACCACCTGCGGCCGTCGTCGGCGTAGTCGTACCAGTCGGCGTTGAGCACGTCGGCGATCGGGAGCAGCACGTCGCGGCCGGGATAACTCGTCGTCGTCTGGGCACGGCCTCCGGTCCAGTAAGGCGTCGGCGACACGAAGTGCGACTGCGGAACCAACCGCCTCCACGACCCGTAGCAGACGAGATACTTGTCGCCGCGGTAGTGCACGCGGTACTCCGAGAGATAGCGAGCAAAACCGATGCGGAACCAGACCGGCGCGTTCGGCATCGCCTGGCTGATCATCTGGTAGGCGACCTGTTCGGAGACGCCGCGGTAGTTGCGTCGTTCGGTCAGAACGATGAGCCCATTTTTGCCGATGCGGCCGCCGCCCGGCATGCCCTCGATCGACCAGGCGTCGGGTGGATCGTCGTTGGGTCGGTAAAAACGAGTGAGGCCTCCGGGCTCGGCCTCCAGGAACATCGCCTCGACCGGCCTCGTCGTCACCGTCTTGAAGAACGAGTGCTTGTAGGCGTGAAACGCCGTCTCGAGCCATTCCTGGGCGTAGCGATGCTCGATCTTGGTGGCGCTGTAGACGCGCGTGTTGCGCGTGTCGTGGGCGACCCAGCCCTTGCCCGCGCGATCGGGCAGGTGGCTGCAACCTGCCAGCAGCAGCGCGGCTGCCGTCAGGAACAGGGGAGCGCGGCTGCGACCGGGAGCGAAGGCGGCTCCAGCCGGTAGCATCGCCGGACGCGGCGCAGTCGCAAACACGAGCTCGGCGCAGCCAGGAGCGAACATCTGATCACCTCCGCGCGGCAGCAACCGCGGGCCGGGTGGCAGACCGCGGTTGCCGATCCATCCGAGAGAGACGATCGATCATAGCAGAGAGACGGCAACGACCGTCGCAACGCGGAGGCGACCGCGGGGCCACCGGCTTGGGGCCGCAGCCCTCTCGCCGTGCGCCCGTCCAGACTCGGGGGCTTTCAGGATCAGTAGCTGTAGTTGAGGCCGACCTGAAGGCGCAACGGTCGCTGCCGGACGTTCACCGCGCCGAAGTCCGCGAGATCGAGGTTCTGGATCTCGGTGACCGTGCGGGTGTTGAAGACGTTGAAGACGTCGAGCATGACGGTCAGGCGCTGCCCCTTGGTGGTCTTGGGAAAGACGTTGTAGCGGACGGCGAGGTCGAGCTGGGTGAGTGCCGGCGGACGCAGCTCGGCGATGCCGGTTGGATCATTGGGCGACGCGGTCGTGGTGCCCGCCGGGGTGCGCTGGTTGACGCGGCCGTTGGAGGTCGCGTTGTAGTACCAACGCGTCTGGGTATCACCGCCCTGGCTGCGGTACATGAACATCGCGCCGACGTTCAGATTGGGAATGATGTAGTACGCGCCGTAGAGCCGCAGGTAGTGCCGCAGATCGAAGGTCGACCAGCCCTGGTCGAAGCGACGCAGCCGCGGATTGCTGGTCTCGGTCATCTTGTAGGTCGCCCAGGAGAGGGTATGACTGGCGTGGTACTCCCACTTCGGGCTCGGGCTACCTTCAGAACGCAACACCACACCCTGGTAGGTCTTGGGTGACTCCGGCGTCTTGTACATGATGACCGAACGATTGCGGAAGTTCGGATCGGCGTAGTCGACCACGCGCGTACCGCTGGGATCCCAGATCCGGTTGATCTCGATGTCATCCCAATCGTAGGACATGCGCTTCCAGGTGTACTCGGCGCTGGTGACCGTGTTCGGCATGAACTCGCGGCGGGCGCCGACCGTGATCTCGTCGGCACGGGGGATCTTGGCGTTGGGATCGACCCGAACCGCCCCCTTGCCACCGGTGATCGTACGGGGTTCCATCTCCCATTGCCGGTCAGCCGCGGGGCTATTGGGATCGATGTGATAGGTGCGGGTCTGGCCCGCTTCGACCTGGGCGTAGTCGGCCGCGACGCCCAGAGAGATCGGCTCGGTGGCGCGCCCGTAGTAGCCGAACAGGATGTTGCGTCCATCGCGGGTCACGTCGGCGGTGAAGCCGAGCCGCGGGGCGACGCCGTAAAGGCGTGAAATCCGTTCGAAGC
>JANNNO010000165.1:0-17689 GCA_031398585.1 Myxococcales bacterium | reverse complement strand
ACGAGGGCGGTCAGCAACTTCTTCAACTTGGCGTTGCTGGTCTTGTCGCGGGCGTCCTTGGCCTCGTCAACTTCCTTGGCGTGGTCCTCCAGCATCGCCTGGGCGAAGGCTCGATCGAACTCGGCACCGCTGAGGGCTTTCTCCCGTTCCAGCATGTCGTGCTTCATCGGCGGTTCGGTCGGCAGCATCACGTTCAGCTGCTCGGCCAGCGCGGTAACCTGCTTCTGCGCGGCGGTGTGATCGCGGACGAGAGCCTTGCCGAAGTTCTTCACTGCCTTCGACTCGCCCTTTTCCTGCGCGAGTTTGCCGGCCTCGATCTCCATCTGGTTCGAGTGCGACAGCTTGGGCAGCACCTCGTCGGGAGCCGGTCCCGTCTCAGCGCCGGCAGCCTTGTCGGCCGCCTTCTCCGCGGCAGGATCCGCTGCGCTCGCGAGCGCCGGAGCCGCCAACATCATCACCGCGGCCATCAATCGACAGGTCTTTTTCATAGTTCCCTCCGGACGGTTGTGAGTAGAGGGTGGGATCGCCCACCCCGCGGCGCAACCGAGCCGTGGCGAATAGGCCGCGGCCGGTCAGGCGTGGCGCTCACCCGTCGGGGGAATCAAGCAATCATCGTGTTCGCGCTATTTCGAGCGCTCGCCACGCTTCTTGCGCGGCTGCGGAGTTCTCTTCGGTGCGTACCAACCGGACGAACCAGCGCCCGTGACCGCGGCCAGGTCAGAGATGTCGAGGATCTCGAGATTCGTTGTCTGCTTGTTCATCTGTCGTTCCTTTGTCCGGATGGGCGATGACGGCTCGTCCGGCATCGAGACCAACCTATAGGGCAGTACGGGGGAACGCACCTGTGGTTTCGCATTCGGCGCCCGAGTTCGAAGACAAAACACTGGTGCATGGCTCCGCACGGGCCACTGACGCAAACGCGGAGCTGAAGACCGAGCAGATGACGCGATCGTGGCGCAGGCGCCCGACGCCATCTGGCTGCGCGTCGTGCCGCGATGTCGCTGCGCGGAACCTCGGAAACCAGAGCGCGGGCGAGCCGTACCGAGTCTGCACGACGATCACGAAGGAACGTCGTTGCCTTAGACAACCACTTTCCTTCTGGCTTCAACCTGGAGATTTCGATGACGACGAGCTCGACACAACGACTGGGTCTCGCGCTGACTTTGAGTGCAACGTTTGCCATCGGCGCGTGCGATGTACCCCCACAAGACGAAGAGAGTGGTGCCGAGGGGCAAGCCGGTCTCGAGACCGAAGCACTCGCCGAGGTCGGTGTCGGCGGCAGCTTCACCATCTTCGATGCCACTCTTCGTAAGGCCGGAGGCGTGCAAGGCCAGGTCGAATCGAGCGCCTTTGGCAACACGACGACGTCGTCGATCTGGCTGGTGAAGGCGCCGCCGAACAAGAACTGGGGCGCGATCGCGCACGTCGATGCCTGCAGGAAGAACCAGGGCGGTGCTCGCTACCGGCACGATGCCAATGCCGGATCCAGCGCCAGCAACGAGATCTGGCTCGACGTTCGCACCGACGCACGCGGCCGGGGCAACGGGCAGTCCACGGTGAACTTCGTGGTTCGCCCGCGCGGCGCCCGCTCCCTGGTGCTCTATCAGAACCCAGCGGCTTCGGGGAACGTCGGTGCTCGCATCGCGTGCCTCGACTTCCCCTGGGATCAAGCTCGCTGAGTCACTGCTCTTGGGGCGCAGCTTCGACCGGCCGCGCCCCAGTGGTTACGGCTTGCCGGGACTGCGGCTGCTGACGGTCGCCAGGAGATCGACGCCAGCCGCTGCCTTGATCTGTTCGTTCGTCGCGAGGATGCGCGAGGCGAGATTGCCGAGGTTCCCGTCTGGCCCCGGGTGTCCGTTGCCTACGCCGCCCAGCATGGTGAGACGTTCGACTTTGAGGTCACCGACCGTGCCCATCACGATCCGCATGAGATCGTCGACCTTTTGCATGAGGAAGACCTCGCGCGCTGCCGGCCCCACGCGTCGCCAGGTGGCCGCGATCTCTTCCATCGCCTTCGCAGTGGCGCGCCCCTTTTCGACGATGACGGTCGCCTCGCCCTTGGCCTCGGCTTCTGCCGCCTGGCTGGCGGCGCGTGCGGGCTCGAGCACGTCGGCTTGCAGCTGCCGGCGCACCTGCTCGACGCGGGCTTTCTGCACCTCGAGCTCGGCCTCGGCGCGCGCCAGCTTGGCCATGACCTGCCCCTTGGCCTCGGCGATCATGGCCACCGCGCGCGTCTCGGCATCGGCCACGCGACGAGCGTTCTCGGCACGGAGGGTGCCGAGCTGCGCTTCGATCTGAGAGACCTCGGTCTCCTGACGGTTGGAGGCGGAACGGACCGCGGACTCCGCGCGCGATCGTGCTTCGGCGATGAGCGCGCGCTTCTGCACTTCGGCCGACTGACGACGGCCGATGCTGTCGAGATAGCCAACGTCGTCGGAGACGTCCTGGATCTTCAGAGTGTCGAGCTCGATGCCGAGGCGGCGCAGGTCGTCCTCGGCCTCGTCGAGCAGCGACTGCGCGAACTTGATCTTGTCCTCGTTGACCTCTTCGGGAGTCAGCGTGGCCAGCACGCCGCGCAGGTTGCCCTCCAGGGTCTCCTTGGCCACGCCCATGATCTTGTCGCGGGGCACGCCAAGGAAGCGCTCGATCGCGTTGTCGAGCACCGGTTGCTCACCGGCGATCTTCACGTTGGCGATCCCGTGAACGTTGAGCGGAATTCCGCCCTTGGAGTAGGCGCCCGCCACCTGCACCTCGATCGGCATGTTGGTGAGATCCATGCGATCGACGGTCTCGAAGAGCGGCACCCGGATGGCACGGCCTCCCTTGATGATGCGATAGCCGACTTTCTTGCCCGTGGACGACGCCCGCTGACCGCCGGAGAAGATGAGCACCTCGTTGGGCTGGCAGATGTAGAGCAGGTTCTTGATGACGAGGGCGAGCACGATCCCGAAGATCGCGATCACCCCCAGCAACACGACGATGGGCATCATGATCGGATCTCCTTGGCGAGGTCTTCGCCACGCCGAGCAGCACCATTGACCCCGGGCTGATGTCGCGCCAGCAGGGCGATGATGTCGACGCCGGTGGTCGCAAAGAGCGATCGAAGGACCTCGGCCACGGCGGCGGGATAGGCTGCCGCCAGCCGAGGTACGGTCAACCCATCGTTGTCGACCAGCTGAATGTTCTTCAGCTGCAGGCGCTTGACGCCATCGACGACGATGCGCGTGATGTCCTCGAGCTTGTTGATGAGGAACATGTCCTGCGCGGACCCCTCGGCCTTCATCCAGGCGCCCGCGACGAGCGAGAGCGATTCGGCGGTTGCACGGCCATTCTCTGCGATGCTCGAGGCGGCGCCCGCGGAGGCAAGTCCCGCGGCCTCGCGCTTGATCTCCGCGGGAATCACCACGTCGCTCTGCAGGCGGACGGCCTCCAGATCACGGCGGACGGCTTCCAGCGCTTGCATGGCGGTAGCCTGCGCCGCCAGCGCCCCACCCTCGGCGCGCTCCTCGATCGACTTGGCCTGCGCCTCGAGCTCGGCGGCGATCCGACGCACGTCGTTGCGTCGCTGCGCGATGAGGCGTTCAGCCTCCGCCTCGGCGACCTTGGCGCGCATCTCGGCGCTGGCTGCCTCCTTGGCGGCCTCGTTGCGCGCGTTGGACTCCGCGATCTCGGCCTCTTGAATCACCTGCGCGATCTTGCCGCGGCCAATCGAATCGAGGTAGTTGGCGTCGTCGGTGACGTGCTGGATCTTCAGCACGTCGAGGTGCAGGCCGAGCTTGGCGAGATCTTGCTCGACCTCCTGACCGAGCGATTCGGCGAACTTCAACCGATCCTCGTTCACTTCTTCGGGCGTGAGCGTGGCGAGAACGCCGCGGAGGTTTCCTTCCAGCGTCTCTTTGGCGACCTGCTGCACGTCCGCCACGCCGCGGCCGAGAAACCGCTCGACGGCGTTCATCACGACCTGCGGGTTCGACGAGATCTTCACCAGCGCGATGGCCCTCACCTTCAACGGGATGCCGACGCGGGTGTACGCGCCTTGCACCTGGACGTCGATCGGGATGCTCCGCATGTCCATGCGATCGACGGACTCGATGATTGGCACCCGCCAGGCGCGGCCACCGAACACCACCCGATAGCCGACCTCGGCGCCGTCGTCACGTTTGTGTTTTCGGCCGGCAAAGATCAACACCTCCTGCGGCCGACAGATGAAGAGGAACTGCTTGATGAAGGCGATGAAGATCACCAGGCCAACGGCGGCGCCGAGCGCGGCCAGCGGCGCACCAAGCAAGCTGCCAGTCGGGTCTTGCAACAGTTCGTTCATGACGGACCCTCTTTCTTGCGATCGACGGTAACGGGTTGCGCAGGAGATGATTCGAATAGCGGGCTTGGCGACGGGTTGGCGTCCAGCGCGGGAACTGTCACGGAACCGAGCGCAGCAGCGCCGCGTTCGGCGGGCACCCCGGCAGGGTTCGGCTCGACCAGCGCGACGGCATCGCGCATGCCGACGATCAGGGCGAGGTCGCCGGCCTGCAAAGTGGCGGGGCCTTCTGTTTCGGCGACGAGATCGCTACTGACGCCGCCGACGGTGAGGCGAATCTTGCCGCGGCGGCCGGGGCCCACCGGCAGCAGGACACGGCCTTCGCGGCCGAGGTTGGCTTGCGCATCGCCCACGAGCCCGACGGCTTCGCGGCCGAGGCTCCCCAGCACCCGCGCCGAGACGAGGCCGCAGCCGAGCCCTACGCCTGCGGCCACCACCGGGGTCAGAAGACCGAGGCCACCGACGAGCGTGAGCAGCCCACCGGTCAGGCCAAAAAACGCGGTCGCGAACGCCCAGAAACGCAGGCTGAGAAACGGGATGCGGCTCGCGTGATGTTCGTGGTGACCATCGAAGTCGCCTGAGTTCGGTCCCTCGGAGCCGCCCGCATCGTGCCCGCCGCCGTCATCACCGCCCACGAAAGAAGCGGCGAGCAAGATGCCGCCGAACAACGCTCCCGAAAGGTAGATGTAGAGCATGAACGTTCACCCGCGTTCGCTGTCGTTGCTGCCGACAGCCGCTCATCACATCACGACGTGCGGCAGGTTGCCATGAAAACCCGCCGCGGCGCGGTTCGCGCACCCGGGCGGGTCAATGTCTTCTTAGCGCCGTAGCGGTGTCTCGCCCGGGCGGAGGGTGAGGTCCACGCGTTCGCGGCCGCGCAGGACGCTGATGCCGAGCGGCTGCCCGACCCGTTCCTCGGTGAGCTGACGGTGCAGATCATCGATGCCTTCCACCCAGGTGTCGCCGAAGCGCACGACGATGTCGCCATCGCGCAGGCCGGCTCTAGCGCCGGGGCTGTCGGGCTCGACGTTGACGATCATGACACCGGTCTCGATGGGCAGATCGAAGAAGCGGACCACCCGACGCAGCAACGGCACGTCCTGACCGCCCACACCGATGTAGCTGCGCCGAACCCGGCCGTCGTGGATCAGGCGGCCGACCACGAAGGTGGCGGTGCGCATGGCCACGGCGAAGCAGATGCCTTGTGCCGGTCGAATCGCGGCGGTGTTCACCCCGATCACTTCGCCGCGGCTGTTGACCAGCGGGCCGCCGGAATTTCCAGGGTTGAGCGCGGCGTCGGTCTGGATGACGTCGTCGATCACGCGGCCCGAGTGCGAGCGCAATGAACGCGACAACGCGCTGACCACACCAGCGGTCACTGTGCAGTCGAACCCATAAGGGTTGCCGATGGCAACGACCAGCTGCCCCACCTTGAGCGCGGCGGAGTCTCCGAAGCGCGCCGGCACGAGATCGGGAGCGTCGACCCGCAGCACGGCGAGGTCGGTGTGCGGATCGTCGCCAACGAGGGAGGCTGCAAGACGACGCCCGTCGTTGAGGAAGACCCGAAGCTTGCGCGCGCCGCTGACGACGTGACTGTTGGTGAGAACGTAGCCGTCGGGGGTGAAGACGAAGCCAGAGCCACTGCCACGCGCGGGCTCTTCGTCACCGCCGGGTTTTCCGCGGGGGGCGCGGCGTCCGGAGGGTTGGGTGGGCGCGGGATGCTCCGCCTCGATCTTGACGACCGAGGGACTGACCGTCTCGGCCACGTGCATGACGGCGCGCGAGTAGGCGTCGAGCAAGGCAACATCCGCTTCGGCCGGGCGCAGCGGTTGCGTGATCGAGGTGGCATCCTCGGATGGATTCGAGGGCTGAGCGGCGAGCGCGTTCATGAGTCTCTTTCTCGCCGCGGCGATCAGAGCGGCGCTGGTGATGAAGATCGCAGTCGCATTCACAGGGGAAGCCCCACCGCTTGCGACGAGAGGTCGACAAGGCCCGAAGGGGGGCGGCGGGTGAGAACCTGCGATCGAGGGAGGGACGGCGTCCGAACCCGTCGGAACATGGAAGTTCCTTCGAGCCCGGCGCCGTCCTTCGGCCGCTAGATGACGAGGGTGCCGGTGCGGATGAGATACGCCAGGCGCTTGCGCTGATCCTCATCGAGCAGGCCGTGGATCTCCTGCAAGGCCGTGACGACGGCGGTGCGCAGGCGTTCCGCGCTGGTGACGCGGAGCTGGCCGCCCTCCGATGCGCGAGTGGCATCGAACATTTCGCCGGCGATGGCGTCGGCAAAAGCCGCTACGGTTCGACGGCGATCGACCTCGGCCTGGGCGCGTTCGGTCTTGAGTTCGTTGAGCACACGGGCAAGCTCCGCCACCTGACGATCATCGAGGCCGAGCTTGTAGGCGAGGAAGCGCAGAGGTCGCCGCACCCCGAAGCCCCCACCACCGTCGTCGAACCCACCGCCGCCGCCGCCACCCTCCCCTTCGTCGAACCCGCCCCCGCCTCCTCCGGCGGGACCGCAAGACGCCGCGGCCCAACCATGCGAACCGCAACCATGATCGGCATGCCCATAACCCGAATGCCGATGGCTCAGATGCCCGTGGCCGGGATGCCCGTGACCGGGATGACCGTGGCCGGGATGACCGTGACCGGCACGCTGCCCGTGCCACCAAGAGACGATTCCTGGATGCATTCTCGTTTTCTCCTTCTCGCAGGGGCGAACCGCACCCGGCGGGGACTCGAACGCGTGGGCACTACGCCTCACGCTCCCTTCGAACGTAACCCCGAATCGGCGTCCGTCAAGCGCGGCTGCGCTGTCGAACGCTGGTCGCCGCCTCAGCCGGTGCGTCGCGGGCCCTCGTCGTCGCGCGTGGCGTCCCAGAAGGCGGCGACCAGCGGATTGGCGAGTTTGCGCTTCACCGTGCAGAGCCCGACGTGGAACTCGCCCACGGCCGGAGTCACTTCCAGGGGGCGGACCTCGGCACGCAGCGGGCTACGATCGACCACCAAACGCGGAACGATGCCAACGCCGCACCCGAGGGCACAGAGCGAGAGGATGGCTTCGCTGCCGGTCACCTCGCCGTACACCCGCGGCTTGACCTGCTTGCGGCGGAACCAGCGATCCGCGTGGGCACGCGCCAGTCCGGTCGCCGGCAGCACGATCGGCACTTCACCCCACGCGATCGGCGTCTTCTCCACCGCGCGCGCCACCTCGCACGGCGATGCCGGCGCGACGAACACGAGCGGCGTATGCAAGAGAACCCGCGTGACGAGACCGGGGGAAATGCGATCGGGCAGCGCCGCCACAGCCACGTCCACGCGCCCCTCTTGCACCATCGCCAGCGCGTCGGCCGCGTGTCCGGTGTCGAGCGCGATGTGAATCTCGGGGTACCGCTGCCGGAACGACGTGAGGATGCGCGGCAGGAAGCTCTGGCAAGCGGTCACCGACGCGAAGACGGAGATGGTGCCCGAAAGCGTCGCTGACTGACCGCGCAGCCGCTGTTGCAGCTCGTCCCAGCGCGCGAGCGTGTCGCGGGCGTGGGCGGAAAAACGTGCGCCCTCCTCGGTGAGTGCCACCTTGCGCTGGTCGCGTTCCAGCAGCGGCCAGCCGACCTCGCGTTCCAGCTTCTGCACCGCGCGAGAGAGCGCCGAGGCGCTGATGTGGCACTCCTTGCTCGTACGGCCGAAATGCAAGGTCTGCGAGAGGTGGAGGAACAAGCGGAGTGCGTCGTAGTCCACGCCTCCAGGGTTAACACGGGGCACGCCCCCAGGCCCCTGTCATCTTGCGAAAAACGCAAGACGGAGTTTCGAACAATGCATTTTACGCAACGGTAGGCGCGGCCCATACTGCCTGACCAACCACCACCGCGCCCGAACGAACGGGGCTCTCACGCAACGCCCGGAGGAATCGCATGCCGACCCTGTCCCTGAATTTTTCGTCGAAGCTCTTCCAGATCGACACCATCGAACTGCACGGCACCAAGGAGCAGATCGTCAAGGGAGGTCGTCACCTCCTGCCCCTGCTGCCCAAGGCTTTCGCAGGCATCAAGCAGATCGGCGTCATCGGGTGGGGTTCGCAGGGCCCGGCGCAGGCGCAGAACCTGCGCGACTCGCTGGAAGGGACCGGTATCAGGGTAAAGGTCGGCCTGCGCGCCGGCTCGAAATCGGCGGCCGAGGCGGCCAAGGCGGGCTTCACGGCGGAGACCGGCACGCAGGGCGAGATGCTCGACGTGGTTCGTGAGTCGGATCTCGTCCTGCTGCTGATCTCGGACGCGGCCCAGAGCGAGCTGTTCGGCAAGATCTTCGAGACCATGCGTCCCGGCGCAACGCTCGGTCTTTCGCACGGCTTCCTGCTCGGCCACATGAAGAACGTCGGGGCGAAGTTCCCGTCCAACATCAACGTCATCGCGGTCTGCCCGAAGGGCATGGGGCCGTCGGTGCGTCGCCTCTACGTGCAGGGCAAGACCGTCAACGGCGCCGGCATCAACGCCAGCTTCGCCGTCGAGCAGGACATCGACGGGCGCGCGACCGACATCGCGCTCGGCTGGTCGGTTGCGCTCGGCTCTCCCTATACCTTCCAGACGACCCTCGACTCCGAGTTCAAGTCGGACATCTACGGCGAGCGCGGCATCCTCCTCGGCGCGGTTCACGGCATCATCGAGAGCCTCTACCGCCGCTACAAGGCGCAGGGCATGTCGCCCGAGGACGCGTTCCTCAACTCCGCCGAATCGATCACCGGCCCGATCTCGAAGACGATCTCGCGCGAGGGCATCCTCGCCGTCTACGACAAGCTCGACGCCGCCGGGAAGAAGACCTTCGAGGAAGCCTACGCCGCCAGCTACCCGGCGGCCCTGGAAGTCCTCGCCGAGATCTACGACGAGGTCTCGACCGGCAACGAGATCCGCAGCGTCATCCTGGCGGGCGACCGCCTGAAGAAGCGCGCCATGGGCAAGATCGATGGCACCGAGACCTGGAAGGTCGGCGAGAAGGTCCGCGCCAAGCGGGTCGAGGACAAGATCCCGCTGCACCCCTTCACCGCGGGCGTCTACATCGCGACGATGATGGCGCAGATCGATCTGCTCAACGAGAAGGGTCACCCCTACTCGGAGATCGCGAACGAATCGGTCATCGAGGCCGTCGATTCGTTGAACCCGTACATGCACAAGCGCGGCGTCTCCTACATGGTCGACAACTGCTCGACCACGGCGCGCCTCGGCTCGCGCAAGTGGGCTCCGCGTTTCGACTACCTGATCTGCGAGCAGGGCTACGTGGCCGTCGACGAGAAGCAGGCCACTGACGCCAAACTCATCGCTTCGTTCAAGAGCAACGTCATCCACAGCGTGCTCGCCAACTGCTCGAAGCTGCGCCCCACGGTCGACATCTTCGTCGAGTAGTTCGTTGACGAGAGCTCGCTCGGTCCCTTCGCGGATCGGGCGGGCTCTCTTGTTTTCGGGTAGCGCGGCAGCGGTCGGGTCAGCTCACCGCGAACCGCGACCGAGAGGGTCGTTGCGCACGTCGATCACGAGCTCCTGACGGCCCGAGACGGGGCGCTGCGAGCCGAAGACCGTGCGTTCGGCCAGGCGGTAGGTATCGGCGCGGCGGGTGCCGCGGGCGGTGCGAAGGGTGTCGAGGGCCGACGGCGGAAGATTGGGCACGAGGTGGCCGCGGACCGCAGCGCCATCTTGAGGAAGGCTCAGGCTGACCACGATCGACGAGGCCGTGTAGTAGCTCTTGAGCGCGGAGATGAAGCCGTTGAGATCCTCGGGACGCGCGATCTCGGGACGGACGAGCGCGCCGGAGGCGACATCGAGCTTCACTTGCTGACCCGCCAGCCCATGCGGGATCGGCACCGAAATGGTCTCGACGTATTCGCTACCAGCGAAAGGCCGCAAGGTGACCTTCAGCGGGACCGAGCCGCCGGCCTCGACCTCGTCGCCAGGCAGCGCCACACCGACGATCTCGGCGAAGTCCTTGCGAAAGACAATGGATACGTCGAAGTCGAGCCGCTCGATACCGACCGGCGCGAACGGGTTATGCATGATCTCGGTCATGGCGCGCACGCTGCGCAGCCCTGCCAGCAAACGGGGCGTGATGCCGTCACCCGAGAAACTTTCGTCGCGCAGCTCGATCGGCTCGCGACCGGCGACCTTGATTCGCGTCGTCAGAGTGACCGCCATGTCCGCCTGGTCGGGCTCGGCGCCAGCGACGGCGGTGCTGAGAACCGCAGCGGCGAGTGCGGGGGCGAGACGCTTGCTACGCGCGACTTCGGCGCGGAAGGTCCGGGGTGGCGCGCCGGGCGCGGTCACCCGCACGGTGACGGGCATCATGGGCGAACGCAGGCCGAGATCACCGATGATGCAGGATTGGCGGTCCTGCACGACGGTGCCGATCTCGGCGAGCGGCGTCGCCAGCTTGAACGACGAAGCCTGACTGGAGATGAATGTGTGCACCTCGCCGGTGACCAGCGGCAAGCTGACCTCACCGACACCGAACATCGGGTGACCGAAGGCGAGCACCTCGTTCTGCGAGACCCAGGTCACCGTGCCCATGGCGGTCGCATTCATGTCCCCGCGGATCAGAAGCACACCGACCGCGGAACCGGGGCCCAACCGCGGCTGCTCCGCCGGTGGAATGCGCGAGCCGCCACCGCCGCCCGCCCGCACCGGAACCATTCCATAGGGTGCCAGAGCCTCTTCCAGGTGGCCGAGCGCGCCGGGCGAGAGACCGGAGACGGACAAGGGCACCGCCACAGGGACGAGGGACGGACGATCTGTCCCCTTCGGGTCGCGCATCGCGATGGCGGCTGACGGTCCCTCCAGCAGCTCGCCGGCTTCGAGCTCGTGCTGTCTGTTGCGACGGGGACGCTGGCGCTCCGCGAGCATGGTCTCGATCGGCGTGACTCCGGCCAGCGGCTCCTTCGCGAAGGACCAGGCGTAGGCGATGGCGCCGACCAACTTGCCGTCGATGTAGACCGGGCTGCCCGACATACCGGCGGCGATGCCGGAGAACGCGACACGATCGTCTTCGGCGCGCACGAGGATCACGTCCTGCTGAGGCAGGAAGTTGTTCACGACGGAGACGACACGCACCTTGAACGGTTCGGGTTTGGTGCCCGAGAAGACCGTGAGCGCTTCGCCGACCATGCCCGGCTTGACCTCCGACACCGGCATCAACTTTGGTGGCGGACCACCTGGCACCAGCGCACGGATGAATTCGCTCGTCGCACGGGTCGCCTGCGGCGCCGGCGTTGGCAACTTGGCTGACGATGTCGGTGAGATCGGCGAAGCCGGCAACGCCGATCGCGCGGCGACGGTGACAGCAGCGGTTTCGTTGCCGGGGACGGGGGCTGCCAGCGCAGGCCGCACACAGGACCCCACAGCAACAAGAGCGACCAGCCCGAGGCAGGTGGACGAAACGCAAACAGGACGCAACTGCATCAGCGGTTTACGATTATAGGAGATGAGAACGTACAAGGCGGCGGTGATCGGAGGAAGTGGCTACGGCGGTGCTGAAATGATCCGCCGGTTGCTCATACATCCCGAGGTCGAGCTGGTTCGCGTCTCCAGCGTCGACTTCGTCGGGCAACCTCTCGGGGCCGCCCACCCGCCGCTGTGCGGCCGAACGCATCTCAAGTTCGAGAACCTCGCACCCGCCGCCGCCGCTGCCGGATGCGATGTGGCGCTGCTGGGGTTGCCGCACAAGGTGAGCGCGAAGGTAGCGCCCGAATTGCTTGCGACGGGCGTGAAGGTGGTCGACATGTCGGGCGACTTCCGTCTGCGGGATCCCGATGCCTATGCGCGGTACTACGGAGGAGCGCACCCACACGCCGAGCTCTTGGGGACCTTCATCTATGGTCTGCCCGAGCTGAACCGCGTGGCCATCCGCACGGCGCAGGCCGTCGCGTCGCCGGGTTGCTTCGCCACGACCATCGAGCTGGCGCTCCTGCCGCTCGCGGCCGCTGGTCTGCTGCGGGGGGCCGTACACGTGCTCGGCATCACCGGCAGCTCGGGCAGCGGGGTCGTACCTGCCGCCGGCACTCATCACCCCGTGCGCGCGGTGAACCTCAAGAGTTACAAAGCCCTCGAACATCAACACACGCCCGAGATCGAGCAGACGCTGCAGGATGCAGGTGCGCGCGCGGGTGACTACCAGCTGCGCTTCGTGCCGGTCTCGGCGCCGCTGTCGCGCGGGATCCTGGTCACCTGTTTCGTCGAGCTAGCGGCGGAGATCGATCCGGGGAAGCTCACCGCGCTTTATCGAGAACGCTTTGCGGGCGAGCCGTTCGTCAGGTTCGTGGATGATCGTCCGGTCGAGGTCGCCGCGGTCTCGGGGTCGAATTACGCCGAGGTCGGCTTCACCCTCGGCCCGGCAGAGGGCGGCCGCCGCACGCTCGCGGTTCAGGCCGTTACCGACAACCTGATCAAGGGCGGCGCGGGTCAGGCGATCCAGAACATGAACCTGATGCTCGGCCTTCCCGAGACGATGTCACTCGAGGACGTCGGGCCATGGCCATGAGCGATTCAGCGGCCCGGACGAACACGAGTGCTTCCTGCCTCCGCGTCGTCGTCAAACTCGGTGGCGACGTGCTCGAGGCCGGTGCTCTCGCAGAGCTTGCGAGCGCGCTGGCCAGCAGCGAGCTCGTGGGTCGCGGCGTGATCGTGCACGGAGGCGGGGCGCAGGTGACGGCGCTTTCGACGGCATTGGGCCTGCAGACCCGGATGGCGGGCGGCCGCCGGATCACCGATGCGGCGACACTCGACGTGATGAAGATGGTGGTGGCCGGGCGACTGAACGTCGATCTCTGCGCGGCTCTCTCGGCGGCGGGGCTGGCCGTGGTTGGCTTGCACGCCGGCAGCGGCGTGATACGTGCCGCTCGACGACCACCGCGCGTGGTATCGGGTGGTGGTCCCGATCCGATCGACTTTGGTCTGGTCGGTGACGTCACCGGTTTCGATCGCGAGCTGCTCGAGATTTTGGCGCAAGCCGGCCGGCTGCCCGTGCTCTCGTGCCTCGGCCTCGCCTCGGGAGGCGCGGTTCTCAATCTGAATGCCGATCTGGCCGCGAGTCAGCTGGCCGCGGCCTTGGGCGCACAAACCCTGATCGCGGTCACGGCGGTAGGCGGCGTCAGGCGCGACGTGGCCGATCCCAGCAGCCGGCTGACGCGCCTCTCCGTGGCGGAGGCGCGCGCGGCGATCGCCTCGGGCACGGTCACGGGCGGCATGATTCCGAAACTCGAGGAAGCCGCCGCGGCGATCGAGGCCGGCGTCGGGCAGGTCGAGATCGTCAAGCCGAGCGAGGTCGGACAGGCGATCGCGCAACCGGGCAGCGTGGGCACGCAGCTCGTGGCTTGAGCTACGACGCTCGCGCGAGCAGGCCGTGTTTGAGCAGCCAGATCACCTGGAAGGCGGTGTGGGCGGGGGCGATTCCGAACTGCTTGTCGACTTCGACCGAGACTTCCGCCAACGACACACCGGCACGCGCACCGCAGAGACGGAGCACGAAGGTCCCCATCTCTGGATCGATGAGCGGCAGCAGATCGTGATGCAGCTCAGGTGGTGGAACCCGCCCGGCCAGCACGTCGGTGCCTAGGGGCGAGAGGCGAAGGCGATCCACCACGCCGAGCGTGCGAGTGGGATAGCCCGCGAAGATTTCGTGCAGGTCGCCGACGTAGGGATCGTCGGGGGCGCTGACCGGGGTGAACTCGGCTGCGGCCGCCGCCAGCTCATCCCACAGCCGTTCGTATGAACCGATGACGCCTGCCCAGGTGAAGAAACGACGAGCCCGCGCCCGTCCCGCTGCCCCCAGGGTCTGCCGAAGTGAAGGAGCATCGATGAGACGGGCAAGCCGATCCTCGAGCGCTTCGGTATCGACCGCGATCGTCTCGGCCATCAAGAAGGCGTTGAGATTGAAATCGAGCAAGCCGACCAGATCAATCACGTGATCGGGCAGGTGGCCGGCCGTGGTCGGCACGCGGAAGCCGGTGACTCCTTCTTCGACGAGATCGCGATAGCCATCGAAGTCCGACGCCACGACCGGAAGGCCAGCAGCCATCGCCTCGACGACCGTGAGGCCAAATGTCTCCTGATGGTTGTCGACCGGCGACACGAAGATGTCGGCGGCCGAGAGCAAGAGGCGCTTCTGTTGATCGCTTACGTTGGTCGAGACCGTCACGCAGTCCCCGATGCCAAGCTCGCGCGCCAGCTCCATCAGCGACTGCTGGTACTCGCTCTCACCACCGCCCGCAATCACCAGGCGAGCGCGGGACCGACGGTCCTTGACCAACCGCGAGTGGGTATAGAGCAGCGGCTGCAGGTCTGCCTTGGTATGTGGCGACAGCCGCCCCAAGTAGAGGATGACGACGTCATCCGGCGGCAGGCCGATGGCACGCCGGCTCAGCTGCCGCTCGGGGATGTCGAACGCGGCCTCTTCGACCGCGAGGGGGATGCGCGGGAAGCGCAACCCCTGGGCGACGAGCGAGATGCCCTCGTCGCGCGCGCGGCCGCGGGCGAGATCCCAGTGGCGCTGCATGACCTGCTGGGCGCCGTCGGAGGTGCATACGACGGCGTCGCAAGGACCAAACGGCGCCGAGACCATCTCGCGCATCTTGGGAAAGATATCGCCGGTATGCAGGCTGTGCGTTATCCCGGTGAGGGGAAACGCGCGGCGATCGGTACCGCTGCAGATCTTCGAGCGCAGGTGCGCAAGCCGGGGCAGATAACGTCCCCACCCGCCTACGTGGAACGCGCTGAAGTCGATCTCTTGCAGATGCTGCGGCAGATGCAGGTGTGTCGAGAGCGATATGCGTCGCTGACCAGCCACCGCCCCCAGCTCGCGTGAGAGCGCCTCCTCGAGCATGCGCACGTGGGCAGCCGTGGGGCAGTAGAGGTGATAGGCGTCGAAGTGGCCGTGGCGAATCAGCGCCAACAGAAACTGCGCGTTGGCGACGAGACGCCCAAGACGCAGGTCATGGACAGGCCCCTCGATGAAAGTGTCGACGGTCCCGAAGACCTTCACTGCTGGGTGCCCTGCTCTCCGCCTGATTTGATGGCTTTCATGACAATCGTGATCTCTTTGATGACGTTGTTGTAGAGCCGCGCGATGCCTAGCAGTTGCTCTTCGCTCATCTTGCCCGACGCGAGGTCTTTCTCCCAGAGGGGATCGAGAGTCTGCTCGACCTCGACCACCTCGAAGTCGACATCGAGATAGAGGCCGAGCGGTGAATCCGAGATGCCCTTCTCCTTGCACTCGCGGTTGCGCGCCTTCGAAAAGAGCGCCAGCGATTCGGGGAGGATCGGTCGAACGTGGGTGGGATCGATGATGAACGTCTCGTGACGAGGATGGGGAACCACGATGCGCACGAGAGCGTCAGCGCGACAGATGCGATAGAGCTCCTTGATGATGCCGAAATAGGCCGACGTGGTCTCGCCCAGGTGCTCGAGCACATGTGACATGACCACCTCCTCACAGGAGTCGTTCTCGAATGGCCAGGGCAGCGATTCCAGGTCGACCACGCGGTCGGGGTGGCACTCGGGACTGCGATCCACGTTTACGAACCCATCGAGCTTCCACTGCCCCGAGCCGAGATTGAGTCTCATGAGAACCCCCGTCGTGATTTTCGACCTCGTGCGCGGGGGTTGTCAATCAACCGCGGCGCCGCTGGGTGATTCGCGTGTAGCGGCTCGCGTCCAGCGCGCCCGAAGATGAACCTTGAATTGCGGCCGGACCGCGCGAGACTACGCGGCGGTGAACACGCCCCGAGGCCGCCGGCACGCACTCACATCGCTCCTCGGGCTGCTGGGCGGCTTCGGTGCTGCAGCCGCGGCCACAAGAGAGGCGGCGGCAGCCGCGATGGCGAACAGCGGAAAGGCAGCGGGCAAGAGCAAGCCAAGCAAGGCGCCCGACGTCATCATCACGGATGTCGCGGGCGTCGAACGCGCCATTGCGGATGCCTGCGGCCAGCCGGGTGCGCGTGGAGTGCTGCTGAACGTCTGGGCGACCTGGTGCGAGCCGTGTCGCGAAGAGATGCCCGATCTCCTCCGGTTCGCTCGTGACCCAGCGGCACGGGGGGTTCATCTCTTGCTGGTTTCGGCGGACCCTTCATCGGAGAAGCAGGCCGTCGCTCAATACCTCGCCTCGCTCGGCGCCACGTTCCCTTCGTATTTGAAGACCGGCGACGACATGGCCTTTATCAATGCGCTGGATCCGAAATGGGACGGAACCATCCCAGCATCGTTCCTGTTCGACGTCACAGGCCAGCGAATGCACAGGTGGCGCGGCAAAGTGACCTATGCAGAGCTCATGGCCCGAACACGAGCCTTGGAGCCGGTACCGACCGGTAACTCCGGAAGCAAGTCAAAGAGGAGACAACCATGACAGCCATGAAACGATTCAGCATGTCCCTGCTAGCAGCCGGTTTTGTCACCATGGCCAGCGGCGCTGCGCTGGCCGACGATCCGAAACCGATCGCGCTCGGGGCCAAGGTTCCCGCAGCGGAAACCAAGCTCAAGAGCGTGACGAGCGACAAGGAGATCACGCTTGCCAAATCTGCGGGGCCACACGGCACGCTGGTCGTCTTCACGTGCAACAACTGCCCCTATGCGAAGGCCTGGGAAGAACGGATCGTGACGATTGGCAACAGCTACGCCAAGAAGGGCGTGGGTGTGGTGCTGGTCAATTCGAACAGCCCCAGCGTGTCGAAAGGCGACACCTACGAGCTGACCAAGGCTCGCGCGAAGGAACGCGGGGTGGCCGTCCCCTATGCGGTCGATCCCGATTCGCAGGTCGCCAAGGCATTCGGCGCGACCAAGACGCCTGAAGCCTTCCTGTTCGACAAGGGCGGCAGCCTCGTCTACCACGGCACGATCGACGACAATCACGAGGAGGCCAGCAAGGTCCAGAAGCCCTACCTGAAGGACGCCCTCGATGCGGTGGTCAAAGGCCAAAAGCCCGCCACCGCCGAGACCAAGAGCCTCGGCTGCGGCATCAAGTTCCCGAAGACCTCGTAGTCTCCGCTTGGGTGAGGTGCCCGCCTCGCGGGGCGAGGGGGATCGATTGGTGGTGTGACCGAGCCTTGGTTCCCGGCCGACGGCCCCTCACCCCTCCCTCTCCCCGCTTCGCGGGGCGAGGGGGATCGCTTGGCTCGCACCGGCGGGCTGGGTGGGGCTGGCGTGGCGGTTCGAGCGAATGTCAGAGCGAACGTAGAGAGCGGGTCCAAGCACTGCGGTGGCGCAGGCTTAGCCTGCGCCGGCGACCATGGCGTCGAGCGCGTCCTTGAGGTAGGTCTTGGTCACCTTGCCCGGCTCCTCGTGGTTGTCGTCGATCGCGCCGTGGTAGACCAGCGTTCCGGCCTTGTCGAACAGGTAGGCCTCGGGGGTC
>JANNNO010000148.1:0-21104 GCA_031398585.1 Myxococcales bacterium | reverse complement strand
CGCTGCCAACGTGGTAGGTCACATTCACGTGCACCACTGGGATGTTTCGATCCGGAAGTAGAATGACGTCGAGGCCGTTGGCGAGCTGATAACGCTCGGCCGGAATGGTCAGCGCTGGGGCGGTGGACTGCGCGTGCGCCACGCTCGCGGCGAAACCCAACAACATCACGCCAAGTGCGGAAGACCTGCTCATGCGGCGGTGATGGTTACTACAACGACGCGCGCGACTACAAGGCATGACACGGCGACAGATCTCTGACGCCACCAGCGCGCAATCTGCGCAATCCGCGCAATCGTCACGAGAAGCGCAGCGGTGCGATTCAGTCGATCGAAATGCCGGCTTCGCTCGATAGCCGCTGCCCGTAGCCCCGCTGTTCCTCCAGGATCTCGCGCAGGATCTCGGGAGTCGTGAGCGGGTTGGCCAGAACGACGCGAAAGACCGTGAGCGGCTGGCCGCCATGGGCAGCCGACTCCAACCGCGTGCGCGACACGAACGTCTTGCCGCGGGCACGCTGCTCTTTCTGGATCGACTCGGTCAGACCGCTCAGCGTCTCGTTGAGCGCCCGCCGCTCCGCCACGGTCCCACTCGCAAAAACGGCGCGCACCGAAGTCGGCACATAGCGATAGGTCAGCAAATTGAGCTCGGGCGCCGTCACCAGCTCGAAGTCCGGCGCCTCTTCGATCATGGCTGCGAACTGCTGCGCGAGATCGATGCCCCGATCGATCAGCAGCTCGTATCCACGTTTGCCGATGATCCGCAGCGCCGAATGCACCAGCAGCGCCATGCCCGACCGCGTGCCTTCCAGCGTGTGTTTACCGATGTCACGCGATCCCTTGCGGATGACGTAGCTGGCGTGGTGCTCGATCGACGAGAGCGATTCGACGTCGCGAAAGAGCACCATGCCCGCGCCCACTGGCACGTAGAGCTGCTTGTGCGCATCGATCGTCACCGAGTCGGCTCGCTCGATGCCAGCAAGAAGAGGCGCGTGCCGCCGGGAAAAGAGAGTCGGGCCTCCCCAGGCGGCGTCGACGTGAAAGAACGCCTGGTGCTCCGCCGCCAGATCCGCCAATGCGTTCAGATCGTCCACGTTGCCGGTCTCGGTGGTACCAGCGACGCCGACGATGGCCAGGATCCCGAGGCGACGGCTCTTGGCTCGCGCAATCTCGCGACGGAGCGCGGGCAGATCGATCTTGTGCTCGGCGGTGATCGGGATCGAGACGAGGTTCCGGTGACCGAGCCCGAGCAGATCCACGCCCTTGGCCAGCGAATAGTGACCGCGTTGTGAGACGAAAACGGCAAGGCCGTCGAGGTCAGCGTGCCGCAGAGCCGCCGCCATCCCCTCCTCGGCCACGCCCGCGAAATCCGCGCGCGGGCCGAGCAGCCGATTGCGTGCCACCCACAGCGCGGTGATGTTGGCGACGGTGCCACCCGAGCAGAAGACGCCGAGCGAATGGCTGAAGCTCTGGGTCCACTCGGCGTAAAAGGCGTCGTCGCGCCGGTAGACCACCCGGTGCAGCATGCCGATGACCTGCCGCTCGAGGGGAGTAAACGCCTTCGAGGTCTCGATCTTTACGACGTTCTGATTGAGCGTCATCATGATCTTGGCCAGCGGGAACATGAAGTAAGGCAACGCCGACGTCATGTGGCCGATGAAGCTCGGCGACGACGTGCGCACCGACTGCGCCACGATCTTGTTGAGCAGGAACTCGACCTGCTCTGAGACGAAGAGCGGATCATCCGGCAGCTGCGTCTCGGAGAAGTCCTGCTCGAGGTTGGCCGGGGCCACGTCGCCCGCCACGATGCGAGAGCCGAGAAAGCCGAGCAGGTTCTCCGAGATCTCCCGATCGAGCCGGCTAAGCGTCGAATCCGCGCTCTCCGGCAACGTGAAGATCTTGAGCAACGTCTCGACGTTGGCCTCGGCCTTTTTGCCGGGCAACGAGCCGTCGGACGGGCTCACCGGAGGTTCACGGCGGATCATCGCCCAATTGTCGCACGCCCGGGGCCCCGAGCCGATTTTCGCGCCCGAGCGCGGCAAACCCGCATCGGCCAAAAAAAGCGAGGGCACGCCAGATGACCTGACGTGCCCTCGCGTTTCGATTGGTTTTTTGGGGGGCACTCCCCCCGCCGTCGCTACTTGATGAAGAGGATCTCCTGGTAGGTCGGCAGCGGCCAGATGTCATCCTCGACCAGGCCCTCGAGGGCGTCGGCCGCCTCGCGCACCTTCAGCATCGCGGGCAGAACCGCGGTGGAGAAGTGCTTGGCCTCATCGAGCAGACCGTCGCCGCCGTGATGCCCGTTGGCCGAACCGAGACCGTCGAGCGCGCCCTGCAGCTTGGCGATGAGCTCGCTCACCTGCTTGAGCACGCTGGTGTCCGGGTTGAGTCCAGCGGCCTTGACCGCGATCGCGTTGTTCGCGAGGTCGGTCTGGTAGCGCAGGGCCGCCGGCAGGATCGACGTCTTGGCCATCTTCACCGTGAGCTTGGACTCCACGTTGATGGTCTTGATGTACTGCTCGAGGTAGACCTCGTAGCGGCTCTGCAGCTCGCGCGGCGAGAGCACCTTGTACTTGTCGAACAGCGCGATGACCTCGGGCTTCTGCAGGACCGGCAGCGCGTCCACCGTGGTCTTGAGGTTCGGCAGACCGCGCTTTTCGGCCTCGGCGTGCCATTCGGCTGAGTAGCCATTGCCGTCGAACACCACGGCCAGGTGCTCCTTGGCCACCTCGGCCAGGATCTCCTGGACCGCGACGTTGAGCTTCTTACCGCTGGCGACGGCGGCCTCGAGCTTGCTGGCGATGTAGTCGCAGGACTCAGCGACGATGGTGTTGACCGCCGCGAGCGGGCCACCGATGGCCTGGCCCGAGCCGACCGCGCGGAACTCGAAGCGGTTGCCGGTGAAGGCAAACGGGCTGGTCCGGTTGCGATCGCCCGCGTCCTTGGGCAGCTTGGGCAGCGTATCGACGCCGATCTCGAGGGTGCCCTTCATCTTGGAAGACTTGGCGCCGCCCTGGCGGATCTGGTCGAACACATCGGAGAGCTGCTCGCCGAGGAAGATCGAGATGATCGCCGGCGGGGCCTCGTTGGCGCCGAGGCGATGATCATTGGCCGCCGACGCGATCTCGGCGCGCAGGATGCCCGCGTACTTGTGGACGGCGCGGATGACGGCCGCGCAGAAGACCAGGAACTGCGCGTTCTCGTGCGGCGTATCGCCCGGGTCGAGCAGGTTGCCCTGGCTCTGGTTGCCGAACGAGTAGTTGAGGTGCTTACCCGAGCCGTTGACGCCCGCGAAGGGCTTCTCGTGCAGCAGGCAGACCAGGCCGTACTTCTCGGCCACGCGCTTGAGCGTGACCATGACCAGCTGCTGGTGATCGGCGGCGATGTTGCCGCTCTCGAACACCGGCGCGACCTCGAACTGGCCTGGCGCGACCTCGTTGTGACGGGTCTTGACCGGCACGCCGAGTTTGAAGAGCTCGCGCTCGACGTCCATCATGAAGGCGAGTACGCGGTCGGGAATGGTGCCGAAGTAGTGATCTTCGAACTCCTGGCCCTTGGGCGGCTTGGCGCCGAAGAGCGAGCGGCCCGCGTTGAGCAAGTCGGGGCGGCTGAAGAAGAACGCGCGATCGATCAGGAAGTACTCCTGCTCGGCACCGGCGTACGACACGACGGTCGCCGTGTTCTCGTGGCCGAAGAGCTTGAGGATCCGGGTCGCGTGCTTGTTGAGCGCCTGGTTCGAACGGAGCAGCGGCGTCTTCTAGTCGAGCGCCTCACCGGTCCAGGAGACGAAGGCGGTCGGGATGCAGAGGGTGGTGCCGTTGGCGGTCTCGAGCAGGTACGCCGGGCTGGTCACGTCCCAGGCGGTGTAGCCGCGCGCCTGGTTGGTCGATCGGATGCCGCCGTTGGGGAAGCTCGAAGCGTCGGGCTCGCCCTGGGTGAGCGTCTTGCCCGAGAACTCGGTGATGGCGCCGCCCTCACCGTCCGGCGACAAGAAGCTGTCGTGCTTCTCGGCGGACAGGCCCGTGAGGGGATAGAAGATGTGCGCGTAGTGGGTCGCGCCCTTGCCGAGCGCCCAGGCCTTCATCAAGGAAGCGACGACGTCGGCGACCTTGGGGTCGAGGGTGCTGCCCGTGTCGATGGTCTTCTGGAGCGAGCGATAGACGTCTTTGGGCAGCTGGGCCTTCATGGTCGCCAGGCCAAAGACGTTCGAGCCGAACAGCTCGGTTGCTGGGGTGGACAGGTAGTCGAGCGCCGGGCCGGATTTGAAGCTCGTCGCCGCCGTGATTGCCGCTCGCCGTGCAGTGCTCCCGCTCATGGATTCCCTCTTTCTGTGTCAGACCGGATCTTATTTTGGAAACGTGGAGACCCGCATTCGTCCGCATCTGCGGATCCACTGCAAGTGCTCTATCACAAGAATCGGCTGCAAAATGCCTGCTGCAGCCCCCATGGCTCGCATGCTTCCGCCATGTTTCCAACAGGTTCACAGATATCGAACCCTATGTAACTTTGACGCTGCCGCCATGCGAAGTGGCGGCCTCCGGGGTCAGAATCCCCCTCGAGTTTCGATGGCCTGGGCAAAACGTTCGGGCCGCCGAAAGAGCGATGGGAGGCGCTCCCAAGAGAGCTGCCCCAGCGGACTTGGCTGCCGTCCCAGCCCGCATTGCAGGTAGATCGCCTCGCGCAGGAGAGGCTCGAGATCGAGCCGAGTGCGCCTGTCCCACTCTTCGGGCGGCACCTCGTCGCGCCGGACCGCCGACTCGAAGTCGATGAGTAGCGCCTCGAGGGGCGCATGACAGACGATGCAGTTGTGCAGCTGCGCGTCCCCATGCCCGAGCCCGCCCGCCTGGAGCGCCAGGTGCTGGCCAAGGAGCTCCTCGAGCAGGCGCCAGAGACCAGCGGCGGTCGCCAGCGGCAGGCTCTGCCCCTTGTCGATGTTGCTCTCGGGCGGCTCGCCCCCGAAAGGGGTCAACCGCGCGTAGGGCTCGCCAGGCAAAAGGCAGCTGCGAAACTGGTTGGCGGTCTGGCCGATGGGCGGCGGGATGCTGGTGAGCCGCGCGGCCAGCTCGTGCGCCCGGAACTCCTGCTCCGGATCG
Organism: Myxococcales bacterium; assembly: GCA_031398585.1. GTDB lineage: Bacteria > Myxococcota_A > Polyangia > Fen-1088 > Fen-1088 > JANNNO01. The sequence continues at coordinate 16,017 of JANNNO010000148.1, read as the reverse complement.
CCACCCAGGCGCCCGGGAAAGTAGGTCTTGCGAAAGTGGAGGGGGAAAGTCGCCGCCGCCGGGAACGCTTCGCGGGTCTCGGCGCTGGCGACCACCATCTCGGCAATCATGAGGGGAAGACCATTGGCCTCACGCCGAGCGAGCGTTCGCACGACGAAGTCCTGACGGGGCGGCCGCTCGATGAGCACCTGCAGCTCCTTCGCCAGCCGAACCGAGTGCCGCGGCGACACCGCGACCAGCCCATCGTCTTCCATCCCACCCTCCTGGATACGCTGCCAGGCCCCGGGACACAAGCGGCGCGCTCACACCCATCCCCGGGTCCTCCCCCGACGCCGGCCGCTCGAGACCGTTGGCGGCGCCGCTTCGATTGCGCGCGCACCGCCAACGCTCGTGATCGGCGTTAACCTCGCTCCTTCAACGCCTTGATGACCGGCCACTGCTCGGCGTACCAGAGTGCCGAGCGAAGCTCGTCGCCTGCCAGTATCGCGCGGTCGGGATACCCGCTGCGAACGCCGATGGGCGTGAAGCCGAAGCCGCTGTCGTAGTTGTAGCCGGCCAGCTTTTCGTGGCTGCAGTCATGGACGTCGGGCAGCAGGGAGACCAACTTCGCGTCGAAGGCGTCCGCGGTCTGGCGCGCGGTCGCGTCCATCTGCTGATAGTGGACGCGGAGGGTGTTTGCGATCTGCCGCGCCTCCCGGTCGGTCAGCTCGTCGTGATCGGCCGCGGTCTTGAGGAAGGCGACCAGCTCGCCCTGATCGATGCCGTCCTGGCCGTGGGCCTTGAGACTTGCGTAGCCGTTGTCGACCGACTGATCGGTCCAGTAGGTCCAGTCCCATCGCAGAAAGCCAGAATCGTGTGTGCGCGTGTTCAATGCTTCCGTAGACATCTGCATCCTCGCCTGGCGTTCGAAGTATTTTCCTGTTGGCCGTGATGAACGCCGTGCTCACGATCCGATTGGCTCTCGGTCACGGCGGCGACAAGTTTCGTCAGAACGTGAACCGACACGCCGCCTCGAGCCCCAGGCCGGGCGCGCATGCCAGACGAAGGCCTGAGGGCTTGGCAGGAAGGCGACGGGCCCGGTCGGTCGTCACGGCACCAACCGATGCGGGTTCGTCGTCGGGCTCGGTCAGCTTCAGAACGATCGCCGCCGCAGCGAACACGCCGGTGAGAGCGAAGCTGACCATCGTCGCGGTTTGCGCGAAGTTGGCTTGGTCGAGCAGCTGCTGGCAGGCAGCATCGTTGGCCCGATCCGTCCGCTTCACACAGAGAGGGCTTCGGTTGGAATCGTTGAAGCGATCGATCCGATCGGCGTGCCGCCGGTAAAAGCCGATGGTGCCGAGCAGGCCCACGCCGGCGGCGCCGAGCGCCACAGGAAAGCCGTAACGCCGCCAAAGCGGAGTCGACGCTGCCGGTGGGCCAGGACTGTCAGGCACGTCGTCGAGAATCGGCGCCAGCGGCCGCGACGGTGTGGCAGGCGGCGTGCTTCGAACCACGGGCGGGTTGGGCGGTTGGGCCATGGCGGTTGCCGCGGTCCCAGGCCCCAGCGCGATCGCTACCAATAGCGCCGTCGTCCTGGTCATCATCGGCCGCGAAGATCTTTGGGTCACTCTCATAGTTTTTCCTCTTGGTGGAAAGACGACACGGCGGCACCCGCTCCGGCCCGGAACCGCCATGTCGTGCTCGATGCAATGGTCAGCGGCGGTTCTGGATCGCCTGGAGAGCGGGACCGAACTCAGCAAACCAAATGGTCGCATCTAGCCCCTGGCCTTCGAAGATATCCCGATCCGGAAACCCGTTGCGGGGGGCCGCAAAGAACGTCCCGTCGTAGTCCTTACCGGCCAGTTTCTGGTGGCTGCAGTTGTGAACGTCGGGCAGACGCGCGACGAGCTGCCCGTCGAACCAGTCCGCCGTTGCCGCCGCGACGTCATCCATTTGCCCGCGGTGAACGCGCATGGCATTCGAGACCTGGCGAGCCTCACGCTCGGTCAGTTGGCCCCGATCCGCAGCGCTCTTGATGAAGTCGACGAGCTCCTTGTGGTCGATTCCGTCGCTGGCGTCGGCGCGAAACTTCTCGTAGCCGAGATCGACCGAGACGTCGGTCCAGTACTTGAAGTCCCATCCGAACAATCCCGAATCATGTGTCCGCGCGGTCAAGTATTCCTGAGACATGCTTTTTCCCTCGATGGCGCTCGCAGGTTCTTCGATCGTGAGGAACGCCGTGATCCACGATCTGACCTCGCTGTCGGACACCACCTTTCTAAGTTGCGTCGCCCGCCAAGGTCAGTGAACGGGTTCACTCGGACGCCGTCCAAGCCTGCCGGCGGGCTGTCGCGGACTTCTGTGCCGCCCGAGCGCCGACGGTCGACATCAAGAAGATCAAACCGGACGACCGTGCACTGGCGCACGTGACCGCGAGCGAGAATCGATAAAGAAAACCAATACAAAGGCGATCTCGGGCGAACGATCTACCAACAGCCCGAGGTGTATATGAAGTCCTTTGCCCAAGCCGTTTTGACGTTCCTGGCCGTTGGTTCGATCGCATTTTCTTCGGGCTGCGAGCCCAAGTCCGAAAGCCCGGGTGGCCCCGGCACGAGCGCTGGTGGCAGCGGGGGCACCGGCACGGGCGGGCAACCTTCCCAGCGACCAGATGCGTCGCCCCAGGGCGGCAGCGGCGGTGGCGGTGGCGGCTCGACCGGGGGCAGCAGCGGCGGTAGTGGTGGCGGCGGCGGTTCGCAAACCGACGCGCCGGTTACGCCCGGCGCCGACACGACGGCTTCCGACTCCGGCGAGCCGGCCGATGCGGTCGCACCGAGTGACACCGGGAGCGGCGGCGGACCGGATACGGCGAGCGGTGGGCCGTCCATCCCCGGATGCACCTTGCTCTGGAGTCCCTCGCCCAGGCGCGACGGCGAAGGCGCGTTCGAACTCTTCGAGATGCCAGACGTCCAGCTCCCGGGCGGCTCGGGTCCCACGCACGGCGGAGTCAAACACATCTCGGTAGTCGCTGATCGCGATGCCTACCGGATCGACTCGCACTACAGCGCGGGCGGTCCCTCCGACTTCGACCGGGTCACGCTGACCGGCCCCACTCGTACCGATCGCCTCCGCTGCGAGACGCGCGGGATGAAGGCCCCGGACGGCAAGATCATCGACATGCTCAACAACGAGAACTGGCGACTGACCTGGTCGTTCTACATCCCGAGCTCGCTCAAGGGCACGAGCCGCTTTACGCACATCATGCAGCTCAAGTACGTCGACACGAAAGGAGGAGTCAGCGGATCGCCCATCATCACGCTGACCCTGCGCCCGAACGATCGCATGGAGCTCCTGCTGTGGCTCGGCGGCGGCAGCGTCTCGATCGTCGACGCCGCCAGCCTGCACGACAAGTGGCTGACCGCCGACCTCACCATGAAGGTCGCGGCCCAGGGCAACCTTCGCTGGGTCTTGAAGGACGGCGACAAGGTCATCGTCGACAAGCAGCAGAACGGCGTGATCTGGCCGTCCGACGCCGCTCGCTTGCGACCCAAGTGGGGCATCTACCGCGGCGTCACCGCGGGCGTCGGCAACACGTACATGCTGCTCGAGAATCTGCGCGCCTACCGCTGTCAGTAGGGCGCGGCCACCCACGGAGCGCCGATGGTCCTCGAGGATCGTCGGCGCAACACTTGGCCACGTGAAAGCGGCTTCTTGGTGGCCCGTGGCCCGACCGGGCCAGCCGCAGTTTTTGTGTTATGCTTGAGCGATGCGCAGGACGCGCAACGCGCGCAAGACGATGGCAGCCCTCGGAAGACGAGGCGGCCTTCGTGGCGGTTCAGCCCGTGCCCAGGTGCTCACGGCCACGGAGAAGAGCGCCATCGCAAGTCACGCTGCGCGCACTCGCTGGAGCCAGCCTGTCCTCGTCATCGACACCGACTCGCCGAGCGACCATGGTGAGCTGCTTTCGTTCGTGGCCAACTACGGCACCCGGGTCGCGCGGCTGAAGGCACACCCGGACCTCGTGGACGTGGCTCTCCGGGCGGTCGACGCCAGCCGTCGGGATCCATCGTTGGCTCGCATGTTGCCCGTCTTCCTGTGGCGGGTACGCGACCAGATCGATCTCGCGAAGCTCGCGGCCGGAGCGAAAAAGCGAAAGAGCGCTCCGGCTCTGGGCTACTTCCTCGAGTTGACGTCGAGCCTGCGAACTTGGCACGCCGTCAAAGGGGTCGTGGCAAGGCTGCGCCCCTTCGCACATCCTCGTCAGCCCGTCTTCTTCTTTCACAAGACCGAATCGAATCCGTTCGAAGCGATGGTGGCGAAGGACCGCACCCCACCTGAGGCTCTACGCTGGGGGCTGCTCACCGGCACCCCGACCGACAGTTTCGAAAGCTACTTCCAGAAGGTCGCGGATCTTTGACGAGGTTCGATCGCCCTCAGCTGATCGCGTTCATCCGGTCAATCGACCGACACCTTTCGGAAAAGGTCCAGGCCACCATAATCGGCGGCACAGCCGCGGCGGTTGGCTACAACGCCAACACCAGGACCTCGGACATTGATGTCTTCTCCCTGCACGGGTCCGACAGAGCGCTGGCGCGGGCGGTATCGCGCGCAAGGGAAGAGACCGGGCTTGGTGTCGCCGTAACAAGTGCGGCGGTGGCCGACCTACCTTGCAACTACGAGGCGCGGTTGAAACCCATTCGAGGTCTCGCGCTGGGCAAGCTGACTCTTCTCATTCCTGACAAGTACGACCTCGCTCTTTCCAAGACCGTCCGCGCATATCCACACGACATCGACGCGATCGAAGGCATCCATCGAGGCCACCGGCTGGCCCTCAAGACTCTGGTTCGTCGGTTCGAGTCGGAACTTTGGAATCAGGCCATCGTGGACAGGCAGAAACTCGCACTGAACATGGCCATGGTCATCGCCAGGATCCATGGCTTCGACGAAGGCCGGAGGCTCGCCCAGCGCTGGCGTGTACCGGTGCCTGCCGGGTAAGCGCACAGCAACGGAAGGCGCATGCGCGAATGGGGAGGAGCCGCACGGAGCCGCGACTTCATCGCGTGTCTAGGGGACGCGAGAGACGTACACGATGCGCGGCGGTCCGGAGGATTCGATGGTCTTGACCGTCAGCGCGACCGTGCGGCCGCCGGTGGCGACGATCCCCTCGACGACGCTGCTGCTGGCTTTGCTGACGTCGACGCCGTCGACCGCGAGAACCCATTCGCCGTTGCGAGCGCCGGCCGCCGCGCCTGCCGATCCGGGCATGACCGAGTGGATCAGCGGACGCCCCTCCCGGCTGTGAAACCAGAGGCCGGTTGCGGCCGTGCCCGCGATGGTGAGCTTCTGACCCGGGCCGGGGAACAGCGGGACGTCGCCAATGTCGACAACGCCAGCGTCGCCGCCTTGGGGCGGCATCATGCGGTGCTGGCAATCGGTCAGGTAGTCCCAGCGTGGTCCGACGACGGCGAAGTCCGCCGTATGCCCCGCTGGGAAACCGTCGATCGAGAACCGACCCGAGGCGTCCGTGGTCGCGACGAGATAGCCAGTGGCGGTTCCCCTGCCCTCCACCCGCGCGCCTGCGATCGGCTGACCGGTGCGGTAGTTGATCACGCGGCCCCGGATGGTGGAGCTCGGTTGGGCCTCGAGGCGCAGGCCGGTCTTGCGCTCCCCCGCCGCTAGCTCGACCTTCGGCAGAATCGCGACGGAGCGGTCGGGCAAGTACGCGACGATCTCGTAGGTCGCGCTCGTCGCTGAAGCAAAGGCAAAGGCGCCATCGGGCTGGGACATCACGCCGGTCTGAAAACTCGGGCGGCTCCAGCTGGCGCGCAGCTCGGGCTCCGTCGCCTTCGGACCGACCGTGGGCCGCGCGACGATCAAAAAGTCCGTGGCGGGTCGCCCCCCTTGCCCAATCACCACACCTGCGAGTGAGCCCCCACGCTCCAGACGCAGCTCGATGCCGCTCGACCCAGCAGCGACTTGCTCGCGCCGCGAGGCAGGAAAATCCGGGTGAGCCACCACGATCGCGTGGAGTCCCTCGCTCAAGCCCTCGATTGCGAACTTTCCGTCCGACTGCGAGAGCGTGCGTGCCTGCGGCACCGCCGAGCCCGCACCGTCGGGAAGAGCATTCAGCGCCACCCCATCGACAGGGCGCCCGTCGCCATCGATCACGCGGCCGGTGATGGTGAGGTCGTTCCTCAAAACGACGAGATCCACGGTCGATCTCTCGTCACCGGCGAGCAAGACCAGGGGAGCGCGATCGGGGCGCCGCTGCCGGCTCGGGAGCGCCGCGAACGGATCATCGCCCTGGTTGACCGCCCGAACCATCACCTCGCCCGGCGGCAGCGAGGCGAACCGGTAGCGACCGTCGGCGGCGGTCTGCGTGGCGGCAGTCGGTTGTCCCCATGGGCTGGGTGCACCCGTGCCTGCGAAGGCAAATACCTGCACGCCCGCCGCCAGCTGTCCGTCCTGGCGGCGCACGATCCCCGACACGGTGGCGCCTTCCGACAAGATGATCTCCACCTCCTTCGGCTTGTCCGAATCGAGGAGACCGGCGGAGATCTCGGCCACCCCGGATTCGTGCAGGGCCGAGATGGTGAGGGGCCCCTCGTCGAGTCCATCGATGCGAAAACGGCCACGTGCATCGCTCTGGCTGACGCCGCTCCACGCGCCTCGGGGAGAGCCGGTGGCCGCCACGACGCGCGCGTGTTCGACGGGCCGCCGCCGTTGGTCCAGCACCACGCCCGTCACGACGCCCCCCATCGCGACCAGAAGCCGCACGCCCTCCCGATCGCCTGCGGTGAGATCGATGGGCTGGCGGGCCCTCCCTCGAGGGGAAATCGCCAGGATCTCGAGGCCCGGGTCGGGCGGCAGCCCCTCGAGCTCGAATCGTCCGTCCCGATCGCTCCGCGCATGCGCGCCGGGTTGTCTCGAGGCGAGGAACTCGACGGGACCGAAGGGGATCATGACCGCAACGTCCGGCAAGGCGGTGCCATCGCGTGCGTGCACCGTGCCCCGCACGGTTCGCCCGCGGTCAAGCAAGATGTCGACCGCAGCGTCTCTCGCCAACCCGACGACGATCGCGCTCGGGTGTTGCCCAACGAAGGGACCCGCATGAGCGATGAGCCGGTAGGTCCCGGGGTCCATGCCGTCAAAGACGAACGCACCGCCGTCGTCGGCGAAGGTGGTTCGGGTCACCATGCTCCGCTCCAGACTCTGGAGGTTCACCAGCGAGACCTCGGCGCCCGCCAGAGGCGCACCACCTGCGCGGGCAAGCACCCGGCCGGTGATGCGCGATGCCGGGTAGAGCCGGAAGTCCCGCACCATGGGCAGATGGAGATAAAGGCTGAAGCGAGCCGGCGCGTAGCCCTCGGCCTCGGCCTGGAAGCGATAGTCGCCGCGGGGCAACGGCAGCACATAGCGACCCTGTTCATCGGTGATGGCGGCGAACGCGATGGGGCTGTTGCCGTCCATGAAGCCGCCCAGCACGCGCGCGCCCGCGATCCCGCCGCCGCCCGAATCGACCACACGCCCGGAGAGACCCGCTGCCGCACCGCCTACGGTGAGCACGATGCCCCCCACCGCCTGATCGAGTGAAAGCGAGAGGGGCGCCGAGCGTGCCGCGCCCGCCGCGGATGTGGTTGCGGTCAACAAGTATCGCCCCGGCGAAAGACCGACGATCCGAAACGCCCCCTCGCCGTTCGTGCGTGCATGGGCCGGCGCGGATAGGGGCGAGGCGTGGGGACCCGGCCCCGCTGCGGAGGGAGCTGGCGTCGCCACCACGACCGCGCCGTCGATGCGATGGCCTTCGCGATCCTGGACGACGCCCGACAGACTGCCACCGGTCGTCGGCGCGGATGATCGAGCGGCGAGGACCCCGCGGGCTGTCGACGGCGGGACGAGTCCGTCGATTGGCCCGCCAGAGCGGCTCTGGGGTCCTGCCGCGCCCGTGCGCGATCGCCAGAGCAGGGTTCCGGTGGTGCCCAACGCGCCCAGGATCAGCAGGACGAAGGCGACAACGACAGTGGTCTTCAGCTTGGCATGTGCCATGAGGAGAGTTCCTTTGGTCATGGGACCGGGTGAGGTCGTCACGCGCGCCGGCGCCCAGTTTCCGGGCGCGAGCACCACCACCCAGGTGCGACGGTCGCCACCGCAGCGGGCGTCGAGAGCGGATCGCAGCTGGTCGAGCGCGGTCTTCAACCGCCAGCGCACGGTCCCCGGCGGCGCGTTCACCAGCTCGGCGATTCGACTCGCGTCGAGCCCCTCGACGTAGCGAAGGACGACGACCTGCCGTAAGGGCTCCTCCAGCGCCATGACTTGCTCCGCGACGAATCGCTGCAGCTCCATGCGCTCGTAGACCTGGTCCACCGCCTCGACCTCCGTAGACCCCACCGCCTGGTAGGCCTGCTCACGCCGCGTGAGCCGAGTTCCGTCACGCCAGCGCAGCTTGACCACGTTGCGGACCACGGTTGCCAGCCAGGGCCGCGTGCTCCGTCGCGAATCGGGCGGCGAGCGAAGCGCCGCCAGCCACGTCTCCTGCTCGACATCGTCCGCCCCGGCGCCAGCCAGCTGACGCGCCAGGCGCGACACCCACTCGTGGTGCGCCAGCAACTCGTCCATGGGTGTCCCCGGAGCGCGACTCATCTCACCTGGATCATTCCACCGCCCCCCCAGGTGTTGGCGATTTCTACAATCATGGACCGCCAAGAGCCCTGCAAGCGCCAGACGGGAGCCCCTCGCGAGTCGCAGCGGCAAGACTGGAGGGCAAGACTGAAGGAAGACCGAGCGTAAGGCTGGAGGCAATTCGGCCCCCCCAAGCCGGGTTATGCTGACGCCAGCTCCACCACTGCCCGCCGCCCGAACGTGAACCGCCCACTACGCATCCGTGCCCTGCAAGAGCGCCTGTCCGCCGGGGGGAGCCTCACGTCAAGCTGGGCCGGAGGAACCGACTGCGTTCGCCTCTGCGCTGGTGAGAAGGACGGCCTGCCCGGACTGGTCGTGGACCGCTTCGGAGCGCTGGTGGTCGCGGTGGACTATGCCGGGGAGGGCACCGACGGATTGACCGCGGAGGGGCTGCTCGACGTCGTCCGAGAATCCCACCCTCGCCACGATGTCGTGGCCAAGGTGCGTGTGACGGACGAGGCAGGCACCAACAGCTTCGCGACCGCCGTCCATCGCTTCGAGGGGGCAACGCGCCCTCTGCTGGCCAGCGAACGGGGACTGCGATTCGAGATCGGTGTCGATCCGGCGCACGACTTCGGCCTTTTCCTCGATGCCGCCAAAGCCCGAATCTATGTGCGCGCTGCCGCCAAAAGCAGACGCGTCCTGAATCTCTTTTCCTACACGGGGGCCTTCGGGATCGCAGCCGCCGCGGGCGGTGCCATCGATGTCGTCAACGTCGATCCCAATCGCGACTACCTGGCTTGGGCTCTGCGCAACGCCGGGCTGAACGGCGTCAGCATGAGGGTGCTGCCAGACACCGCGCAGACGCATCTTGCGCGGCACCTCCGGCGCGTGGCCCGCGATCCCGCTCACCCGACCTACGACGTCGTCATCGCCGATCCACCAGCCTTCGGTGTTGGCCGAGGGAACGCTCGCGTGCTGCGGCTGTTCTGGCCCGAGCTCTTCGGCGCCTTGCGCGTCATGACGCCAACCAACGTCGTTGTCATGTGCAACGACAAGGCCTTTCGCTCCCGACAGAGCTTCGTCGAGTTGGTCGAAGACGAACTCGGTCAGCTCTACCAGTTCGACCGCCTGGGCACATACCTAACCGCTGACGACCTGACGGCCGAGCAGCCATCTCTGGCCTGGCGCCCCGCCCCCGAAGATCCCTTCTTCGTCGAGCCCACGATCATGGCGGGTACCCGGCGGAGCTGACGGCGCTGCGCCCCGACCCTTCGGGGAGACCCAAGGATCGCATGAGCGAAAGCATTTCATGCCGTCTGCGCTGCTATGGGCGGGGCTACTCCACTCCTGCCCGTGTTGGCGGACCGCAGCAGCCCCCCATCGATCGCCGCATCGTACCGATGCTATGCTTCCTCTCATGGAACTGTTCGAGACAGCGCTCGGCCGGTTGGTTCCCGCTCACGAGGCCCACACGGTCCTGGAGGACGCTGTCCTTCGGCTGCTCTTTGACTATCGGATGAGTCCCCAGAATCCGAGCAACGTTCCGATGAAGCTCTCAGACATCAGTCACGCCGTATCCTCCGAGCGCGCCTACGTGATCGCAGCGCTCGACGCGCTCAAAGAGAATGTCCCGCCGCTCGTCGAGGAGAGGGAAAGCTTCCAGCAGGAGCGCACGTTCAACATTACCGGGAGCGGCGTCCGCTTCGTCCGGAACATGCCTCAGGCTATCGCCAGCGCGCTATGAGCCACCAGCCCTGGCTCGAACAAGCTGAAAGTGACCTCGATGCAGCGAAAATTCTGAGCATCCATGGCTTTCACTCTCAGGCCGTCTGGTTGGCAGCACAGGCAGTGGAGAAGGCCCACAAGGCGATCTCGTAGCCCTCGGCCTTCGCTACGAAGATAGGCACTTCAAACACCTCGGTCACAACACCGGGGAAGTATCGCGGCTCCTCCCGGAGGTTCTCCACGATCCGGTAGATCCGCAAGTCGCCAAGGCCGTTGCAACGCTTGATGCTCGCGCGACCGCATCGCGATACCCGTCGCCCGCGCAGACGACGGGCATTGGGGCAGCCAAAGTCATAGCGCCCGCCAGGTCCATCACTGGCTCCCAACAGGAACTCAACGATGCAAAGCTACTGTTGGACTGGTGCCGAGGACGCATCGAACGCGCCGCCAAGGCTGCGCTCGCGATGAAGCCCTGACCGAAGCGCGGGCTAACGCTCCAGAACTCCAGCACCGCGTTTCGCCACCGGGCCAGAGTTCCGTCCTCTTCATTCATCGTTCACAGAGGAAAGACGAAACGCGGAGTCCGGGTCACCGAACTCCGCGCTCCCTCTAGCTTCAGGCTTCTGGCCGCTAACTCGTCAACAAGTTTGGCAGCGGTCCTTTGTCCCAGCCGGGGAAGACCGGCATCTTCATGTTCGCAAATGCCATCGTGATCGACTGCAGCAAGCTGGTGTGAGGCTCACCGTTGTACTTGATGTACCGACCGGTCTGCAGCGTCCCACCACCAGCCAATGGGAACTTGCCCGCCGCGATCACGAAGGGTCCGCGGTTGAACTTGTGGCTGCCGACCGACTGCTCGTTGGTCCACAGGAACAAGGTGTTGTCGAACACGGTCCCCTCCCCCTCGCTGTAGCTCTTGAGCTGGGTGAGGAAGGCCGCCGCCTGCTCGGCGTGCCAGCCCATGATTTTGGTCAGTTGACCGTCGGGGCCGGCGCTGCCATGGCTGTGCGACAGCGGGTGGTGCTGCTGGGTGGCGCCCAACCACGAGAAGACCGTGTTGTGGCTGATCCACTGAAAGCCCGCCACGCGCGTCAGATCGCATGCGAACGCGAGAGCACAGAGATCCATGTTGGCCTTGCCGACCGCCTGATAGGGATCCATGCCCATCATGTTGGGGCCGTCGGGCTTGGTGCAGCTCTTGCTCGCCATGGGGGTGCCCGTCGAGGCATTGCTCAGCTGGGTTTCCACCTGTCGGATCGCCGTGAGGTGTTTGTCGAGGCGCTGACGATCGGCAGGGCTGACCTTCTGGGCGACCTTCGTGTACTGCTCCATCGCCGCGTCGAGGATGCTCTTGTCCCGCGCGCGCAGCTTCATGAGATCGGCGTTGGCAGCGGGGTTTGGGGCCGCGCCGGGCGCCGCCGCGGCCGGCGGGGTGAAACCCGTGAACATGCGATCGAAATTCTTCTTCGGATCGGCCTCGATGGGGTGCACCTGCTTGGGGCCATCGGCGAAGAAGTAATAGTTGTAGGCCTTGTTGCCGGTCATCAACGACTTGATGCGCGACGTGCCGCCGATGGTGTTGGCGAGCACCTGATCGATCGAAGCGCCGTCGGGGATGCCGTTTCTCCCGCTGGCCGTCCAACCGCTAACCGCGCTGGCAGCGCCACGGCCGTGAGCAGTCCCATCGGTGGTGCCCCGCTGCATCTTCGTGAGGCCATCCGGGTAGATGAGGTTCGCCTTGAACGGCTCGAGCGCCGTCATCGAGGCGCCGAGCTTGAAGTCCTTCTCGGTACCGGTCGGGAACCAGTTCTCGAGAACCACCCCATTGACGCCGGTCATGACGAAGAATCGCTTCGGTGTGGTCCCGGCCGCGCGAGCGTGACCCGGCCACATGGCCTCGAGGAACGGAAGCGAGACCCCAACTCCGCCCGCCCCGCGCAGCAGCGTTCGCCGGCTGAGAATTTTCATTACAGGCCTCCCTTGAAGAAGAACGTGTCGGTTTGCACCAGCCCGAGCAGCAGCTGCCGCATGTCGCCGCCGGTCTTGGCGAAATTCGTCTGCAGGGTCTCGACCGTGCAGCGATCGCTGTCGGTCGGCTCGCGCCCGAAGGCGAAATTGAACCAGTGGCTGGCCACGCAGCTCTCGACCTGCTTGCTCTGCACCAGCTTCTTGGTCAACTCGATTGCGCCTTCGAACGAGCCATCGACATCGGTGCCGGCGAGCTCGCCCGTCGCATCGATCATTTTGCCGTTCTCGAGCGCGCGGAACGCGCCCGTCGCGTCGTATTTCTCGAAGCCGAAGCCGATCGGATCGATCAGCTTGTGGCACGACTCACACGAAGGATCGTTGCGGTGGGCAGCGAAGCGCTCCTTGGTGGTCATGGCGGGGTTCAACATCGGTGGATTGGCATCGACGGTGACCGGCGGCTGCGGCAAGGGCTGACAGAACATCTGCTCGCGCACGAACACGCCGCGCAGAATCGGCGAGCTCTGGTCCGGGCCCGATTTCGCCGACAGGAGGCTCGCGTGGGTCATGAGGCCCGCACGCTGGGTACCGTCCAGAGCCACCTTCTGGAAGGTGTCGCCCGTGATGCCCTTGATGCCGTAGAAGGCGGCCAGCGGGCCATTGACCATGGTGGACGTTGATGACAGCAACGAACCCAGCTTGGCGTCGTCCTTCCAGACTGCCGTCACGAAGTGCTCGGTCTCGAGCCGGAAGAGCTCGAGGAACTCGTCCTTCCAGTTCGGGTAGATCTCGGTCTCCTTGGCCGCATCGGCGAGATCGCGCAGATGCAACCACTGGCTGGCGAAGTTCGTCACCATGGCGCCCGCACGTGGGTCGGCGAGCATGCGTTTGGCCTGGTCTGCGATCTCGTCCCGGGTGCCGAGTTTTCCGGCTTGCGCGGCCGAGAAAAGCTCAGCGTCGGGCATCGTTCCCCACAGAAGGTACGAGAGGCGCGATGCCATGTCCCAGTGGCCAAGGCGTTCGTAGTTCGTGCCTGGCACCGGCACCCCGCGTTCGATCCGGTACATGAACTGCGGCGACAGGATCATCACCCGAACCACCGCATCGATGCCCTCGGCGAAGGTGCTCAGCCGCCCTGCCTTGAAGGCCTTCTTGAGATCTTCGCGTTCGCTGGCCTCGAGCGGCCGACGCCACACCCGCTGGGCGAACCCACCCAGGAACTGATCGAGGCAGGCGTCCTCGTTCTTGGCCGAATCACAGGCGAGGAACGTGTCGAGCTTGGCGACCACGGCGCGGCCAACCTCTTTCGCGGCCGTGTTGTAGTGCTCGGCGAGCACGTCGGATACCGAACGCAGCTCGGCGCTGTTGTCGAAGCTGTGCTGAAGCTCCTCGCCAGGGAATGCTTTGGCGAGCTTCTTGTCTTCGCCGATGAGGTCGCGAACGGTGTTGTCGTATTCCGTGCGCGTCAAACGCCGGATCGGCGCGCCGCCAGGTTTGATCTCCTTGCAGGCCGCCGTGTCCCGTTTGGGCTCGAGCGGGTGCGCGCCCGGCGGGGGCAGCGGGGCTCCCGCGGCAGGCTCACCGGTCCCGGGGTTGGAGCTCATCCCGGGTCCAGCCGGCGTGTTGGCCGGCTTAGAGGGGTCGGCCTTGGGGTCCGCCGATCCAGATGGTTTGCCCTCGATGCTGCCAGTGCAACCAGCGAGAGTGAAGACCACCGCGATGGCCGTGGCGTTGATGGCACCCGATGCCAGCCTGAATGACATTTTGTACTCCTTGAGGTCGCGCCAGTCCGACTGACTCCCTTCCTTGTTATGGCCAATCGGCATACCCCTCTGTTTTTTGTCAGGGGGCGACGACGATTTTCATAAACTCCGGGGTGGGGCAAAACGCCACAGCCCAGTCGGGCAGGAACCTCAGCGCCTCTGGTTCGGGGACCGGCCGGGGGCTTGCCGTGGAGGATCGCCGCCGAGCCAGGAGATGTAGATCTTCAGCGACCTTCGGGTGGGGTCTCCCACGATCCCCGAGGAACTCCCGATGGCGCCGGCAGCACCGGAAGGTCAGCGGGAAGGGTGTGGACGCTGAAGGGCACCTGGCCGCGGCCGGCCTCTGCCCGCTTCGAGCGCAGGTAAAAGTAGCTGCCGTAGCCAAGCAAGGGCAGACCGACGGCACCGTAGGCGGCGCCGATCGCGCGACCGTCCCTCCGTTCGTATTCGCTCGACGCAAATTGGCCCGAGACGAGGCCGGCCACGGACATGGCCAGGCACACGGCGCCGACCAACATGTGGACATTGCCAGGATGGTCGATGTCGTACAGAGACGATCGTTCGACCCTGTAGACGAGTCCGTTGCCTCCCTTGGCGTAGACCGCGGTGCTGTCCCCGTGGACAATCTCGCCTTCGAGGCTCAATCCACCGCTACGCTGGAACGTGGCCGTGCTGGAGCACGCTCCGCTGGCAAGGACGTAGCACGCGAGGCTCACGCAGGCGACGGCGCTACGTGCACGATGGCCGTCGAACAATTGCAACCGTCCGCTTGTGTTCGTCGCCGCTGTTTCCATGTCACTCCCGTCGTTCGCGATCATTGTCGCGCGGCCTTCAGCGGATCGCCAGAGAGTCGCCGGCGGATGATCCTCAAAGGTGTCCGCGCTCCGACCGTCTGATGCTGACGAGCGCGGAGGCACCCACAAGTGACAGGACTCCTCCAGCCACGCTCGCCGCAAAACCGACCATCTGGAAGCGCTCACCAATGATTGCCGTCGGCAAGGACGCGCTCACGAGCGTGAGAGGCGGCGCAAACAGCAGAATGAACCCTGCGGGGCGCGAGCCCAGTCTGGCCGGCTCCAAAGCGGTCTCTAAGCTGCTGAAGCTCGGCGAAGTGACCGAGGTGCCGTTGGGTAATGCCGAACCCCAAGCCGTTGCCACGCGAATTCGGCGACTTCGCAGCGCGGATCGATGAAGGTGACAAGATCGGGTGCAGGTCCTCGCGAACGGACTCGATGGGTTCGTCGCCGACATCGAGGTGCGCGAGGTTGTTAGGCCATGGTCAAACGCGTCGGTTCGACCGGCGGATCGCGGTTCTTTCACGAAGCGGGGTCGGCCGTGGTTTGGGCCCGCGATCCCGGCCAAGGTGAACCATCGTCTTGATGATGGCCACGGCCATCGTGATCAAGCCACCACTTGTGCCAGAACAAAATGGTGTTACTATTTTCCGTGCAGTTCGAGTGGGACGAGCGCAAGGCCAAATCGAACCTGCGCAAGCACGGCGTGACGTTCGATGAGGCCATCTCGTGTTTCGGCGACCCACATGCGCTCATGGCTGACGACGACGATCACCCCGAGCGGGTGCGCCTCGTGGCATGTCGAGCCATGTGCGCGTGCTCTTCACGGTCTTCATAGAAATCGACGACGACACGATCCGCATCATCAGCGCGCGTCGCGCGACGAAGAAGGAGAAGAAACGCTATGAAGAAGGTCAATAGGACAGCGCCTTCCGCGACATCACTCGCGGAGATGCCAGAGATGGACTTTTCCAAGGCGCGTGTGCGCCGGAATCCCTACGCGGCACGAATCGCGAGGGAAGGCGTCGAGATTCGCATTACGCGCGGACGGCCGAGAAAGGGGGCGACCGCGCCGGGCGTAGTCACCAAGTCAGTCAAGCAGACGGCCGCGTTCTGGTCGTCGCTGGGCGCAGCGGCGGAGAAGGAGGGAATCTCGCTACATGAGGCGATGC
>JANNNO010000061.1:0-22019 GCA_031398585.1 Myxococcales bacterium | reverse complement strand
TCATCGCGCCCAACCTCCGTACTCTGACCCAGCAGGATCTCATATCCAGGCTCGAGGACTATCTCTACGAGCTGCGTTCGTACCTCGGCGAGGAGGCCTTCCCCAAATCTGCCGGCAGCTACCTCGACGACTGGGCTGCGGATTGAACGGGGCTGGCTGCGCAAGTACTTTCCGCCCAGCTCCGAGGAGCCGCACTTCGACCTGACTCCCGGCACCGAGAAGGCACTCGACTGGATAGTCGCCCTTCGCCACCGCCCGCTCGTGAGCACAGAGTCCCGCCTCATGACCCAGGATGCCCGTGGCTTTGTGTCGATGACACCGAGGGGTGGGGGCTGTGCGGCGTTCTGGGGTACGTCCGGAATCCTAAGGCTCAGCCGCGCCGTGCGGCAGGCAGAGGGTACTTGTGCACATTTCGGCGAACGTGATCACCCAGATCGGTCCATCGTGATCAGGTCGGAGCGAAGCGACGCTGGCTGGTCGCGTTGATGTTTATTCGGCCTCGGTCTCCTTCTCGGGCTTGCGCCTGGAAGGCCCCTTTAGCACAAGGCGGTGAGCGTTGTGGAGGATGCGATCGAGGATGGCGTCGGCGAGGGTCTGGTCGGCCAGGTGGGCGTGCCACGTTTTCGGCGGCAGCTGGCTGGTCATGATGGTCGAGCGGTTGCCGTACCGGTCCTCGAGGATCTCGAAGAAGTCGCGGCGTTCTTGTTCGCCCGCCGCCGTGAGGCCCCAGTCGTCGATCACGAGGACGTCGACGCGAGCGAGCTTGGCCAGGAGGCAGCACGTAGCTGCCGTCCGCGCGTGACAGGGCGAGCTCATCGAAGAGGCGGGATGCGCGCCGGTAGACAGACGGCTGAGAAGCCCTTGCGGCAAGCCTGCTGCGCGAGCGCGCAGGCGACGAAGGTCTTCCCCGTCCCGGTCATCCCCGTGACGATCACGTTCTGGTGCCTCGTGCACCCAGCGGCAGCTGGCGAGCTGTCGGACGACAGCCTTGTCGAGCTCGCGCCGGGCCGGATAGTCGATGTCTTCGATGCAGGCTTGGCTGAGGCGAAGCTTGGCTTCCTTGAGCAGGCGGCCGAGGCGCTTGTTCTCGCGGGCGAGGCACTCGGCATCCACTAGCAAGCCGAGGCGTTCATCGAAGGCCAGCTTCGCCAGCTCGGGGTCTTGTGCTGTTCCGCCCACGCCGCCGCGAAGGCGTCGAGGCGCAAGGCGCGCAGTTTGTTGAGCGTTGGTTCAGTGAGCATCACGGTTTCCTCCTTCAGTTGTAGTAGTTCGGTCCTCGGACATTCTCGTGAGTCGCGATGGGCGCTGACGTCGCGACCACCGTCGATCGCAGCGGCACGCGATCAAGGCCGTTCTTCAAGATCGAATCGACATGGCGGTACGACCGTGCCCCGGCTGCGCAGGCGCGAGCGCACGCGGCCTCGAGACGTGCGTCCCCATACCGCTTTCCCAGCCGGAGGATCCCGAGGCACGAGCGGTAGCCCTGCTCGGGATGGGGCCGATCCGCCAAGATCGCGGCCACCAGCGCCCGCGTCTGCTGGCCGATCGTCGCCGCCCAATTCAGCAGGCGAGACGGGCTCCACTCCATGTGCTGGCGGTGGGCGACGGGCATGTGATCGGGCACCGTTGTGTGGCTTCCCAGTCGCACGGCGGCCATCCCCAGCAGTGCCTCACACACCTATCGTCGGGGCGGAGCGCCGGCTCTCCTTTGCAGCACGAGCAGATGTGCAGAGTCGGCGCCTTTGTCGCCCCCCGCGTTCGAGGTGGCTGCTCGCGGGCTGCGTTTTCGCCCCCACGATGGCCCTTCGAAGCGGAAGGGCCGTCCGGATTCTTCTCTGTCATGCCGCCAATGTGACGGGCTCCCGCGAGTCATTGCAGTGGATGAATTGAGCTCGTGGTCGCGGCCCATTTTCAAGGCTTCTTCAGTCACTGCTTTCGGCCCATGCGGGTGCTGCGGATGGAACGAACGTCTTCAGGTTCCTTCGTTCCATCCGCTCCCAGGTGACCACCGCACCGCTGTCGCCTTGGTCGGCTCTCTCGCCGCAACCAGCACAGGCTCGAGGAACATTCGCAGTTGTGCGACGACATTGGCCAAGTCGACGGTCGAAGACCCAAGGCGGGCGCGGTTGATGAAAGCAATCCATTGCGTCTGCTTTCCTCGATCCTCGGCGAAGGTTCTTGTCAGGGCGACCGGCAGGTCCGACGGGACTGGGGTATTCCGCCGGTCGAACGTGGCGCGCACGGCCTGCGCCAGGACCAGGCCGTCGAAGTTGACGTTCTTCGAAAGGAACCAGATGTCGAAGAAATCCTTCATCCGGCTGTTGCCGAGTCCCAGATCGATCATCGCGTGCAGCTTCTCGCCGATGACGGCCTCGCGTGGGTAGACGCGCAGACGCGGCGCCGGCATTTCCAGAAGAGTTGGGTAGTCGGTCTCTTGAGGCGCGGGGGTCACCGCGTCGCCAAAGCCGACATCAACCTGAAGGGCCAGTCGGGCGGCGCCGAGACGGGCTTCCAGGGTGACTCGCACGCCGTCGTAGATGGCGTCCTCTCGGATCTCGATCGCGCGAAAGGTTTCGGGAAGGAAGAGGAGGCCGTCGTCGGCAGGGACGCTGACAATCTCACGGAATGTGGTCTGGAGGCGGTCGAGGTCGGGCGGGCCGTGGCCGAGGAGATCCATGTCCTTGGTGGCGCGATGTGGATTGCCCGACCACAGCGGGAACAGCATCGCGCCCTTGAGGATGAACTGGCCCGCGTGTCGGGACTGCCCGAGACGGAAGCAGCCGTTCGAGGCCGTAGCGAAGTAACACGAACGTGAACTCCTCGCCGCGAGCCTTCGCGACATTGAGGAGCCTTTGACGGACCGATGCTGACAGATCCTTGAGTCCCCCCGCTTTCACGCGACGATTGCCTCCAGGTACGGTCGCATGACATTCGCGACGCGAACGCTTTGTGCCGCGTGGACAAGTTCGTCAATCGAGTCACGCGCGCGCCGATACTCTCGCAGCGCTTCGACAGCGACGTCGAGGCCGATCTTATTTCGGTACTTGAAGCAATCAGCGATGGTGCGGGCACGCGACGTGATTCGGACAGCAACACCTTCGATGGTGTGGGATTCGACGCCGCTCACGAGCGCTGCGCGCGAGAAGCGCACGATCCTGAGCGGAGGATCCACGACAGCCGGCTTGTGCGCCTTGCGGTCGATGGCCAGCCACACCTCGTACGGGGGTTGGGTGCCGAGGTGATGGAATTGCAGCGCCGACAGCAGACAGACGACGCCGCCCGGGACAAGCGCGCCGGCGGCGGCGAGCCCATGGTGCGCGGTTGGTTCGAACTCGACAGCGGCATAAAGACCGCGGGCAAGTTGCCGCAGCTCGCCCTTATCCACCATGCGGCGCAGCGCCACGCGGGAGACTCCTTTTGCCTGGAGGTCGCGTGGCCGCACAAGGCCATGCTCGGGGGACATGGCGCCACCACCCGTGCGCGCCGTGCGCCCTCGCGGGGCCGCTTTACGTTTGCTCGGCATATTCATTTAAGTGCCGAGGTATTGTTACACATTTCGAGCGTGATGCCAGCCGATCGGTCCACCCCGCAGCGCAGTGAAATCACGTCGATTCGCCAATACTGTCTGAGATACATCGCCCTTCCAAAACGGCGGGTACTCCCTGGGTACTCCCAACCTTGGGCAAAACGTCATGGGTCGAACCGGTTGGTGAGCGGGCTAGCTACTCATCCATCAGAACCCCGCGCATGCCCGAGCCAGACGCCGGGGTGCCTGCGCATCGTGCGCCCCCGTTCAGTTGCCAGCCAGCGAGATGCTCTCGCAATACAGCTCCGCCGCTACGCGGGGGACGCTCTCGCTGCCGGAATCGCGGCGGTCGCTGGTCATGCGGACGATGCCGATGTGGTGCAAACCGATCGAGAGGAGGGTGCGGGTGCCTTCGGCGGACATCAGGTCGAGGGTGCCGCTGCGTTCTCGGTCGTCGCTGTTGTTGCCGTTGACTACGAAGTCTTCGAGCCAGTCGGCGTAGGGGGCGGCGTCGGTGAGGGCGAGGCGGACAACGAGGTTCGACACCTCAGCGCCGACCTCGGACTCGATTACCTTCAGCTTCACCGCGAGGCCCTCGACCGCCGCCACCCGCGCGGTCGGCAGCCGGTCAATGGTGAGCCGGAACGTTGACCGCAAGGCGGGCCTCACGGGGCGCGGCAGCTCGAGCCGCGCTCCACTGCTGCCTTTGCGCAGGCGCGTGCGCTCCGGGCTCAATCGGATGGAAAGCGTGGCGAACTCACGTGAGGCGGCATCGAACGAAGGAAATACGATCTCGGTCAGCAATGCATCGGTGAATTCCAAGCGCTCGACCACGCGGCCCTCGTAGTCGGTGGTGACGACCGCGCCGCTCTGCCGGCGAAAGTTGCCCGCCAGTGTGTCTTTCATCCAGGCCAACACGGCAGGCGGGATTGGCGTTGCGATGCCGATGTCGATGTCTTCGAATCTCGTCCCGCCGATGTGCTTCTTGCTGTCGCCGGCGTTGCCGGTTGTCACCTCCTCACCGACGGCGCCTCCGCCTTCGACACTGTCGATCCAGCCTGTCACCACGCCTCCGATCTCCAATGCAAAGCGTGCAGCGACGAAGCCGCGGTCTTTCCCGCCGACGGCTGCAGCCGAAGTGCCTGGGGCGACGCCCGCGCTGCCCAACGTGACGACCGCGAACGTGACGATCATGAGGTGCGAACGCGACATGGCTGAGGCTCCCTTTGGGGTTGGTTCACCCACTGGAACGCTCGCGACGTCGCAATCTTCCATCCCGCTGTTCGACGCGGCCTGATTGGTGAATCAATCGTCGACTCCAATTCATGACAAAGATCATGACACCAATATAATTTGGTGTCATAGATTGTGTCGTGACGAGGGAGTACAGCAGCGCCAGTCGCGATCAGGCCAAATCCGACACGCGGGCGGCGATCGTGGAAGCCGTGGTGAAGGTCATCCTGGAGGAGGGCGTGCACGCCTTCACGGTGCAGAACGTGGCGGACAAGGCGGGCGTTTCACACCGCACCGTGTACCGCCACTTTCCCTCGCGGGAAGGGCTTCTCGAAGGTCTGTCGGATGCCTTGCACGAATCGGCGCTGGCCACGGGAATGTCGGTTCCTACCAACGTCGAGGAGATGCGCTCGCACGTGGGGCCCTTGTTCGACCACTTTTCGCGCATGCAGGACGCCATGCGCGCATCGGTCATCGCGGCCGTCGCGCTTGGTTACCAGACGGCGATGCAGCGCCGTTCCTCGTCGGCGGTCGTCGACATGCTGGTTGCGGCCCACCCGAGGCTGCCGCGTGAGGAGCTCGTGGAGGCCGCGGCCGTTCTTCGCAGCATCGTCAGCCGATACGGCTGGTACGTGATGCGCGTCGATCTGGCGCTCAAGCCTGCTCAGACCAGCCGCGCGGTTACCTGGGCCGTAGGCGCCCTGCTCGACGATCTGAAACGGCGGAACGAAACCGCCGTCCCGAAGAAGTGAGCCGTCAATGAGTCCACGAGGAGCCACCATGCAACCTGCCGTCATCACCACCGCTCGTGCTGCCGTTACCGACGGCCTCATCGCCCTCGATGCGGCCGTTGATCCGCATCGGTGTGGCCACAAGGCCGCCGCTTTGGCGCAGATGATCCGCCTGGGATTCGACGTTCCTGACGGCTTCGTCATACCGGCGGGCGCAACGGTGTCTCCGCTCGCGATTGCGGCCGCGCTCGGGCGGCTGGGTGAAGGCGCGGTCGCTGTCCGCTCTTCCGGCGTGGCCGAGGACTTGCCGCATGCCTCGTTCGCAGGCCACTACACCACCGTGCTCGACGTGCGCGGCACCGAGGCCGTGCTGGCGGCGGCCGCGGCTTGTGTTGCACAGGCGCGATCCGAAGGCAGCGCCGTTGGCGATCGCGCGGGCGATCGCGCTTCGCTTCCGTCGAGCACCGCCATGGCGGTCCTGGTGCAAAAGATGGTCGCCGCCGACGCCGCCGGGGTCGCGTTTTCGGCCAACCCCCTCACGGGTGACCGCGCGGAGGTGCGCATCAGCGCCACGCGCGGGCTTGGCGATCGCCTGGTGGGCGGTGAAGTCGACGGCGACGAGTGGTCGGTTCGCGACGGGCGCGCGGTGCTCCTCGCCCGGCCAAAGGCCCCGGCCGATCCCAAAGCCGATCGCACGACCGATTCCGTGATCTCGCTCGAGACCGTGCAGCGGATCGCCAGCTTGGTCCGAAAAGTCGAAGCTGCCCGCGGGGCCCCGCAGGACATCGAATGGGCCTTGCAAGGTGATCGCCTCGTGTTGCTGCAGGCACGGCCCATCACTGCGTTGCCGGTTGCGCCGGTCATCGAGACGCCCAAGGGCAGCTGGATCAAGGACGCGGCTCACTTTCCTGAGCCCGTCACGCCCTACGGGGCCAGCACGAACTTGCGCGATGACGGATTCGGGCGTGCCATGGTCGAGGAGTGGGGCCTCTTTCCCGACGGCTTCGTCGCGCGCGCGATCGGGCACGAGTTCTACCTTCACGTCGAGCCCGACGATGGTGGGGCCAAGCCGCCTCCCTGGTGGGTTCTGGGCTTGGTCGCGCGCATCGTGCCTTCCCTGCGCCGCAAGCTGAGCCGTGCGCGCCGGGCCATCGAGGGCGGTCTGCTACACAAACTGCCCGCCCAGTGGGACAACGAGCTCAAGCCGGCGATGCTGCGGCAGATCCGAGCGTTCGCCGCGATCGACTTGACCAGGCTCGACGACGCGGATCTGTGCGCTCATCTCGAACGCCTTCGGCAATTTTCCGGCGAGGCGATGAGCCTCCATTTCAGACTGTTCGTGCCCCATCTGGTCGGCCTGCATGAGCTCGCGCGGGTCTGCAAGGAGCTGCTCGGTCTCGAGGTTCACGAGACGTTCCGGTTTCTGCAGGGGCTGTCGTCGGCCTCGAGCGCGCCCACCCGCGACCTGGCGCAGATCGCTGCGTTCGCCCTCTCGCGCCCCGCGGCCCGGGCGTTGATTGCGGCCAGAGGGGAAGACGTCCTCGGGGGGGTGGCCAGGATCGATCCCGAGCTGGGGGCTCGGCTCGCCGCGTACCTCGCGACGTGGGGCGTGCGCACCTGCGGCTCCGATGCCGGCACGCCCAACCTGGAAGAAAGGCCCAAGCTGGTGGCCGACATGCTGGCTGACCTGATGGAACGCGAACTGGCGTCAACGCCGCTGCAGGAAAGAGAGAGCGCGGTTGCACAGGCCCGGGCCACCCTGACCGATCCAAAGGCGCGTCGCCGCTTCGACGAGGCCCTGGCGTACGCCGAGATCGCGTATCCCCTGCGCGAGGACAACGTGCTCGTCACAGACCAGCTGCCCGCTGGCCTTTTGCGCCGGGTCGGCCTCGAGCTAGGACGACGCCTGGCCGAGCGGGGCGTCCTGGCCAGCGCCCAGGACGCCGCCATGCTCACGGCCGACGAGTTGAAAGAAGCCCTGCTTTCACACGCAGAAACTCGGGAGGGGCAGGGCAATGACCTCAAGCGCACGGTGCCGCGCCGGCGAGCGGAGATCGCGTGGGTCCGCGCAAACCCAGGACCGGCCATGTATGGACCCGCTCCCGGTCCGACGCCGGATCTGCGCGGTCTGCCCGAACCCGCCCGGCGGATCAACGAAGCGCTCTTGTGGGGCTTCGAACAGGAGGTCGTACCGCCCGCCACCGCGGCCGATGATGGACTGGTTGGGATCCCCGCGTCCCCGGGCGTCTATCGGGGCCGGGTTCGGGTGGTGACGTCGGCGGAATACCTTTGGCAGCTTCGATCCGGCGAGGTGCTGGTGTGTCCAACGACCTCGCCGGCCTGGATGATGGTCTTTCAGCGGGCGGGCGCCCTCGTGACCGACGTCGGCAGTACCCTCTCGCACGCCGCCATCATCGCGCGAGAACACGCGCTACCGGCCGTGGTGGCGGTGCCCCATGCCACGTCGACCTTGCAGGACGGCGAGGAAGTCATCGTGGATGGCATCCTCGGCACCGTGTCGCGCGTGTCGACCCCTCCGCGGGATTTTGCCGTGTGATATTGGGAGTTTAGAAAAAAGAACGTCGCGGGTGTCCAAAAGCGCTCCCGCCAGCGTCGTCGGATCAGACCCTGCGATGGAGCAGGGCAACTGGCAAACTCGGAGGTCCGATATGAACGCTCTTTCTCTCAATCGAGAAGCTCTCACGAACGGCACTGGCGCGACCGGGGCAACGACATGCCCCACGACGCGAGTGAAGACGACAGCCTACTGGGTGTCGACCGGGCTGCTGGTCTTCTGCATGACCGGCGGCTTCTTCGAGATGCTGGGTCTGAAGACCACCATGGATGGGATCATGCGACTCGGCTACCCGTCGTACATCATCCCGGCGCTCGGTCTGGGAAAGGTCCTGGCGATCCTCGCGATCCTGTGGCCGGGCTTGCCGCGGTTGAAGGAATGGGCCTACGCGGGGATCTTCTTCAACATGATGGGGGCGTTCATCTCCCACGTCGCGGTCCGGGATCCCGCCTGGAGCCTCGTCGTCACCCTCGTCATCGCCGGGATCACCGTGGCGTCGTGGGCGCTTCGTCCTGACAGCCGCAAACTCGGGTAACTTTCGCAATTCTCTCTGGAGGTCGAGTCATGCAGTACGCGCTTCTCTTTCGCAAAGATCCGAACAACACGCCTTCGGCCGACGAGATGCAGGCGGCCTGGGGCCAATGGAAGTCGTGGATGACCAAATACGCCAAGGAGATCCTTGCCCAGTCCCCGCCGCGCTCGGGCCCCAAGCCGGGCGGCAAAGTGGCGGTGTGCCGGGGTGGTGCGGTCACAGACGGCCCGTTCGTCGAGGGAAAGGAGATCGTCGGCGGCTGGTCCTTCATCGAGACCGAGTCGTTGGACAAGGCGCTGGAAGTGGCCAAGGAGGTCCCCAGCTTCGACAGCGTCGAGCTCATCGAGCTCGCGTCCTTTTGAAATGTCCGCGCCCGAGCTTCCGGAGCACTGGTTCAGGCACGAGCTCGGGCGCCTGGTTTCCGTTCTCTCTCGGCGCTTCGGCGTTCACCGTCTGCAGCTGTGCGAGGACGCCGCGCAGACCGCGCTGCTGCGAGCCACACAGGCCTGGTCGTCGAGTCTGCCTGACGATCCCGGCGCGTGGTTGTACCGGGTCGCGCACAACCACGTTCTCGACGAGCTCCGGCGCGACCGGCGCGATCAGCGTTACCTGGCCGAGGTCCAAAGCGAATACGTACAACAGGAAGTGCAGGACGACGTGCTTCGCTTGCTCTTCGTCTGCGCCAATCCGACGATCCCGCCCGAGTCGCAGCTGGTCTTGGCGCTCAAGACTCTGTGCGGGTTCAGCACCGAGGAGATTGCGCTGCGCCTGTTCCAGAGCGAAGAGGCGATTCACAAGCGCCTGCAACGAGCGCGTGAGCGGCTGCGGGAACAGGCGGAAGACCGGAGCGTCGACACCATCCAGAGCATCGATCCTGCGCGAGTGCCGAGCGTGCATCACATGCTCTACCTGCTGTTCAACGAAGGCTACAGCTCCGCGCAACCCGATCGCGTGATTCGCCGCGAGCTGTGCGACGAGGCGCTTCGGCTGGCGCTGATGCTGCGGGAGGAGCCCGCCGGCGCGCTGCCGGAGACCGACGCGCTGGTCGCGCTAATGTGCTTTCACGCAGCCCGTTTCGACGCACGAGTGGATGGCATGGGAGGCCTCCTGTTGCTCGAGGAGCAGGACCCCGCTCGGTGGGATCGCGACCTCATCCAGCGAGGGCTGCTTCACCTCAGCCGGTCCGCTCGAGGCGAGACGCTGTCGCGTTATCACCTGGAGGCCGGCGTGGCCGCGGAGCACTGTCTCGCGCCTTCCTATGCGCAGACGAACTGGGAGGAGATCGTCCGGCTGTACGAGGTCCTCGAGCGCATAGCGCCGTCGCCGCTCAACGTTCTCAATGGAGCCATCGCTCTGGCCGAATGGAAGGGTCCCGAGGCAGGGCTGGCCGCGCTGGCAGCGATCGAACCGCCGACCTGGCTGCTTGGTTACTACCTGTGGGATGCGACGCTGGGCGAGCTGCATCGCAGGCGCGGGGATCGTCAGCGCGCCATCACCCACACGAAGCGCGCCCTGGCGGCTGCACCCACGAATCCTGAAAGAGCGTTGCTCGAGCGGCGGCTACTCAGAATCGCGCAAGCCAGCTCTTGAACGCGACCCGCGTAGCAGCGCGGGGAGTGATCAAGGTAGTGCGTCTGCTCCCAGGGGTCGAGGGTGAGTGGTTTCCTTCGATCGGTCTTCCACGCTACTGTCCGGGACCATGTCGGACCAAATCCTTCTCGCCACCAAGAAGGGCACGCTCGTCATCGACCGCAAGGACGGGCGCTGGACGCCACGCCCGATCGCCCATGCCGGCCTGGCGGTGAGCTACGCGGCCCGCGACCCGCGTGACGGCACGTTGTGGGCGTGCATGGACAACGCCCACTGGGGTCCGGCGCTGATGCGTTCGCGCGACGACGGCGCCACCTGGACGGACGCCAGCCGCGTCGTCTACCCGCCGGGCGCGCGCTACATCGAGCAGCTCATCCCCGACCCCAAGGCGATGGAGGAGGCGGGCAGACCGATCACGTACAAGGCAGCGGCGCTCATGAAGGTTTGGGTGCTCGGCTTCGCCGGTGCGGACCAGCCGGGCGTGATTCACGCCGGCACGCTGCCGGGTGGCCTCTTTACCACTCGGGACGGGGGCGAGAGCTGGGAGCTGAATCGCCCGCTGTGGAACCACGAGAGCCGCGGCGGCGATCTTTTCGCTGGCGAGGCCACGAGCAAGAACGAGTGGGGCGGCACGCCCGCGGCGATGGCGTACGGCGAGTTCGTGCCCGGCATCCACTCGGTGGTCGTGGATCCGCGCGACTCCAACCATATCTACATCGCTGTGAGCTGCGCTGGCGTGGTGGAGACGCGCGACGGTGGCAAGACCTGGGCGGGTTGCAATCGCGGCATGTTGAATGACTACCTTCCCAACCCGGAGGCGCCGTGGGGCCACGACCCGCACTTCGTGACCTTGTGCCCGGGGCAACCGGATCGCCTTTGGCAACAGAGCCACAGCGGCGTTTTCACCAGCGAGGACGGCGCGCGCCAGTGGAAGCGCGTGAGCCAGCCGGATGTGGCCGTGCACTTCGGCTTTCCCATCGCCGCGGACGACAAGGACGCCAAGACGGCCTGGGTGGTTCCGTTGCGTAGCGATCAGGAGCGCATGACCTTCGGCGGTGGTCTGTGCGTCGCCCGCACGACCGACGGCGGCTCCACCTGGCAGAACTTCCGCGAGGGGCTGCCGCAAGAGCATTGTTACGACGTGATCTACCGCCATGCGCTCGACGCCAGCGGCGATCGCGTCTCCTTCGGCAGCACCACCGGCAACGTCTACGTCTCCGAGGACCGTGGCGAGAGCTGGCAATGCATCGGTCAAAACCTGCCGCCCGTCCACTCGGTCCGCTTCGCCTGATGTCACGGGTCGTCTGCACCCAGCACCTGCAACGCTTCTTCCCCACCTTGCAGAAGGTGGAGGACGTGGCGGGCGCCACCGTGCGCGAACTGATCTCCGAGCTGGAGCGGCGCTACCCCGGGTTTGCGTTGTACGTCGTCGACGAGACCGGGCGGTTGCGCCGACACGTAAACGTCTTCGTGGGCAACGAGCCGATCTGCGACCGGGACACGCTGAGCGACGCCGTGAAGCCCAGCGACGAGGTGTTCATCATGCAAGCGCTGTCGGGGGGATGAAAACCGTCTAGCCCCTCGACGCCCGCTCGGCGGGCTCGGACTTCTGGCGTAGGGGCCGCGCTGGCCCGATGAGCACGTCGGCTGGGATTCCGAGCTTGTCCCGCAACCTCCTGATCATGGTGATGGTGAGGTGACGGCGGCGATTGAGCACCTCGGAGACACGTGCGCGCGATCCGATGATGGACTCGAGGTCAGCGCGACTTATGCCCATCTGCTCCATGCGAAATACGAGCGCATGGATCGGATCCGGCGGATCGATGGGATGGTGCTTGGCCTCATAGGCATCGACGAGAGTCACGAGGACTTCGAGCGTGTCCGCCTCGGGTGTGCCGGCGCGCGCGCCCCAGAGTTTCTCGAGCTGATGAAGCGCCTTTGCGTGGTCCCGGTCATTCCTGATGGGGCGTATGTCCATGGTTTCGCTCCTCGGACTCCTACAGCTTCGTGACATCGACGCTGTCGTAGCTCTTGTGTGTTCCGATGAACTTGATCCAGACGGCGCGTCCTCGAAACCAAACCTTTACGACCAGCCGATACTTGTTCCCGCCTATGTTGAAGACAACCCTTTCGGCGTCGATGATGCTCGCCGTCGCGTAGTGTCGCTTGATGTCCGCCATCGTCCGCCAGGTAGCCTGTTTGGCTTCCGCGAACCACGCTTTCAGTGGCCCTTCCGCGTCGGCGTGTTTCTTCCAGAAGGTCAGCAAAGTGCGGCGGGCAATGACGCGCATTGTGCCTCGACAGCGAAAGTGTAGCCTGCTCCCATTTTGGGAGCAAGGGGCGCGTCGGCCGCCGTCTGGAAGAGTCTGACCCGGACCGTGGGCGAAGTGCCCAGGTGACTGCGAGCGTCGCGCTTGCTAGTTGCCGGAGCGAAGCGCTCCCAGCGCCGACGGGAACCGGTCGGCGAAGGCTGGGGCGAGTGCACGTCCGAGCCGGCGGGCGAAGGCGAATTGCGCTTGCGCGTCCCAGTTGGTGGGCGCTTGGTCGGGGTGTGCGGCGAGCGCGTCTGGCTGCAAACTGCGAACATCGAAGCGGACGATGGCGTCGGGGCCTTCTCCGGGCTTGCGGCTCACGGGCACGGCTGACGAGACGAAACCCGCGGCCGGACGAGGCACGACTCCCTGGCCGAACAGCGGGGTGCCTGTGGGGGGCACGAGCCGGATCGTCAGCGGGCACAGCGGCTCCGACAGCGGCGCGGTTCGAATCACGGTCAGGCCGGCGGTTCGGTGGTGCGAGACGGTCGAGGGCGCGAGGGGCAGCGTGCGGGGCGGCGCTCCTTCGATCGAGACGACGATGTTCCAGTCACCGCTGAGATCGAAGTGCCGTTCGGCGACGACGTCGTGGACGGTGACGGCGACACCGTAGGTTGCGGACGGCGTCGGGTCGAACGGACGCCACCCGCTGCGGATGACGTGATCGAGGGGGACCAGCAGATGGTGCGCCAGCGCTTCGTGAAGCGAGCTGAGCTGCCGGTCGAACGCGCCGTCCTCGCCGTGAAAGGCGGCGAGCATGGCGCCGAGTTGCTGGTGCACCGGAGCCAATGGGACGGGATCGCTGGCCGACGCGCCCGCTGGCCCGGTGGCGGCGAGTGCATCGGAGATGAGTAACGGGAGGATGTCCCCGATCGCGATCGTCACCCGGGGCATTTCGGCGGCCGTCAACGCGGTGATGGCGGTGGAGGCAACCTTGCCCGCCCCCTGCAGCAGCTCGATGCCGGCCACGGTTCCGAAAGGATGCGCTTCGAAGCGCAAGACCTCCGAGCGAACGAGGTGAAAGCCCGCCGCGCCGCCATCGCCTACGGCGTACGAAGGGAAGCCGGCCTCGGTTGGCTCCAAGACGAGATCGATGAGCTCTTCATCACCCGCCACGGCGTCGTAAATCACCGACTCGACAGCGCGCGGCGCCTGGTTGCCGGCGCGATCGATCCCGACGACCGACGCACCCGGTTCCAACCGACCGAGGCCGACGTGACCAAGGCCGGGGGCGTAGGCGCCGGCGCGTGCCGGGTGAACCGCCAGCGAGCCGCCGGTGGAACCGTCGACGAAGGCGTGGCTGTCCGAGAACGCCATCGCCGAGCCATTGAGGCAAAAGAGCTGCCGGCCTTTGCGCGAAACCCGTGCGACAACCCGCACCGGCGCGGGCCCCGAAGGCGTCCAGACCTGGTCGCCGGGCGCGATCGCGGCGAGCGCCCGATCGTCCCCGTCGGGCAAGAGCACGCGGGTGCTGGGCGTAAAGCAGCTGCCGCCTGGGTTCCACCAATAGGGCGTGGTTCGGACGAAGCTCTGAGCGACGCCCTCGGGAACCGTGGAGCCGTATTGCCCTCTTGGGCTCCACGCGAGCTTGTAAACCGGCGTCAGCAGGCCGGGCATGCCGTCGGCCTGAAAGTCGGCGGTGGAAAGGACCGGGTTGCCGATGAAGCCGCGGTATCCCTGCCACGTCGTTGCGTTCACTTCGGGCGGCAACGGCAGACCCGCGTTCGCAATCGTCGACAGCGCCGCGGAGATCTGGGCTGCCGTGCCGCCGGCGGCCAGGATCTTGATGGTGTGATGGAACATCTCCCACGTGGCGTTGGTCCAGGTGCCGCTGGCGACGCTGGCCCGCTTTGCGGTGATCCACGCAGGGCTGGTCAGGGCCGCGATATAGGCATTGGCGGCGCCGGGCTGCAGTTGCGCGGCATATTGCGCCGCGAACACGAGCTGGTAACCCGTGAACGCGACGGCGTGCAGATTCGTCAGCAGCCACCCTTCGTCATCGGACGTGCGTCGGGGTTTGTAGTGGTTCAGCGATGGGCGTCCATAGCTGTTCCCCTGGGGCGACATCAATGCCTGGGTCGACGGTGCCACGAGCAGCAGGGTGTCGGTCACCATGGCGGCCGCGAAGCCGACCCAGGTTGCCGGCTGGCCGCCGAGCGCCATGAGTTGACCCTCGAGTCCGCTGAGAGAGGCGGGGGTTACACCAAAGAAGAGGTTGGAATAGGAATCGTGGGGCGAGTCGCCTCCCGTGCCGTAGTAGCCGCCCTGGAGGCTGGCTTCGGCGATGCGCGCCCAGCTCTTTCGTAGGCCCGTTCCGACGGGGTTCGAGCCCTGGTCGGGCAGTAGCTGGAAGTAGGCTTCGAATTGCGGGCTATTGGCCATCGTGAACCTCCCAGGCTCTAAGCGCGCGCCGGCGCGGGGGTGACTGCCACGTGGAAGTCCACCGTTGCCGCGGGAGCGACGCCGTTGTCGCAGGTGAGGGTGTAGGCGATGGCCGGCGTGGGCGGTGGGGTGGCGCCGATCTCCTGCGCGATGATGCCGGTGGCAGGGTCGAACGAGAACGTGGGGGGAAGCGCGGGCGCCAAGGTGAATTGGCGGGGCGCCGATCCCGCGGTCGTGAGGTTCGGCATGAAGCGGCGGTCGCGATCGTTGGTGCTGAGCAACGGGTCCGCCATGGTCAGGCCTTGCGGGGCGACCGTGGTCATCGCGATCGTGATGGCGCTGGGCGTGGGCGACAGTTGCGGGGCCGCACCGGCGAGGTCGAGGTATTTCGTCGGGTCCGATGCGGACGAGATGGCGAAGGTCCCCGATTGCACCGCCGTCGTGGGCGGATCGTTGGGCGCATCGCCCGGAATCGTCACGGTCTGAGCGGCCACCAGCGGCGTCGCCCACCACAGCTGCGCCGCCGCAACCGCCGCGCCGTCCTTCGCCATGGGGTCGGCATAAGGCTGCGCCGACAAGACGCTGTCTTTGGCCGTCAAGCAGATGGTCGAGGTGTTCTGCGTGGGCACGATCGAGGCGATCCGAAATTGTCCGGTGCCGTTCGAAAGCAGCTGTAGACAAGAAGCGTTCGAGTGATCGGCAGTTCCGATCGACACCGTCGCATCAGCGGCCATCCTCAGCACGGCGCCTGGCCGTCCCGACAGGCTCACCGCCACGCGGCTCGGCTCTCCGGCAGGGGCCAACGTTTGCAAACTCTCGATCTCGTATCCGAGCGGCATGTAGAGCCCCGCGCCGCTCGCTTCGGTGGTGGCGAAGGTCTCGAGCGGGGTCGCGTGGTGTTCGCACATCTCGACGATGGCGACGATGAGCCCCGCGATGGCCAGCGCGGCGGCGACGATCGTACAGGCCGACATGATCTGGCTGAGCAAGTCGAGCGTCGCTTCGGTGACGGCCAGCGCACCTTGCACGAACCAACCCGCCGCGTAGGTCAAGGTCTCGAGGGCGGCGCCCGCGACGAAGAGGCTGTTCGAGGCAACACCGAGTGGGTCGTGCGACTCCGACAGGGCGATCGCCGACATGACCAAGTTGGCGACGCCGAAGACCACACCCAGGCGAATGGTGAACTCGTCGAGGTTGCGCCCCAGCCACCTTTCGGCGGTCGTCATGTCGACAGGATCGTTTGGATCGGCCAGCAGCGCGTAGGCGCCGGTGGCGCGCGCGGCGGCGGCTGCGTCGGCGTTGGTCTGACCAATCACGCGCTTGACCAACCCCGTGAGGACGTTCTCTTGCGCCTTGGTGAGGTTGTCGATCAATGGGTTGATGGCGATCTTGAACTTTTCCCAGCGCAGGGCCTGCGACGAAAAGATTTCGCCGATGGCGAAGGTTCGCTTGATCAATGAAATGGCGGTGTTGACGAAAAGCTCGGTGCCGCCGATAACGACGTTTGCCTGTTGATCTGCCGTGAGAGCGCCGAAGTTTCGGACGCCCAGGGCGAACATCGCTATGCCACCGATGGCGCACGCGCCGGCCACGAGATCGGCGGCGAATAGCAAACCGTTGGCCGCGGCGGGCTTGAAGGCGTTGGTGAGAGTCCGCCATTCGTACGCCCCCGAGACTTCGGAGGAGAGGTTGACGAACGCCTGGATGAGCTCGTCGAGCTTGCCGTTGTGCTGGGCTTCGAGGAGCTCGGCCATGGCCTTCTGCACGTCGGGGTCGGGGCTGTCGGCGTAGCGCTGCAGGAATGCCTGGATAAGCCGGGGAACGACGTATTTGAGACCGTCAGCCTTGCCGTCGTAGTCGATGAGTTGCGAGAAGACGTTGCTGATCTGGACCATCGACAGGGTCTGCGCGTAGCGCTTGGTGAATGTTCCCGAGGGATCCAGCATGGCCAGAACGGCGCAATAACCTTGCATGCGCACGGCGAAGCTGGTGTTGCCTTGCCCGGGGGCCATGCTGCCGGCCTGCAGGCCGCGCAAGGTGCTGGGTGCGGTGGCGAACCTGAACAAGCGGTACGCCCAGTAGCAACCATTGGCGCCGAGCTGGCTCAGCTCGTCGACCATATCGGTGAAAGCCTTCACGTCGTCGGGCGACGGCTTCGACATCGATCCGATGATCTCTTGTTTCCAGGCGGCGGCATCAGCGAGCACGGAGGGCGCGTAGGTCGCGGCGTTGGCCTTCTGGTCGTCGACGTAGGGATTGATGTCTGGCACCAGCTTGGCAAAGCGCATGTTGTAGAGCGCCGGGAGCTGGGTGTTGTAGACGGACGCCGCCGCGGTCTGCTGCGACATCCAGAGGCGGGCTCGGTTGGCGTTGAGAGTCTTGGCGAACGGGTCAGGCGGCTTGACGGTGGATCGCGCCAGCACCTGGGTGAGATAAGGCACGCCGAGGCTGGCGTAGAAGGCAGCCGCCGTCGTTCCGTCGGCTCCGGGCAGGTTCGCGATGGTCGCAACGTCGGCGTCGAGCGGTGGGCGCTCGGGTTTGTGGGTCACCGGATTCATGGGCGCGACCAGGGCGAGCAGTTCGTCGGGCAGGGTGTGCATCAGGATGTCGCGGAAGTCCTTCGCCGCCGCACGCTGGACGACATCGATCGTGCGGGTTGCGCCGTCCGCGCCAGTCACGGTCTGAAAGGGCGTGATGTTGGCGAGCAACGACGGATCGGGCCCGGTGCGCGGGCTCGGCATCACGGCCGCGCGGGTGGCGGGCGCGGGGATGGCGGGTGGGCCATCGAGGTAGGTGCCGCGAACCGCGTAGACGGTGGGCACGCTGGCTGAATCGACGGCTATGGCGGCATCGAGGCTTTGAGCGTCGGGCGAGAGCATTGCGATCATCTGCAGCGGCAGCACGGCGCTGAATGCCGTGGCCGGACCCGACAGATGCGAGCGACTGTCGCTGGGGGGAGCTTCGCCTGCGGCGTCGTAGACCAGCGTGAGGTCGTGGGTCATGGATGACGACTGGTCTTCGGGCACCCAGCTGACCCCGGTGGCGCGATCCTCGAACGCGACGACGACCTCGGGAGGCGTACCAAACCCGGAACCCGGGACTACGTGGTAGCTCATCTGCAGCCCAGCGTCGATCCAGGTGGCCTTGTCCCAGTCGATCCCAGGTGTGCGCAGCGTGAGCTGAAAGGTGCCCGTCGACATATGAGCGCCGGCATCCTTCGACAGCAGACACGCGAAGCGAACCGGATCCAGCACGAGCTCGACGGCAAACGATCGTTGCGCAACCGTCACCATCCCGGAGGCCACCGCCCGTCCGTCGCGGTAGCTGAGCGCGCCCGATGTGGGAAGATCGCCGGCGTCGTAGGACCAACGAAAACCCTTGTCGTCGTAGCTCCAGGCGAAGGGTGGCAGCGCACGGCCGGCGACCGCGAGGGTGGGGCGCGCGCCGAAGGGGTCGTAAATGTCGATGGTCGGGATGGTGGGCGATCCCGCCGGCGCTTCGACCAGCGAAACGCCGTGAGCGACGCCCGCGCGATACTGCAGCCGCCGTCGATGAAGGATGCGAACGAGATCGTCAGCGGACAGCTTTCCAAGCGACTGCGCAGGCATCGGGGCCTCCTTCGCCAGAGCGAGGCCGCGACCCTAGGTGAAAGGCCGCAACGCCGCAAGTCGGCAGAAGCTTGATCGGACCGCGGGCGCCCGCGCCTGGGACGCCGGCGAATCTCGCGCCCCTGGCGGCAGCGTCGGCAAATTCTGCGTGGTTTCGCTCAAAGGGCGCCCGAGGGGCGGGCCCGGCGATTGCAGCTCCATCGGCTGAATGCAAACGCGTGGGAGGTGAAACCATGTTGAGCGAAGTCGCCCTGCCGATGAAAGCCGCGACCGTGCGAGATCAGGTTCTCGAGCAACACGTGCAGTTGCGGGACTTCCTCCAGCGCGCCCTCGCCGCGACGACGCAGGTCCTCCGCGGTGAGCCCCTGGCGACCCTGGGGCTAACGCACATCGTGCGAGGTCTCCGGGCTCGGTTCCGATTTCACCTCGCCTTCGAAGAGCGCCATCTGGCACCCCTCCTGGCGCGGACCGACATCTGGGGACCGCAGCGGGTATCGCGGCTGCTCGAGGAGCACGCTTGTCAGCGCGCTGAGCTCGACACGCTCATCGAAGGGATCGAGGCCGACTGGGACGCCGAACGACTCGCGGTTGCGACGCGTAGCCTGGTGACCGAGCTGCTCCTCGATATGGCGGAGGAGGAACGAGGTTGCCTCAACGCCGATCTGCTCCGCGACGACGTCGTGAACGTCGACCAGGCGAGCGACTGAGGCAGCCAGCGTGCAAGGTGTTGTCTCCGTGCAGCCGGCTCCGGCGGTATCCGCCGCGGGGAATGCCGCAGAGGAGCCGAGCTCGTCGTCGGCGCTTCCCGAGGCGCTTTGTCGGCCCGACGTGTTCCCGCCTCCGCAACCCGAAACGGTCGTGTTGGCAAGTACCCACGCCTCTTGGGTGTTCATCGCCGATGACGAGGTCTGGAAGGTCAAACGCCCGGTGGACTTCGGATTCCTCGACTACTCCGATCCAGACAAGCGCCGCCGCTGCTGCGAAGACGAGGTGCGGCTGGGCTCGCGACTCGCGCCCGACGTCTACAGGGGCGTGCAGCCCGTCTACCGAGGGCCGCAAGGCCTCTCCTTCGTCGGGCCGGGAGACGTCGTCGACCACGCGGTTCGCATGCGCCGCCTGCCCGACGCGGATAGCGCACGGGCGATGGTGGAGGATGGGCGTCTGCACAGGGAGCATCTCGCGACCCTGGCGGCACTCCTGGCGGACTTCTATCAGGCGGCCCCTGTGGCTCCCGAGTTCGGCGCGCCGACGGTGATGGCGGCCAACCTCGCCGAGAACTACCAGCAGACTCTTCCCTACCTCGACCGCTTCGTCAGCGCGCAGGACGTCCACCGCCTCTACCGGTGGCAGGAGGGCGCATTGACCTTGGCGTCCCACGCGCTCAGCGAGCGCATCGCTGAGCACAAGATTCGCGAGGGGCATGGCGATCTGCGCCTCGAGCACGTCTTCTTCCCGCTCGGAGCGGCAGGTCATCCGCTGATCATCGATCCCATCGAGTTCAACCGTCGGTTTCGTTGCCTCGACGTCGCCCTCGACCTCGCGTTCCTGGCCATGGAGCTCGACGCCGCTGACCGCGCCGATCTGGCGGCCTACTTCCTGGCGCGTTTTGCCCGCGATTCGAACGACTACGGCTTTTATCCTCTGCTCGATCTTTACCTCTCGTACCGTGCCTGGGTCCGCGCCAAGGTCGCGTGTTTCGTGGCGGCGGATCCCGCGACCCATGTCGAGAAGGCACGGCGCAAGGCGCGCGAGGCAGAGCGGCTGTTCGCCCTCGCGCTCGCCTACTCCGAGGATCGGCCCGTGAACCGGGACGTGATCGCGGTGGGGGGCCTGCCAGGCAGCGGTAAGAGCAGCATGGCCGACGCGCTCTCTTACGAGCTGCAGATCCCTGCGATCTCCTCGGATCGAACCCGCAAGTCGCTAGGAGGGCTCTCGGCCACCGAACGCGGCGGTGAGGCGCTCTACACCGACGCGATGACGAAGCTCACCTACGAGGAAGTCTTGCGACGCGCGCACCAGGTGCTTCGTTCTGGTCGCGGCGTCATCCTGGACGCGACCTTCGGCGATCCTGTCGCACGCGCGTCCGCACGGGCGCTGGCCGAACGCGAGGGGCGGAGATTCCTCTTCGTGGAGATGTCCTGCGGCGAGGCGACTTTGCGCCGCCGGTTGCGCGCGCGCGAGGGTACGCCCTGCGAATCCGACGCCCGCGAGGATCGGCTGCCCCTGCTCACCGCCCGCTACCAGGCGCCCGACGAGCTGTCGCCGGCCGAACGCATCACGGTCGACGGCCTCGCGGGAGTCGACTCGGTTCGGGCGTTTTTGCGTCGGAAGTGACGAGCCCGCAGCGTTTTCGCAACTCGGGTTGTCGCGCGCATTTTCTTGCCGGCTTCTGGCGGGAGGGGCGGAGCGCGTCGTTGGCACGGACCTCGCTACGCTCTTGCGACGAGATGCCGAACCCATGTGTCTGCGAGCAGGAGCACCCCGAGCACCGAATCGTCGTCACCGGCGGGCCAGGTGCGGGCAAGACCGCCGTGCTCGAGCTGGTGGCCCGGTACCTCTGTAAGCATGTGCGGGTGCTGCCCGAGGCGGCGAGTTTGCTCTTTCGTGGTGGGTTTCCGCGGCAAGAGGCGCCCTCGGCGAAGCGTGCGGTTCAGCGCGCGATCTTTCACGTCCAGCGAGAGCTCGAGGCAGTCGCTGCGGGTGGTCCGATCCCTGCAATCACACTTTGCGATCGAGGGACGCTCGATGGATTGGCCTACTGGCCGGGCCGTTCCGAGGAGTTGCTCGAGCAGGTCGGAACGACTCGCGACAACGAGCTTGCGCGCTACGCTGCGGTCGTTCACCTGCGGACGCCGAGCGCGGCCTTCGGCTACAACCACCAGAATGCCCTGCGGACCGAGTCCGAGGTCCTGGCTGCGGAGATCGACGAGCGCATCGAGCGGGCCTGGGCAGGACACCCGCGACGGTTCATCATCGCGAGTCAGCCAGACTTTCTGACCAAGGCGGCCGAAGCGATCGCGCGTTTGCGCGCGGAGCTTCCGGACTGTTGCAAGCCCCATCTTCCGGTCGGCCAGGGGCACGCGGCGGCAATGGCGGCGTCGGCGTCATCGCAAGCAACCTGAGGCGCCGCGAGGTAAGCGGCGAGGCAGCGGCAAACCAGGCGTTCCTGCCGTCGCAAGGGCAACCGCGGCGCCAGCTGCTTGACCCGCGTTCGCGCCCGCGGGCACGCGGAAAGTGCGCCAGGGCGCAGCTCGCGCGCAGGACTTGCGCGGTTGAAGATCGGCGGCGCGCCCGCAGTCGCTCGCCGCACATGCGGTATGGGACTTGCTCAACGAAACCATCATGCGAAAAGCGACGACGAAGTGCCTCCGCTCGCTCTTCTTGCTGGCGGCCGTTCTGCACTTCGTTGCATCGGCGCCGGGGCGGGCTCTGGCTTTTCCACCCAAGCCCGAGGCCACGCCGGCCGAGGGTGTGCTCGACCTGGTGGTCGACATCGGGCCGGTGGCCGGGACATCCAGCACCAGCAAGAC
>JANNNO010000604.1:0-15177 GCA_031398585.1 Myxococcales bacterium | reverse complement strand
CGGCCACCGCGGCGCTGATCTCCGCCAGCGGCTCTTCCAGATTGCGACGAACGTCGTTCGAGAGCGCCTTGAGCGGGGTGACGTAGAGGATCTGCGTCTCGTCGACCAGCGTGCCATCGATCGCCTGCCGAGTCAGACTGTCGAGCGCAGCCAAGAACGCGGCCAACGTTTTGCCCGAGCCGGTCGGCGCCGTGAGGAGCACGTCCGCGCCGCTGGAGATGAGCGGCCAGGCCCGTTCCTGCACCGGCGTGGGCCGGGCAAAACGACGTTCGAACCACGAGGCGACGACTGGGTGGAACATCCGTTCAGGTTGGCGAGTCTAGCCGAAGTCGGCAGCGGCGAGCAATTTCCGACTTGGCCGCCGCGCGGCGGGACGCCTAGGAGAGGGCGCCGGGCTCGACGCTCGGTGCCGACGCCGTTACCAGACGCGGCTCCTTCATGACCCGCAGGATGAGCGCGTGCACGCCGTAAATCAGCGGCGTGAAGGCGATCGCGATCAGCACCTTGAGCAGGTAGGAGTCGCGTACGACCGTGAAGATGAAGGCGAGCGGCTTTTGCCCCACCAGGAGCACGAAGGTCACGATGGTCGAATCGATGAGCTGGCTGCCGAGGGTCGACCCGGTCGCGCGCAGCCAGAGCAGGCGGTGCCGCGTGAGCCGGCGCAGAAGCGAAAAGAGCGAGATGTCGAGCAGCTGACCCACGAGGTAGGCGCTGAGCGAAGCGATGTAAAGGCGCGCCGACCACCCGAAGACCGTGGCGAACGCGGGGCCCGGCAGCGGCGATTCCGGGCTGACCGGCAGTGCGATTGCCACCTGAATCAGCGCAAATGCAAAGACCGCTGCACCGAGGCCGACGAACGTCACCAGGCGCGTGCGTTGCGGCCCGTAAAACTCGTTGAGCACGTCGGTGAGCACGAACGTGAGCGGGAAGACGAGCATTCCGACCGACAGATCGGTGCTGCCGACGCGGAAGAACTTGCCCCCGATGAGGTCCGCGGTCAGCAGCGCAGCGACGAAGAGGCCGCAGAGCCAGACGTAAAGCTGCTGTCGCCGATCGAACCGCAGCGCCTGCGGCCCGATGATCGGCGGGGCCCCGAAGTCCGACGCGTTCAGTGCAGGTTCTCGAGGCAAAGAGCC
Organism: Myxococcales bacterium; assembly: GCA_031398585.1. Lineage (GTDB taxonomy): Bacteria > Myxococcota_A > Polyangia > Fen-1088 > Fen-1088 > JANNNO01. The sequence goes on along the minus strand of JANNNO010000604.1, from coordinate 14,041 downwards.
GCCTCGGCGCCGTCCCACTTCACCTGATGGAGCAGCGTCTGCACGTTCCCCTGCGAATCGACCAGAAACGTCTCGGGGTACTTCTCGGTCCCGAAACGCTTGGGCACGTCCTTGCTCGTATCGAGCAGCACCGGCAACGACGTCCCCTTGGGGAAGAACTTCTTCACCACGTCCCAATCCTCATCGACGCTGACGGCAAGGACGGTGAGGTCGTCACCGAGGTGCTTTTTCAGGTTCTCGATCGAGGGCATCTCCTCGACGCAGGGGGCACACCAGGTCGCCCAGAAGTTGATGAGCACCGGTTTGCCGCGCAGGCTCGAGAGCTTCCACTTCTTGCCGTTCTGATCGGCCAGCTCGAAGTCAGGCGCCGGTTTGCCGGGGGCGAGACCCGCCGCCATCGTCTTGGGGCCGAGCGATTGGCAGGCCTCGGTGCGCATGGCATGAGCGCGCGTCCCCGCCGCCTCCAGGAAGCGGACGGCGAGGAAGCCCGTCACCAGCACGATGCCGATGATGACGGGCAGGCGGGTCTTGCTCTTCGCCATGCGCACCGCCTTTGCTTACGAGCGCTTCTTGGCCTTCGCGAGCTCCTGCTCGACGATCGCCTTGAAGGTCTCGTAGGGGTAGGCGCCCGGGATCTTGCGGCCATTGATGAAGGACGCCGGCGTGCCCTGGATGCCCATCGCCTGCGCCGACTTCATGTCGGCGTCGATGTCGGCGGCGTACTTGTTGGCGTCGAGCGCCGCCTTGAGCTTGCCGACGTTGACGCCGATCTCCTGGGCATACTTCTCCAGCGAGGGGCGGTCGAGCGCGGTCTGGTTCTCCATGAGCTTTGCGTGCATCTGCCAGAACTTCCCTTCTTCACCAGCGACGCGCGCCGCAATGGCCGCGGGCCGTGCGTTCTGGTGAAAGTCGAGAGGGAAATCCTTCCAGACCACTCGGATCTTCCCCGGGAACTCTTTTTCCAACTGCGTGATGGTTGGCTCGACGCGTTTGCAGAAGGGGCACTGGAAGTCCGAGTAGAGCACCAAGGTGACCGGCGCGTTCTTGGGGCCGCGCGAGGGCGACTTGCCGGCGTCGACCTTGAAGATCGTCTGATCGGTCTCGGGCGTCGGCTCGGCATCGGGGGCCTTCTTGGCCGCCGCGGGCGCCGCCGCTACGGTCGCGGCCGCAGTCTTCATGATCTCGTCGTAGACCTTGGCCTCGGGCACGCCCTTGCTCACGAGGGCCTCGGCCTTGGCGAGCTCCTTGTCGATCACGGCCTTGAACTGCTCGAAAGGACGCGCGCCCGAGACGAAGATGCCGTTGACGAACGAGGCGGGGGTGCCGCGCACGCCGATCTTCTGGCCCATCGCCATGTCGGCCATGACCTCTTTTTCGTACTTCTTCTTGTCGAGCGCGGCCTTCACCTTGCCGACGTTGACGCCGAGCTCGGCGGCGTACTTCTCGAGGCTCGGCCGATCCAGCGCCTGCTGGTTCTCGAAGAGCTTCTTGTGCATCTGCCAGAACTTGCCCTCTTCACCGGCCACGCGGGCAACGATGGCCGCGGGCAACGCGTTCTGGTGAAAATCGAGCGGGAAGTCGCGCCAGACAACGCGGACCTTGCCTTTGTACTCCTCGAGAATCTTGTCCATCGTGGGCTCGACGCGCGTGCAGAACGGGCACTGGTAGTCGGAGAACTGCACGATGGTGACGAGCGCGTCTCGCACGCCTTTGGCGGGCGCGTTGCCGACCTCGGCCTTGTAGACCGTCTCTGCCGACGGCTCGCCCGGCGGGGCGGGGGGCGGGGCGGCTTTCTCCATCCCGTCCTTGATGAATGCGGCATAGAGCTCACCGCGAGGCACGCCCGCCTTGAGCTTCTCGTCGGCCTTCGTGATCTCCTCGTCGATGACGGTCTTGAACGAAGTGAAAGGCTGCGCGCCGACCAGCTTGCGACCGTTGATGAAGAACGTCGGGGTGCCGCTGGCGCCGACCTGCGCGGCCAGCTGCGCGTCGGCCTTCACGCGCTCTTTGAATTGCGGGTTGTCGAGGCCGGCCTTGAACTTGGCGACGTCGAGACCGATCTCGGCGGCGTACTTCTCGAGGTTCGGGCGATCGAGGGCCTGCTGGTTCTCGAACATCTTGTCGTGCAGCTGCCAGAACTTGCCCTGCTCCTGCGCGGCGATCGACGCGATGGCGGCGATCTCGGCGTTGTTGTGGAACGGCAGCGGCAGGTGCTTGAAGGCGACGGCGACGTCGTCCTTGTAGGTGTCCATGATCTGCTTGACGGTCGGGTTGACCCGGCTACAGAACGGACACTGGAACTCGGAGAACTCGATCAGCGTGACCTTGGGCGCCTTGCCGCCTTTCACCGGAGCGTTGCCGAGCGCAACCTTGTAGACGTCGCTCGGCACCGGCGGGCGCGCGGAGGGCGGCGGGGCAGCCCCGGGGGTCGGCTGCGCGGCGGTTGGCGCGCGCCTCGGAGCTTCGTCATCGCCCGGGCCGTCCTTCTTCAGGCCGACGCCGAGAGCGATACCACCGGCAACGGCGCCGGCCATGAGCACGAACATTGTCCCTTTGTGCATGAGGCGACTCCTCGAAAGTCCGAATGAGCGGAGCGAAGGTCATACCCGATGGGGCCATGGCCAGCAAGCCGCGTCGTCGCGCGGGTCGGGGCGGCCATCGACTAATCTTTTCGTTGACGACAACTAAGATCTTAGTCATCGTAACGGCATGGCGCGCGGTAGAGCCAAACGGCCCGACAAGCTGCTCACCGAGGTCGAGCTCGAGTTGATGACCATCGTTTGGCAACTGGGTGGCGCCACCGTGACCGAGGTCATCGAGCGTCTGCCGCCAGGTCGGTCGTTGGCTTACACATCCGTGTCGACCATCCTTCGCATCCTCGAGCAGAAGGGTGTGCTGGCCACCGAGAAGGTCGGTCGAGGACATCGGTATCTGCCTCAGGTCGGGCGCGACGACTATCAGAGCTTCGCCTTGCGGGATGTCGTCGGTCGCGTGTTCGGCGGGCAGCCGGTCGAACTGGTGAAACGGCTTTTCGAAGGAGACGGCCTCAAACCGGAGGACGTCGACGAGCTGCGCGCGCTGCTCTCGCCTTCCCGATCGGAGCGGTCATGACCACGACGACCCTGATCGGGCTCTACCTGGAATCCGCGATCGGTGTCGCGCTGGCGTGCGTACTGACGACGGCGGTGGCGCGTTGGGGCGGGGCGGGGGTGACGTTGGCGGCTCGGACCTGGTCGCGGCTGGCGCTCGCCTTGGTCGGGCTCGGGCTCGTGGCGCCGCTCGGTTTCGCTCTGCTCTTGCCACGGGCTCCGGCGCCGATCGAGATCTGGGGTGCTGGAGGCACAGGTCCTCACGAAGGCGCGGTCGTCGGGGCTAGGAGGTCCGGGCATGCCACCGCCGCCGAGACTCTGTCAGGTGATCGCAGCCACGCGCTCCGGCTCGGGAGGGACGTGCTCTTCGCGGGCGGGCTCTTTCTCGGGCTCGGCATGTCGGCTGGCGTCGGCCGAACGGTCTGGCGGCGGCGTCGGCTCGGCCAGATCTGTCGGCCTCTTCCCGTCTGGAAGCGGATCGGGCGGGTGAGGCTCGTGGTCAGCGACGATCTCGGTTCGCCGTTCGCGGCGCGCGTCGACGGCCACGCGTACATCGTCATCCCCTCGGCGCTCCTGGTCGACAGGCAGCGCCTGCGCCTCGTGATCGCTCACGAAGTGGGACATCACCGAGCAGGCGACCTTCGCATCGCCGCCGTGGTTCAGGCAGTGGGCGTGCTCTTCTTCTGGAATCCGCTGCTGGCCTGGTTTCAGCGCGCTCTGGCCGAGCTCGAGGATCTGGCCTGCGATCGTCGCGTCCTCGAACGGCCCGCGGTGACGCCGGCAGCCTACGGCGATGCGCTTCTCTGGGCGATCAGCATCGTCGCGCCGCCCTCTGGTGACCGTCAGATCGCGGCGCTGGGAGGGCGGGCGATGGCGTCGGGAGTTGGAAGTGGAGTTGGAAGTCGGGACGTGTTGCGCAGGAGGTTCGCCATGATGACTACCGAGACAAAGACAAAGACCAAGACAACGACAACGAAGCCGGCCCGATCTCTGGTCCAAGGTCCGGCAATGATGGCGACGGCGCTGGCTGCGGTGACGTTGCTGGCGTCATGGTCGGTCAGTGGTGCGGTGGGCGAGCGGCGCCTGTCGTTGGGGGAGATCGCCGCTCTCGCTTCGCAGATCGAGGCACGCGAACACTTTCCCGTGCTGGTCGACGAGCGGGTCGCCGAAGCGATCAATCAGCGGATCGGCACGCCCGAGGCGCGGGCCAAGCTCAAGGCTGCGTTCAACCGCATGAAGCCTTTGCGTCCCATGCTCGACCAGACTTTCCAGGAACAGAAGGTCCCGCGGGTGCTGCTTGCGCTCGCGCTTCTGGAATCGGGTTTCGACAACGACGTGAAGCCCAACCGGCCGGTGGAACGGCAAGCAGCAGGGATCTGGCAATTCCTCCCCGCCACCGCCCGCCGCTTCGGTCTCGAGATCTCCGCGGGGAAAGACGAACGCCTGGATCCCACGCGCGCAACAGCCGCAGCCGCGGCGCTGCTGCGGGATCTGCACGCCCACTTTGGCGACTGGCCGGTCGCAATCGCCGCCTATACAGGCGGACGCGCGACGATCGACAAACTCGTCGCAGGTGCCGATCGCGAGCAGGCTCGGCGACGCTTGCTGACGCACGACTCGGAGCTGGGGCACTACCTGGTCGGCGCCATGGCTTCGATCATCTTGATCGAGAACCCGAGCCTGCTCGACTGAGCGAGGCTGCCGCGGCAAGCGAGTCGCCCGTCAGCCGACAGAGCCTCCAGTCCGGAAGCGGCGCCGCGCCTAGCTCGCGGTAAAAAGCGATGGCGCCCTCGTTCCAGTCGAGCACGGTCCACTCGACGCGTCCGTATTGGCGGTCGTGCGCCAGCTGGGCCAGCGCCAGCAGGAGAGCTCTGCCGATACCGCGCCTGCGGTGCTCGGGCCTGACGAAGAGATCCTCGAGATGAAGGCCTGTCTTGCCGAGGAAACTCGAAAAGGTCTCGTAGTAGAGCGCGTAGCCGACGGCTTGTCCGCCGACCTCGGCCAAGAGGGCACCGACGTGAGGCTCGGGGCGAGCCAGGGCCGCTTCCAGGTCGGTGGGTGTCGCCACCACCTCGTGTGAGAGCTTCTCGAAGGCGGCGAGCTCGACGATGAAGTCGTGCACAAGGCCCGCGTCGGCGGCCGTCGCCTGGCGCACGCTGAAGGGACGCGTAGGGGAGGGCGGGTTCACCCCGACTCCTTCGCCATCGCTGGCTTTGTGCCCAGGGACAGAATCGAACTGTCCACACACGGATTTTCAGTCCGTTGCTCTACCAACTGAGCTACCTGGGCGACTCGGAAACTTCGTGAGCCGCCGTCAATAGCATGGCCGCGCGCCGCTGCGCAAGGATCCTTGCCAGCGTGTCGGCGCCAGGTCGGATCGGCCCCCGCGAGGTCGGTCAGCCTGGTGGTTTCGGGTCGACTTGCCGGGGCGTCGGGGCGGAGGGCCGTTCCTGCAGGGCTGTCTCGGGCCCGGCCATGGCGGTCGCCGTCGACTCCAGCGTCGCGGTCTCGGGTTCGTCTTCCGCGGTCATAGGCAGGGGCTCGCCCCGCACCCGTCGGATGTGTCCATCGCGGATCTCGCCCGCCACGAGCCTGAAGCCGCCTGCTTCGATCGCGTCGCCAGGCATGGGCGCCCGGCCGAGCGTCGCTTCGATGAAGGCGCCGAGGGTCTCGATGCTGGGCGACGGCGTTGCCAGGGCTAGGCCGAGATCGCGTGCGGCGACATCGAGGGTCAGTCTTCCGTCGGCTTCGAAGCGACCATCCGAGCTGCGGACCATCGGCGGAATCTCGCCGACGTCCTGCTCGTCCTGGATCTCGCCCACGAACTCTTCCAGCAGGTCTTCCATCGTCACGATGCCGACGAACTTGTCGCCGGCGCCCAGCACGACCGCGATGTGCACGCGGCGGCGTTGAAATTCACGTCGCAGCCATTCAAGGCGCGTCTCCTCCGACACGTAGATCGGCTGGCGGCAGATCTCGCGCATTCGCTTGGGCGGGCGCGGAGAGGCGAGCGCTCCGACGATGTCCTTGAGGTGAACGTAGCCGACCACCTCGTCGGTGTTGGGATCGACCAATGGATAGCGCGTGTATTGGTTGGCAAGCGCAACCTTCAGGTTCTCCTCGAAAGGCAGGCCCGCAGTCAGCGTCACCAGATCGCGACGCAAGGTCATCACCTGCCGGGCGACGCGATGGGTGTAGTCGAAGACGCGATCGATCAGCCGCCGCGCGCTCGGATCCAGCTTCACATGCTGCAAGACCAGACGCAGCTCGTTCGGCGAGTGCAGCATGTCGGCTTCGGTCTTGGGCGACAGCCCGAGCAGCCGTAGGAACAGATTCGACGACGTGTTGAGGATCCAGATGAGCGGGAATGCCAGGTAGTAAAACGCGCGCAGGACGGGCGCGGTCCAGAGTGCGACCGGTTCGGCCCGCTGCAGGGCGAGAACCTTCGGCACCTGCTCGCCGATGGTCGTATGCAAGAACGTGATGACCATGAAGCTGCCGGTGAAAGCCAGCGTGCGTGCCGCGATCCCGGAGTACTCGCCGAGACCGACGAACCACGGCTCGGTCACGCGCGCCAGCGTCGGCTCGCCGATCCAACCGAGCGCCAGCGACGCGAGGGTGATCCCGAGCTGGTTCGCCGACAGATACGCTTCGAGACGATCCGTAACCCCGACCAGCATGGCGGCGCGTTTGCTGCCGGTCTTGGCCAGCTCACGCACCCGCGTCGGGCGAATCTTGACGATGGCGAATTCGGAGGCGACGAAGAACGCGTTGGCCAGCACCAGCATCCCCGTGAGGATGAGCGCGACGCTCGTTGGCATGCCGAGCGAGTGTACACCCGTGGGGTGCGCGCTCTGCGCCTACACGTAGTTGAAGCCGTAAAACGGCAGCGGCAGATCGGCGAGGCCGGGTGACCACCAGGCGGAGGTGAACGGCAAGCGAACTTCGTCAGCGGTCCAGCCTGACGTTTGCGCCAGCGCGTCCATGGAACGATCGCCGGGCGGCAACACGAGGTCGATGGTACCGACGCCCAGCTTTCGAGCCAGCGCGGGCGCGACACCGGCGATTGCGGCCCGATCCCCGCCCAGCTCGAGTGCGCGGGCCCCGCGCCTGTCGCCTTCGGGCGTGCGCAGCGTTGGTCGCCCTACCGCCAGGTAGGCCACGGGCCGTCCCGCACGTTCGACCAGGAAGGTCTCTGCGGGTTCGAAGAAGAGCACGTTGGCGGCAAGCAGCGTACGCCAGTGCGCTTCAGCGCGGACGAAGTGGACAGGTTCACTGGCGCCCAGCCTCATGAGATCGGGCAAGGACGCCGTAGTGGCCGCGACGATCTCGCAATCATGGGTCGTGGCAGGTCCCGCGGCGACGCGATACCGGGGACAAGCGGGGTAGGGGAGAAAGCCAGCGCGCTCGTAAAGGCCGCGTTGGCCCGAGACGAGTCCGAGATCGGCCCCGAGGCCGCGCGCCCGGGCGACGGCGGCCGCGAGCACCGATGAAGCGAGCCCCCGGTGGCGATGGTCGGGATGGGTGAAGACGGCGCCGATGGTCGCCACCTTGACCTGCGTCCCCGCCAGCGACGCTTGCGCCATGACGAACCCGGCGTGCGCAATGAGCCTGCCGTGTTCGTCCTCGAGGACAGCCAGATTTCCGGCGTTCTCCGGCGCGAAAAGCAGGGGATAGTCGTGCCCCATGCTGCCGAGGCCGGAGGGCGGCGGATTGCGGAAGATCGCATCGGCGGCAGCGACGATCCGAGGGACGTCGGCCGGGGTCGCGAGACGGACCGGAGGACCTCCCGGCGGTGCCGTCGGGGGCACCATGCGGGGCCGTGTGCTCATCCCCGGCTCGCCAGCACGGGGGACGTGTTAATGAGGGGCATGGCCTTGGGTCTGGCGCAGGATATTCGCACGATTCCCAACATCATCAGCCTGTCACGGTTGGTTCTGATCGGGGTTGCGACGTTGCTCTACTTCAATGGCTTTCCTGGTACGGCGCTGACGATCGGGATCATCGCGGCGTTGACCGACTATGTCGATGGCGCCGTGGCGCGCGCCACCGGCCAGGTGACACGGCTTGGCGAAATCCTCGACCAGTTTTCCGACCTCTGCTACGAATCGATCGCCCTCACGATCTTCGTCCACCAGGGCTTTCTTCCCATCTATGTCATCCCGATCTACGCCGTCCGCGAGTTCTGGACCCTCAGCGTACGGCGCTACATGGCCGGGCAGCGGAAGAACATCCCCTCGTCTTTCCTCGGAAAGCTGAAGACCAACATGTTGATGTGGGGGCTCTTGCCGTCTTTTTTCTCGATGTCGGGTGGGCTGCCTCAGCTCGAGCCGGCCCTCGGCTGGATCGGCAAGGGCGCCATCACGGCGGGTCTGGTCCTCAGCTGGTTGAGCGGCTGGGGCTACACCAAGGCTTTCATCGCCGGCTACGAAAGCGAGTCACCGGGGAAGGCGCCTGCATCTCCCGGCCCCAGCACGAAAGGATGATCTCCTGATGCGCGGTCTTGCCATTCGGCGCGGTCTTGCCCTTCGGCGCGGTCTTGCCCTTCGGCCCGGTCTTGCCCTTCGGCCCGGTCTTGCCATCCGGCGCGGTCTCGACAACGTCTTGCGCGCGGGCGGCCTCGGCGCTTCTGTCTCGGGGCGGCCCAGGTGTCCCTCGGCGTGCCACCTGGCGAGGGTCCTGCTTCTCGGTCTCGTTACGCTGACGTCGCCGGCCGCCTCGGCGCAGCCGACGACCCAGTCCGCGGGGGCCTCGAATGCCGCGGCCTGTCCGGCCGGCAATCTTCTCGCGGGCAAGACCCCGCAGCCGGTGGGCGGCGTGCGTGCCATCGGTCGCACCAACGACAACATCGCGGCGCCCGAAGGGGCGCTTTGGGATGCGCCGCTGGCCGCCATCCTCGAGAGCACCGCCTCGGGCATCATCTGGGATCTCGGCGCGCTCACCAAGCTCGAGGCGATCTGGATCCAGGGCGACGCGAACGACTACTACACGGTCTCGGGATCGCTCGACGGAACGACCTACGCCGATCTCGGCCGCATCGAGCCGGTCGACGGCGATGGCCTGCGCGGTCGCAAGATCCTGTTCAACAACGCGGCGGTTCGCTACGTACGCGTCGGCAACGGTGAAGGCGATCGCTTCTATTCGATCTCGGAAGTGCAGCTCTTTTGCCAGATGCCGAATCCCTTCCCGCCCAACCTGCGCGTCGATCCCGCTCCCATCGCGCGTGTGGTGGCTCGCTCGTGGTGGAACGACGAGACTTCCGCTCGCTGGGAATTGACTCTCGCCGTGCTCGGCCTTCTGCTGCTGGCCTGGCGACCCGAACGTTCGCGCCGTCCCGGTGAGGGCGTCGAACCGGGTGCACAGGCGCCTTTCCTCGAGGTCACCTGGGATCTCGTTCGCACGGCGGGTTCTCATCTCGGTGCCCTGGTGATGTTCTGGCGCTGGCGCCCCAAGGAGCTGGGACCGAAGGCGCCGGCCCACGCGCGTGTCACCTTCCTGCGGCGGCTGCGCGATCGCTCGCTGGCCGTGCTCGGCATCCTGGCGGCGCTGACGTACATCAACTTCTTCTCGTTTCACTTCGGCAACTTCATCCACGACTGGGAGTGGACCCACTACTACGTGGGCTCCAAGTACTTCCCCGAGCTGTCGTACGACCGGCTCTACGAGTGCATCGCCACCGCCGACGCCGAGGACGGGCTTCGCCGTCGGGTCGAGCAGCGCAAGCTCACCAATCTGCGCACCAACAAGCTCGAGGGCACGGCCGAGGTGCTGGCCAATCCCGACGCTTGCAAACGCAACTTCACCCCGGAGCGCTGGTCAGCCTTCAAGAAGGACGTGAAGTTCTTCCGCGACCGCCAGAGCGCCAAACGGTGGGACGACCTGCAGACCGACCACGGCTACAACGGCACGCCGGTCTGGAACATAGCCGGCACGCTGCTGTCGAACCTGGGGCCGGCCACGGTCAACCAGCTCTACACGCTGGCGATGTTCGACCCGCTCTACCTGCTGGCGACTTACGCCATCATCTGGTGGGCCTTCGGCTGGCGGGTGCTGGCGGTGGCGTTGCTCGCGTTCGCGACCAACTTCCCATCACGCTTCTACTGGACCGGCGGCTCGTTCTTGCGCTGGGACTGGCTCTTCTATTCGGTCGCGGGGATCGCGTGTTTACGTAAGAACCATCCCTACCTGGCGGGGGCCGCCCTCGCATACGCGACCCTTTTGCGCGTGTTTCCCGGCTTCATGTTCCTGGGGCCGGGACTCGGCTTTCTCTATCACGCGTGGAAGCACAAGGAGCTCCACCCGCGTTACACCCGCTTCATCGCCGGGGCCGCCATCGCCACCACGCTGCTGGTCCCGCTCTCGCTGGCGGTCTCGGGCGGCGTGCACGGCTACCGCCGCTTCGTCGAGAACACGGTGAAGCACAAGGAGACGCCGCTCACGAACTACATGGGCGTGCGCACGGTGCTCGCTTATCGTCCCGACGAGGTCGGTCGTCTGCTCAAGGACGACCGCATGACCGATCCGTGGATCAAGTGGAAAGAGGCGCGGATCACGGGCTGGAAGAACGCGCGCCCGGTCTACATCCTCATCGTGCTGGGATTCATCGCGATGATCGGCCTGGCGGCCCGCCACGTCGAGCCCTGGATCGCCACCGCCCTCGGCGTCGCCTTCATTCCGATAGGCGTCGAGCTGACTTGCTACTACTACGCCTTCATCATAGGTCTGGCGGTGCTCTGGCAAGAGCGGGAGGAAGTCGGCACGTGGCTGCTCTTCCTGACCGCTTACACCCAGTTCGCGGCCTGGGCGCCTCTGAGGGGCATGCCGAACTGGCTCGACGAGCAATACACGTACATGTCGTTGGCGACCGTGATCGTCTTTGGCGCCATCTGCTGGTTCTTCCGGCGCCCCGTCTCGGCCGACGCCGCGATGGTCGGCGCGGTGGACGAGCAGCGCGCGGCGAACGCGCGGCGTCCGAGCAAGCGAACGCCAGCAGCGGTGGCTCCGGGGTTCGCCTCCACGGGCGATGCGCCCTTGGCCGGCAAGACAGGTCCGGCCAAATAGGAAAGAGCCCGAGACGCCGGGGTCAATGCCTCGGCGTCGGGCTCGTCAGGTCACTCCAGTCAGCTCTCCAGGTGCCGGTGAGCGCGGGGCGGGGGAGAGACCGCCCCGGCATGCTCACGACCCGCTAGGTCCGCTTACCAGGTCCGCTGACTACGTCCGCTGACTACGTCCGCTTGCGCGCGGCCGCTTTGGCCTTGGAACGCGGCTTGGACGCCTTGGGCCCGAGGCGCTTCTTGGTCGCACTCACCTTGCGGCCCCCGCGGCTGACCTTCTTGGCGCCGGCCCGCTTGGCCCCAGCGCGCGTCGTCTTGGCTTTGGCCTTCTTCGCCTTGGCCGGGCGCTTGCGCTTCTGCCCGCCGACCGCTCGTTTGGCGCGCGAGACGTCGCCGTCGCGATCGACGAAATAAATGTAGCTGTAGTCCATCGTGAAGCCGCCGTCGGCGACCTGCTCGGGCTTGCCCTTCGGGGCGCCGGGCTGCTTGCGGCGAACCCGCCAGATGGCCCCATCCTTCACGTAAAACATGAAGTCTTTGTCTCGAGCGATCCCAAGCTTCGCGACTTTTTCGGCCATCTATTTCTCCCCCCTCACTCGAGAAAAATGCGGCGGATCGAGCAGGGACGGCATCGTGGTCCCCGACCTCCGGAGTGTCAAGGGAATTCCCGGCTGCATTATCGAGAGTTATCCCGAGGCCGGCGAGCCAGATAGATGTGCTCGTCGTCCTGCCCATCTCCCTGATTTTCCAGGGGCCGGCCGTCGAATCCGCCCCAACGTGCGAGCGGTTCGAGACCCGCTCTCGTGAGGCGCTGGGCGACCTCCTCGGGACTGAGTAAGCGGTGGCAGAGACGCCGCACGATCTCGTCTCCTGCAGGGCGGCCAGCCTCATCGAGCGGCTGATAGAAGAGGCGAATGTGTAGCGAGCGGCGCGCCGGATCGTGCCGGTGGTTGTTCGTGTAGACGAAGTGTTGCCGGGTGGCGGGATGGCGGAAGGTGGTGCGCCCCCAGCGTCGCTCGGGATCTCGGTTCACCCAGTGGGGGTCGGGCGGCAGGAGATCGAAGGCCAGCCACCCCCCGGGGAGCAAGGCGCGAAAGACGCCGCCAAAGAACGCGTCGAGATCCGCGTCGTCGATGAGGTGCGCCACGCTGTGAAAAGCACAGATCGCGAGGTGAAAGCCGCCGCGCAAGGGCAGTGCGCGGAGATCCCCGCGCAGGAGACTGCCGCGGGCGCGGTGGACGGGCCCCGTGCGCGCGAGGCGGGCCTGCGCGCGTGCCAGCATGGCGGCGGAGCGATCCAGCCCGAGGACCCGGTGGCCGTCTCGAATCAGCGGAATCAGCAGACGTCCGGTCCCACAGGCGAGATCCAGCACCCGCCCCGGGCCGCGATCCATCCGCCGCTCTTCGGCGATGAGACGGTAAAAACGTACATCGGCGCGGCGCCGTCGGTACTCCCAATCGTAGAGCGCGGCGTCCTCGAAGGCTTCGGTGGCGCCGGCTTCTTCGTCCTGCACGGTCGGCGCCGGCTCGGGGGACGCCGTCGTCGGGACCAGCGGAAAAGGGGGAGGCGGGGATGAGCGACGCAAGGGGCGGCTGCGAGTATAAGACCCCGCATGATCTCTGCGATCGTGCTCCTGTCGGGCGGCCTCGATTCCGCCACCGCTCTTGCGATCACGCGGCAGCAGGGGCGAGCCTGTCACGCGCTCAGCTTTCGCTACGGCCAACGGCACGACGTCGAGATCACTGCGGCGGCGCGTGTGGCGGAGGCCCTGGGGGCGGCGTCGCACAGGATTGTCACGCTGGATCTCGCGGCCTTCGGTGGCTCCGCGCTGACCGCCGACATCCCCGTGCCCAAGGGTCGCAGCGATCACGAGATCGGCGCGGGCGTCCCGATCACCTACGTTCCCGCGCGCAACACCCTGTTCGCGGCTTACGCGCTCGCCGCAGCCGAGGCGCTCGGCGCCGAGGAGATCGTGCTCGGCGTGAACGTGCTCGATGCCTCGGGTTACCCGGACTGTCGCCCCGAGTGGCTAGCCGCTATGCAGGAGGTCGGGCGACTCGGCACGCGAGAAGGCGTCGAGGGGCGTCCGATCCGCTTCGTGGCGCCGCTCATTGCCCTCAACAAGGCGCAGATCATCGCCGCCGGCACGGCCCTCGGGGTTGACTACGGCCTCACTCACTCGTGTTACGACCCGGCGCCATCGGGCGCCTGCGGACAATGCGACGCCTGTCACCTGCGACGCCGCGGCTTCGCGGCTGCGGGCGTTCCCGACCCCACCCGGTACGCGGGCTAGATCGCGCCAACAAGCGCGAGCAAAGGAGCTCGGGCATCAGTCCGCGGAACGCGCATCAGTCCGGGATCGCCCAGCGGCCGCCGAAGGCGCCGGTGCCCAGGAAGGGCAGCCGCGAGGCGTGGCGAGGGCCGAGTAGACCGAGGTCGGGGATCGGCGTTCGGCCAGAGGACAGAGACAGTCCGCGCGCGGCGGGGCCGTTGCGGGGGGCGGGGGATCGGGAGTCGCGACCCGAGCGGGCACTGTCTCGGGCGCCGTCCCGCGGGTTGTCGCGGTCGTGTCGACCCGGCAGAGCCTCCTGGCGGCCTTCGCCGCGGGCGGCGTCGCGATCGCGGGAAACGTCGACAGGGCCACGGGCGGTACCGCGACGGCGTTCGAACTCACCTGGCGTCTCCAGCTCCTGCGCCAACCGTTCGTCGGCTTCGGACGACAGCGCCGTGGCGTCGCCATCGGCCAGCAGCGGCCGCGCGGCGAGATCGGAATCGAGCGTCTCGGCGTCGCTGATGATCTCCTGCAGGCGAAGGGCATCGTCGTGGAACTCACGCCCGGAGAAGCGGGGACGGCGACGGTTGGGATTCGCCGACGGCATCACGTAGCGCATGGCGAGC
>JANNNO010000421.1:0-7032 GCA_031398585.1 Myxococcales bacterium | reverse complement strand
GGCATCGCGGACAAGAGAACCGGGATCACCTTCGACGCCGGCCTCACCATCCGAGCCCTCGAACGCTTTTCCCTCGGCCTCGTCGGCTACGGCCTGCGTGATCTGAAAGATCCACAGGCTCCCTATGGATTCGGCGGCGGGCTCGCGGTCGTACCTGTCATGGATTTCCTGGTGACGGCCGATGCCGTACTCGACCTGCGCACCTACGCCCCTACCGAGGGCCGACAAAAGGCTCTGACGATCTCGGGCGGAGCGGAATACACCTGGGCCTCGCGTTTCGCCCTGCGGGGCGGCGGTGGTCGCGATGGCCTTAGCAAGGACGGCTTTGGCAGCCTCGGCCTCACGGCCCTCAGCGCCAGCGGCTCGCTCGATGTCGGCGGGCGGATGGATCTGGGCGGCAGCAAGGCCTTTGTCATCGGTCTTTCCTTGCGGCTCTTCGTCCCAACGCCCTGAGCCGCGGGAACCTTTTGCCCGGGCCGGTGTCCATCGTCGTGTGCATTCGGCCCCGCGGCGTTGGTCTGGCAGCTGGCAGCTCGCCGGGAACCGACGCCTGGCGACCGCGGGCGCGGAAAGCACGAGCGTGAGCCTCTCCGATCGTCTCTTCGTAGCCCGGCTGCGCGCACGTGACGAACGTGCCTTCCAGGAGTTGGTAGGTCTTTACGGCGATCGCGTCTTCGGCCTTGTCCTGCGTTTCGTGGGCAATCGCGCCGAGGCGGAAGACGTCGCTCAAGAAGTCTTCGTCACCGTCTGGAAGAGCATCGAGACCTTCCGATCCGAATCGCGCTTGTCGACCTGGCTCTTCCGCATCGCCGCCAATCACGCAAAAAATCGCATCAAGTACCTGGCCCGGCGCTCGACCCACCCTGCCGGACTCGACGACGCGCCCGAAAGTGCGCTGGCCGACGTCGCTCGGGCAGGCGCCGGTGCGACCCACGGGCACGTGCATGGGCCCGACGTTGCGCTGGAAGCTGCCGAACGCGGCGGGGCCCTGGAACGCGCGATCGCGACGCTCGACGAGGATCAGCGGCTGGTGATCATTCTGCGCGACGTCGAGGAGCTCTCGTACGAAGAGATCTGCGAGATCACCGGCCTGCCCGAGGGCACGGTAAAGTCACGGTTGCACCGAGCGCGCTTGGCCCTCAAACGATGGCTGGAAGCAGGCGGCGAGATCCCGTGAAGGTAAGCACCATGGAAAGCGAAACGCAGCACCCCACCTTGGAGCTCTCGGCGTTTCTCGAAGACGAGCTCGCGCCCGTCGACCGCGCACGCATCGAAGCGCACCTCGGCGCTTGCGTCGCCTGCCGTCACGAGCTCGATCAGCTGCATGCCACGTTGGGCCAGCTGTCGGGCTTGCGGGCCAAGGCGCCGGGAAATTTCCTCGCGGGCATTCAGAACCAGATTTTCACCCGCTCGCGGGGTCGCTTCTTCGGGCGAAGGTCGCTCCTGTTCGGTCGCATCCCCTTCGAATGGGTCTCGCTCGTGATGATCGTGGCGATGCTGGTCTATTACATCGTCACCCTGCAGAGCGCGCCCACCGAGGTCAAACCGGGTCCGTGATCGGACCCGGCCGGACGCCTTCACAACGACACGAGGCTTCCGCCTCAGTCGACAGCGACGAAGAAGACCTTCAGGTACTGGCCTTCGGTGAAACCAGCTGGCAACGGGTGGTCCGCGCCGGGCCCCGTCTGCTCGAGCACCCGAACCGTGCGCCCGGCCTGCTTGGCGCCCGCTGCGATCACGCGTTCGAAGTCCTCGGCGCTGACGTTCTGTGAGCAGGAACAAGAGACGAGAATCGCGCCGGGTGCGGCGGCGGTCATCGCCAGGGCATTGAGCCTCTCGTAGCCTTTGCGTGCGGCTTCGAGATCCTTGCGCGCCCGCGCGAATTTCGGCGGATCGATGACGATCAGATCGTAGGAGCGCGGCGTGGCGGTCTCGAGAAATCGAAATGTATCGGCCTCGACCGCGCGCACCTTGTGGCCGTTGGCAGCCGCGTGAGCCTCGATGCGCGCAACCGCACGAGCGGAACTGTCCACCGCGGTCACCTCGACCGCACCGCCTCTGGCAGCCTGCAAGGAAAAGCCCCCCGCGTAGGCATAGCAGTCGAGCACCCGCGCCCCACGCGCGAGCTGGCCGACGCGCATGCGACTTGGCCGCTGGTCGACGAACATGCCGGTCTTCTGTCCTGACAGCGGCTCGACCTCGAGCGCGATGCCGTCTTCGAGGCAGGGGACGTGAGTCGGTCCTGTCCCACGCTCGACGCGAGAGCGCGAGATGAAACCTTCGACCTCGGCGTAGCTCTGCGCCGCCACTTCATAGATCGACTCGGGCTCACATTCGGCCGCCAGAGCGTCGAAGATCGCCTCGCGACGCGCGGCCATGCCCAGCGTGGTCACCTGGACGGCAAGCGCGCGGCCGAAGACGTCGACGACGAGCCCGGGCAGATCGTCGCCCTCGCTGTTGACCAGGCGGTAAGCGGTCGTGCGCTCCGACGGCAGACCGATGCGCTGGCGAAGCGCGCGAGCCGCCGCGATCCGAGCGCGCAGGAAGGCCGCATCGATGGGCTCCTCCCGGCGCGTCGCGAGGCGGACCGGGATCTGCGACCGAGGATTCCAGAAACCTCGACCGATGAAACGACCATCGTGGTTACTCACGGTAACGACGTCGCCCGGGGCGGCGTCGCCCTCGAGCTTCTCGACGGCGTTGCCATAGACCCAGGGGTGTCCAAACCAGATCGGCCGCGCCCGCCCCTGACGAAGGAGCACACGGGCGGTGGTATCGCGCGCAGAGGAGACGAGATCGCCCGCAATGGCGTCGGACGGGGGAACCACGGCTGCCTTGGCCGTTGCCTGGTCGATGGGTCGCTGAGTCTTCGAAGCTGACATCGGCGCAGTATACGCATGCGGTGGCCCCGCGCCCGGGGCTGGCGGAACGACGCGGGGCTGTGTTGTAATCGCGCCGCCGCTGGGTGTGGTTGAACCTTCTGAGTCCCTGGAGGATGCGATGATCGCCCGACCCTCGAGAGGAAGCGCGCCCGCGACCCTGGCGGTGACTTTCGGCACTCTGCTCTTGGTGGCAAGCCGCCCTGCGGCCGGCCAGCCAGCGCCTCCCGGGCCCGACCCTACCCCGCCCGAGCCCACCGCGTCGCAACCCGTGTCGCAGCCGGCTTCGCAACCGGCGTCGCAACCGGCGTCGCAACCATCTTGGCCCCCCGACGGGAACCAGCAGCCCCCCAGCGCCGATGACGCATGGCTGACTCGCCTGACGCTCGAGGAGCTGACCGAGATCGAAGTCAGCGCGCCCGCCAAGGTGGCCCAGCCGGTGCGGGAAGCGCCCAGCGTCGGCTCGGTCATCACCCGTGATCAGATCAGCAGCTACGGCTGGCTGAGCCTCAACGACATTCTGTTTCGGCAGCCTGGCTTCGCGCCCGCGCAGGACTACGAACGCCGCACGGTCTCGGCGCGCGGGCTTTACGAGGGCTGGAACAACAATCACCTGCTGATGCTGGTCGACGGCGTTCCCATCAACAACACATCGAACGGCACCGCCTACACCTGGGAGGTCTTTCCTCTTTTCATGGTGGAACGCGCCGAGATCTTCCGCGGGCCGGGATCGGCTCTGTACGGGACCAACGCCACCAATGGGCTGATTGCCCTGACCACCCGATCGGCGTCCGCGTTCGAGCCGGTGGAGGCCGCCGCGCGCTTCGGAAATGCCGGCACGCAGATTTACGACCTCTTTGCCGGCAAGTCGTTTCCGCTGCTCAGCTTCACGCTCGGGTATCACCATTTTCGCACCGACGGCAACGAATACGAATCGCTGGACGCCTCGGGTCGCACCAACGCCACTGGGCAGCTGCAGACGTTCCTCACCAACGACCGACGCCGCAGCCACTTCGGCTTCGCCAAGATCGAAGGGCACGGTCCTCTACAAGGACTGTCGCTGCAGGCGCACTACCAGCACTGGTCATTCGAGACCGGTCACGGCTGGCTCTACGCCGTGCCCGATGAAGAAGAGCGAGCGGTCAACAACGAGGCCCGGCTCTGGCTCAGCTATCGACCGCCCGCATGGCTCGACGATCGCCTCGAGACCGAATTCATCGTCCTCGGCCAGCGCCACGTGAAGGATTACTCGATCAAATTCCTACCCAATGGAGCTTCGCTGGGGCCTTCATTGCAATTCCCGGGCGGCGTCGTCGAACGGGTGATTTCTGGGCCCAACTCTCTCTTCGTGCGCGCGCAAGCGCAGCTGCGCCTGTGGTCGGACCTGCGCGTGCTCCTTGGCGTCGAATCGAGCCGCGTCGCTTGGGGCGGTGACGAGATCCATGCCGCCAACATCGCGCTCAATCATCCCTCGACCTACCAGCCGAATCCCAACAACGAGCTGCGACCGCTGCGCAACGTGCTCGAACCGATCGTCGGTAAACCGCTGTACAACCTCGGCACCTTCTTGCAGCTGAGCACGGGGCGCGTGCTCGACCGACGCGTATCCGCCACCGCAGGTTTGCGCTACGACCGGCAATTCTTCGACTACCTGGCGCTCGACGAGCCCGGCCGGCCGGAGCGCAGCCGCACTTTCGATCAGCTGAGCCCGCGCCTGGGACTGGTGGTGTTTCCGCACGACTCACTGGCGCTCAAGGCGATGATCGAACGCGCCTTCCGCGCCCCCAACCCAAGCGAGCTGGCGACGTCGAATTCGCTGCTGGCGACGTCGAACCCCGCGGGCCTCAAGGCCGAGGAGCTGACCACCGTCACCTTCGCGGCCGATCTGGTACCACTTCGCCAGCTCAACCTGCGTGCCGACGTCTTTTACGAAAAGGTCGCCAACCAGATTGCCTTTTCCGCCTCGCAGAACCTGGCGGCGAACATCTACACGCGGCGCCTCACCGGCCTCGAGCTCGAGGCTCTGTTCAGCGCCGATCTCGGCGAGACGAGTCGGCTTGGCGGATTCGCGAACTTCACCGCCGTCAGATTGCTTGACGAAGAGGTGCCCGAACCAGGCATTGCCGCCAGCGATCGACTCACGTGGGCGCCGCAGCTGCTCGCGAACGCGGGACTCGATCTCGGCGTTCAGAGGTTCTCGGCTTCCTTGCAGGGCCACTACCAGGGCAAGACCCGCCGGCGGATCTCCGACCGGGTCGGCGCGGACGGCAATCCCGGCCGGGGCGAGGCCTTTCGCCCCTCGAGTGTGAAACCCTTCGTGACCATGGATGCGCGAGTCAGTTACCTCGTCATGAACTGGCTTCGCGTTGGCGTACAGGCCAGCAACGTCTTCGACACCGGGGGGCACTACCTCAAACCGCAGGACTTCCCGTTCGACTTCCGCATCGACCCCTTGCGGGTCCTCGGCACCGTCGAACTCGTCCAAGGCCTCGGGTTATAGACCCACCGGCGAGCCTCGCTCAGCTTCGAATCACCTTGGCGATCGCGAGCAGCTTCGAGCTCATCTTGAGGCCCGCGCGATCGATGGCGCCGAGGTTGACGACGAAGCGCACCCGCTGCTTCTCGACGAAGAAGCCGACGGCCCCGCCGCGGCTGGCGAAGTATTCGCTGTCTCCCACCACCAGCCGGTGCCCCGTACTGGCTGCCCGGATGAACTTGGGCAAACTGCTGGCGTCGTCCGGCACGTTCACGAACAGAACGTGAACATGACCCAGCTCCTCGAGGGATCGCCCCCGCCTGATGACGATGCGCCGCCCCTTCACGTTCTGCTGCCGGGCTATCCGATCGAGCGCAACCCCGAAGGGGTCGTCGCCGAAGACGCCGAGGACCACGGCCCCATCCGTGCGCGCGAAGGCGCCTGCCGGCCATTCCACGAACTTGGCGAAATTGTACAAGAATACGGCCTTCACCTCGTATTCCGAGGGGACACGCTCGGCGCGGACGGCGGGGGCCAGCGCGGCGAGTAACGCAAGGGCGGCAGCCAGCTGAAGGCTGCGCGCGGCCAGGGACATCTGCAGCCAGCGCACCGGGGGGACCCAGTGCCATTCTAGCCCAGAGCGCCGCCCAAGACGATTGTGCTGACCGCGACTTTGTAAGAAGTCGCACCGATCATTTTCGGAGGATGGGGCTCCCCGACGACCGCCGCCCGCGCTACCATCGCACGATGTCGAGAGACTCTCGATTCGAGCGGGGCGAGGGAGGGTAAGTGCAGGCGCAGGCGCAGTCGAGCTCAGCCGGCCTGGACGTCATCGATGTACTCGTGGTCGACGATGATCGCGACGTGCGCGAAACCATGCTGCAGATCCTGCAAGAGGAAGGTTTCGCGATTGCCACTGCCGTGCATGGCGAGGAAGCGCTGACGCTGCTGCGCGGAGGCTCGGTACCGCGACTCATCCTGCTGGATCTGGTCATGCCCGTCATGGACGGCCGCGAGCTGATCGGACACTTGCAGAAGGACACGAGCCTTTCGTCAATTCCCGTCGTCATCATCTCGTCCAGCCAGAACGCGCGCAAGGAATCCACCGCGCTGGGATCGGCGGGTTACCTGGCCAAACCGATCGACCTACATCTCCTGATCGAAAGCGTTCGTCGCTGGGTCACCCGCTGAGCGATAGGAGT
Organism: Myxococcales bacterium; assembly: GCA_031398585.1. Taxonomy (GTDB): domain Bacteria; phylum Myxococcota_A; class Polyangia; order Fen-1088; family Fen-1088; genus JANNNO01. Next base: position 475 of record JANNNO010000421.1, on the reverse strand, counting down.
ATCATCGCCAACCTGGATGTTCCCGCTTCGCGCGACCTCCATCCGGGCGAAGCTCGTCGCGATCGTCATGTTGACGACCGTGCTGGCGTTGGTCCTCGCCGGCTTGGCTCTCGGCGCGTTCGAATACCGCAACGCCCGCCGCAATCTCGGTCGTGAGATCGGGACTCTGGCCGCCATCGTCGGCGCCAATAGCACTGCCGCGCTCGCGTTTCGCGACGCCGACGCCGCCGCAGAGGTTTTGGGTGCGCTGTCGTCACAGCCCGAAGTGATGGCCGCCTGTCTGTACGACGGCGATGGGCAGCTGTTTGCCCATTACCACCGGGTCGAATTGACCCCGTGCCCGGCCAAGGCAGGCAACCAGGACGATACGAAAAAGGCTGGGGAGCTCGTCCTCTGGCAACCCGTCGTCTTGCAGGGCGAGCGGCTCGGATCCGTCGCGCTCATTGCCGAGCTCGGTGAGCTGCGCCGCCGACTC
>JANNNO010000564.1:0-8745 GCA_031398585.1 Myxococcales bacterium | reverse complement strand
GAGGAGACTCTCGTCGATCCGATCAACAACCCGACCTCGGGGCTCAGCGAGACGCACGGCTGGGTCTTCGACGTGCCCGCGCGCAAGAAGGCCAAGCCGATTCCTCTCAAGGGGCTCGGCCGCTTCGAGCACGAGGCGGTGGCTGTCGATCCCGTCACCGGCATCGTCTACGAAAGCGAGGACACCGGGCGGTCGGGGCTCTACCGCTTCGTGCCCCGTCGCTGGGGCGATCTGGGCAGCGGCAAGCTGCAGATGCTGCGAATCAAGGGGCTCCCGCAGTTCAACACCGGCAAGGGCGTGCCGGTGGGCGCCATCTTCAACGTCGACTGGGTCACCATCAAGGAGCCGGAAAAGCGCGACGATTCGCCGGGCGACGGCCTGGGCGTCTTCGCGCAGGGCTACGCCCAGGGCGGCGCTTCCTTCGTACGCGGCGAGGGCATGTGGTACGGCAACGGCCGCATCTACTTCGTCAGCACCAGCGGCGGCAACGCGGGCAAGGGTCAGGTCTGGGAGCTCTGGCCACGCAAGGATCAGATCAAGCTGCTCTACGAATCGCCGGCCGGGCAGGCCGTCGACGGTCCCGACAACATCGCCGTCAGCCCGCGGGGAGGTCTCTTGCTCTGCGAGGACGGCGGTTCGGATCCCAAGCGCATGAAGGGGCTCACGGTCGAAGGCGAGATCTTCGATTTCGCCCACAACAACGTGGTCCTGGCCGGGCAGGTCAACGGCTTTACCGGCGACTACACACCGCAGGAATGGGCGGGCGCCTCGTGGACGCCGAACGGTAAGTGGCTCATCGCCAACATCCAGACCCCCGGCATCACATTCGCCATCACCGGGCCCTGGAAGAACGGCGCGCTCTGAGCGACGCCCCTTCGCGCCTCGCCTCATCAATCTTGGGGATCGCTCTCGGCGCGATCTGCTTGCTGGTCGCCGTCGTCCTCGTGGGGGCCGCCTGGCTCACACGAGGATCGGGCGATCCCGCGACGGTAGCCTCGTCGGAGCGATCCGAGGGCGATCGGCCCCGACCGGCAACCAGGGCGATCCCGGCGTTTTCGACCGTGGCGCCGGCAAGAGGCGCTTCCCCGGGTGACGACGACGACGACGAGGCCCCGCCCGATGGGACGCTGGAGCTGCCGACCGAGTCGCTGGTGGCGGTGGCCGCCCGGGTACAGGACCCCTCGCAGAAGCAGGAGATTTTGCGCGAGCTGCGCGACCGACGCCGCGGCCTTTCGGTGATGTTGGCCTGGCTGGGTGACGTGGACCGCGACGTGCGGGTGGTAGCGGCCGAATCGCTGGGGCTGATGGAGGCAGAGGTAGGCGTCGTGACGGCGCTGAAAGCCGCTCTGTTGCGGGAGACCGACCCTGAGGCGGTCGATGCGGTCACGGCGGCGCTGGAGCGCCTGTCGGGAGCCCGGGAGCAATAGCGGAAAAACTCTTCGATATCCCTTCTTTACAGGCGCCACCGGAGGGGTAACACTGGTGGGAACTGCACTTCGTCGCGGGTGGTGGCGCGCTGGGATTGTCCCTGCGTTGCCGCAGGCGCGCGGGGTGGTTGGACCGTCGTCTCGTGCTGAACAAGAAGGACAAGCTCCTCGCCGCGGCCCAAAAGTTTCTCGAGCGCGGCAGCCTGGACAAGGCGCTGGTCGAGTTCCAGAAGGCTGCGCAAGAGGATGCCAAGGACACGCGCACCTGGCTCCGGATCGCCGAGATCCACGTCAAGCGTGGCGAGGCGACCCAGGCGACGCAGGTCTATCTCAAGACGGCCGAGCTCTACGTCGAGCAGGGGTTCTTCCAGCGCGCGGCGGCGGTCTACAAGAATGTCCTCAAACTGACCCCCGGGCACACCGACGCACACACCAAGCTGGCCGAGGTCTATCGCCAGCTCGGGCTTCTCTCGGATTCGTCGCAGCAGTACGAACAGGCGGCAACCGCCTTCGCCAAGGCTGGCAACGCCAAGCAGGCGATGGCGGCGCTGTCGCAGATCCTCGAGATGAACCCCGACCAGGTGATGGTGCGGGTGAAGATCGGCGAAGTCGCAGCGCAGGCGGGACTTACCGAAGACGCGGTTCGCGAGTTCGGCAAGGCCGCCGACCACCTGGAGCAGCAGGGGCGCACCGACGATTTTCTCCGCGTCGCCGAACGGCTCTTGCAGATCGATCCCAACAACACCGCCGTCGGCAAACGTGCGGCGGTGAGGTACATGGAGCGGCAGAACCCCGAAGGCGGCTCTTGCCAAGCTCCAGGCCTGCTTCAACATCGACAACAAGGACAGCGAGACCCTGCAGCTCCTGGCCAACTCCTTTGCCGAGCTCGGGCAGACCGCCAAGACCATCACGGTCTTGAAGGAGCTGGCCAAGGTGCAGGAGGAACGGCGACAGCTCGGCGAGCGGGCCGCGACGATTCAGCGCATTCGCGCACTCGATCCCAATGATCCGATGGCTGCCGAGGCCGAAGCGCAGCGGCCCCGGCGCAACACCGGCTATGCCTCAGCGGTTCCCGTGCCGGTCGACCCCCGCGGCGATGGCCGCGCTTACGGCGGCGATGCGCGACAGGACCCGCGTAACGACCCGCGCATGATGCCCGATCTCGATCTTCCCGCGGCGGCTGTACCCGGCGGTGTCGACAGGCGCGTTCGCCGTGAGGCGACCATCACGTTCAGCGAGTTGGCGGTACCGCCGATCCTCGCGCGCGAACCCTCGCAAATCGTCTTTACGACCGGCGACACGGCGCTGCCGACCCTCGACGACGAACAGGTCGCGGCCGAGGTGGGGCGTCTGCTGGCCGAGACCGATACTTTCGTAAAATACGGGCTCATCGAACGCGCTGCCGATCACGTGCGCAAGGTTTTCGACCTCGCCCCCGAGCACGAAGAGGCGCAGGAGCGGCTCATCGCCATTCTGGTACAGCTGCGGCGCACGGCCGAAGCGGTGGAGGAGCTTGGCATCCTTGCCGACCGTCGCAGCGTGAGCGATCCGGCGGCGGCGATCCGGCACCTGCAGCGGGCCCTCGAGCTCGACCCGACGGCAATCGGCGCGCGCCACATGCTCGGCCGGTTGACCGGCGAGGGTGCCGAGGGCGACGAGGTGGACGTGCTCGAGCTCGACGAGCTCGAGGATGCCGATCTGCAGCCGGTGGAAGAGGGAGTGAGCGAGGGCGACGGCGATGCCCGCGCCGCGGCCACCGTCGATTCCGAGGACGCCGAGTGGGAGGCCATCGGTCCCACCGGTGCCGGTCCCAACGTTCGCTCCGACGAAGGGCAGACCGCGCTGGAAGACGACTTCTCGGGTGGCGGATCGACCATGGTCAGCGCCGGACCCGGCATCGGGGGGCCCGAATTCACGCCTCACGTGAGCAACGCCACCGTCGTCGCCGCCCCCGCGCCCCTGCTGGACGAGCTCGAGATCGACTTCGAGGCGGGTGGATCCGTTGCGGCCGCGCCTGAGCACATCACCTCCGTCGAGATGGACGAGGATCTCCCGGTGGCCAAAGGCGGCATAGCCATTGGCTCCGAGGATTTCACGCCCCCTCCGGTGGCGACCCTCGATGCGGCCACGCTGGGTGAGCTCGAACAGGTCGACTTTCTGCTCGACCAAGGACTGAGCGACGACGCCGCGGCCGTGCTCGACGATCTCGGCCCTCGCCTCCATCAGCACCCCGCCGTCGTCAGTCGCCGCCGCCGCATCGCCGAGATACTTGGCACAGACAACGAATTTGGTCGCAGCGATGATTCCGCGACAGTGGCGCGGGCGGCGACTTCACCGCGGCAGCCCGATGCCGGGGCGGTGCCCCGCGGCGCGGTGGGAAGCGACTCGGGGCGCACGCCTGTGCGCGACGTGGTCACGCCGAGGGCGGTGATGGCCGCGGGCACGTCGGTCGATCCAGCCACGCAGCGCGATCTCGGAATCGCCTACAAGGAGATGGGGCTGTCGGGCGCAGCGATCACGGAGTTCGCCAAGCTGGCGGACGATCCGGAACATCAGGTCTTCGCCCTCATGATGATGGGCGAATGCTACGAGGAAGGTGGAGCCTTCGCCGAAGCCCTCGCTCACTACAAGAAGGCGCTCAATCGCCCCTCGGTGCGCGGTGACGAAGCGACCCGGCTCTATTTCCTGCTCGGGCGTGCGTTCGAAGCCTTGGGTGACAAGGGCGAGGCGCTCTACTTCTTCGAGAAGGTGGCCAAACGCGACCCGCGCTTTGGTGACGTGGCGGCCCGCGTGCATCGGCTGCGGCAGAGCGGGGTGGCGCCGGTCGATCATGCGGGTGCAGACGATCGTCGGGTGGGCGCCGTCGGCGGCCGTTCCGGCAAGCCCTAGTGCGAGTCAGAGGAGACGTTCCCATGTCCAGCGGTACGGGATTGATCGATCGCGCGGGTGTGTTCTTCCGCGAGCTACAGGATCGCATCGTCGAGGGCCTGCAGCGGGCTGACGGCGGTCGCTTCAGAGAGGACGCCTGGGAGCGTCCCGGTGGCGGCGGTGGCCGGTCACGCGTGCTGGCCGACGGGGCGTTGTTCGAAAAGGCAGGCGTAAACTTTTCCGACGTTCACGGGACCTTGCGGCCCGACATGGCTGCGGCGCTGCCCGGAGAGGGACTCGGCTTTCGCGCCACCGGCGTCTCGTTGGTGCTGCATCCGCGGAGTCCCCACGTGCCCACGGTGCACGCCAACTTTCGTCGCCTGGAGCGGGAAAACGGCGTCGGCTGGTGGGGCGGCGGTGCCGACCTCACGCCGTATTACCTGCGCAGCGAGGACGCGGTTCACTTTCACCGGACGCTGCGGACGGCGTGCGAGCGGCACGACCCGAGTTTTTTTCCGCGCTTCAAACGTTGGTGCGACAGGTACTTCTACATTCCGCATCGGCAAGAGCCGCGAGGTGTGGGCGGCATCTTTTTCGATTACCTGGGCGCGGGGGCGGAAGAGACGGCGGGCGAGAAAGACGTGCCCGCGCCAAGCCCGCTCGAAGGCGATCCCGAACGCCTCTTCGACTTCGTCAAAGGCGCCGGCGACTCGTTCCTGGAGGCCTACCTGCCGATCGTCGAGCGGCGGCGTGACGAACCTTTTACGCCCGAGCAGCGCCGCTGGCAGCTCATCCGGCGCGGGCGCTACGTCGAGTTCAATCTGGTCTACGACCGCGGCACCATTTTCGGCCTCAAGACCGACGGGCGTGTGGAGTCGATCCTGATGTCACTGCCAACCGAGGTGCGCTGGGAATACGGACACGAGCCGATACCTGGGAGTCCCGAGGCGGCGACGCTGGAGGCGATCAAGTCGCAGCGAGATTGGGCGGGCTGAGTCGGGGTTTGCCTCGATGCCGCCAGCGCGCCGGGGGCTTTTCAATCGCAGCGCGCAATGTTAGCCTCACCGGGCTCCGCAGTCGGATCGGTCTGAACGATCCGCCTTGCAGGGGCTGACATTCGGCAAGAAGGTCCACGCCTGGTCGAGAGCCGTCGGGCCGATGCTCGCCGGCTCGTCTCGTTTGGGCCCGCAAGAACATGTCCACCCTCCGTGAATACGAGCAAGCGCTGGAGCGCGATCCCACCCAGGACGAACCGTTCCTCGCCCTTCGCAAGGCGTACCGGGAAGGAGCGGTCTGGGAAAAGCTCATCACCATCTACGAGCTGCGCGCTCAGGCGCTCGGCGACGCGGTCAAGGCGAGCGAGCTGTTCTATCTCGCGGCCGAGGTTCGTCTCGACCATCTGAACGACGCCGAGGGCGCGGAGGCCGATCTCGCGCACGCGCTCGACCGATCGCCGGACAATTTCAAGGCCGCGGGAAGGCTCAAGCTCCTCTACCGCCAAGCCGGGCGCCACGCCGAGTACATGACGGTGCTCGAGATGGAGGCCGCCGCCGTCGCCCAGACCCGTGAGCCGGCGCGCATCGCTGAGCTCGAGACGGAGCTGGGGCAATTCTGCCGCGACGGGCTCGGCAAGCTGGAGCGTGCGGTCGCCTTGCCGGCACAGCAGCGCGCCGCCGAGGTCACACCCGAAGGGCTCAAGCTCGTCGAATCGGCGCGTAAGATCTACCGCGCGCTCGGCAACTATCAGGAAGTCGTGCGGCTTTACGAGCTCGAGCTCGGGCTGGTCTCGGAGGCGAAACGCCGCTGCGATCTGTTGCTTGGCCTGGGGCGCGTGCTGGCTGAGAAGATCGGCGATCTCGAATCGGCGGCGCAGCGCCTGACCGAGGTGGTGCGACTGCGCCCGCGTGACGACAAGGCGCTCGAGGCGCTGGCAGCCATCTACGCGCACCCGCGCTGGCCCGCCACCGACGAGGAGGAGAGGTCAGCCGAGACTGCCGCCAAAGCGGGCACGGCGGGCAAGCAAGACAAGAAGGACAAGCAAGACAAGCAAGACAAGAAGGACAAAAAGAAGTCGAGCAAGGCCCTGCCCGCGGTCAAGGCCGGCGATGTACAGAAGCTTTCGGGCGAGTACCGCGCGGTCAAGGCGAGCGGCAAGGAGCGAGCCGCCGCCACCTATCATCAGGTCGCGCGACGGCGAGCCGAGGCGGGCGATATCGACAACGCGGTCGCGGCGCTGCGAAAGGCGCTGGCCGCGGTTCCAGGTCATCCCGAGGCATCCGAGCTGATCGAACAGGTGCTGTTCAACGCCGGTCGGCTCGGTGATCTGGACCTCTATTACCGCGAGCGGGTGGGCGACGCGCGGGGCCTGGAAGAGAAGATGGATTTTCTCTTCAAGCGCGCGCAGCTGGCCGAAGGGCATCGCCACGACGCGGTCGAGGCACAGCGGATCTATGAGGAGATCTCGGGCATCGAGCCTCCTGGGGGGCCGGCGTCGCAGCGGCTGGCCGAGATTTACACGGCGTTGCAGGACTACGCCCGCCTGGCCGAGCTGCGCGAGAGGCAGCTCGCGACGGTCGCGGATCCGCGTTTTCGCCTCGCCGTGCTCACCGAGCTGGCGACGCTCTACCGCGATCGCCTGGGCGATCCCGAGCAGGCGGCGGTCTCGTGGCACGCCATCCTCGAGATGGACGCCAACAACCAAGATGCTTTTCACGCCTACGCGGATCATTTTCGCGCACGCGGTGAGTGGGCGTCGCTCATCGACTTGCTCGAGTTCTCGTTCGAGCACGCGCGGGGCGCGGCCCGTCCGCTCGACGAGCTGCTGGCGCGTCTGGAAGAGATCGCCGTCACGTCCGAACGGCACCTCGGCGACACCGAGCGCGCGCTGGCGGCCTGGCAACGCATGGATGAGCTCGCGCCCGGGCACGACCGCGCGCGCGAGGCGCAAAAGCGCATCCTGCAAAAGGGCAAGCAGTGGGAGCGCATGGTCACCGTGCTCGAGCGCGAGGCGGCGACAGCGAAGGAACAGGCGGACAAGGTCGAGAGCCTGCGGCGGCTGGCCCGCGTGCTCACCGAGAAGCTCTCGGACAACGATCGAGCCGCGGGCGTCTATCGCCAGATCCTCGAGCTCGAGCCCAAGGATCCGGTCGCGCAGCGGGCGCTGATCGAGCTCGTCGAGCGTGGCGAAAAGTGGGCCGAGCTCGCGACGTTGCTGCGCGCGCAGCTCGATGGATCGACCCAGAAGCCCGAGCGGCTGGCGATCCTGCGGCGTCTGCTGGCGCTCTACCAGGAGCGGCTGTCCGACGGGGGCGACAGCGCGGGCCCCAGCGAGGCGGGACGTGAGGCCGCGCGTGAAGGCTCGTGGGCGGCGGCCGAGATCCTCAAGCTGGCACCGGGCGATCGTGACGCGCTCATGCGGCTCGAGGGCATCCTCGAGAAGAACGCGGCGCCGGATCGCCTGATCGAGACCCTCGAGTACCACTGCCGTCACGCCGCCAGCAACGAGGAGAAGCTGCGGCTTGCCCTGCGTATCGCCGATGTCGCGCAGAATCAGCTCGGCGACACCGCGCGCGCGTTGCCCTGGTGGGAAGAGGTTTTGCGCCTGGCACCAGGAGATCAGGCGGCGCTGGCAGCGCTGGCGACTGGCTACGACTCGTTGGGGCAGCACGAGAACCTGGCCCGCGTGCTCTCAGCGCAGGTCGAGGCCGCGACCGATCCCGCGCAGGAGGCCGAAGCGCTCAGGCGCCTCGGTAAGCTGGGCGAAGGGGCTCTCGGTGATCGTGAGCGGGCGCAGAAGGCGTGGGAGGACCTCGCCAGGATCACGCCGAGCGATGCCGAAGCGCTCGAGGCGTTGTCGCGCATCTACACCATCAAGCGCGACTGGCACACGCTGGTCGGCGTGCTCGAGAGGCGCATCCCGCTGGCGGCCGACAGCGCCGCGGCCGTGGCGATCGCGCTCGAACGCGCACGTGTCTTCGAAGAAGAGCTTCGCATCACGGGCGAGGCGATGGCCGCGCTCGACCACATCGTCGAGGAGCTGGACCCGCGGTCTGGCATAGCGTTCGAACGCTTGCGGCGCCTGGCCGAGGGCGTTGGCGACTGGAACCGCGTGGTCGTGGTCGCGGAGAAGCAGATTTTCCTCTCCGACGACCCGAACGACAAGGCGCAAAGGGCACAGGAGATCGGGACGATCCTTCGGGATCGCCTTCATGACCCCAAGCGTGCGATGGCGGCCTTCGAACGCGCCGTGGAGGTCGATCCGCATAGCTACGCCGCGCTGACCGCGCTCGCCGCGCTCTACGCCGACAACGGCGAGTGGCCGCGGCTGATCGCCACCAACGAGCGCCTGATCGATCTCGCCGCCAACGACGAGAGCGAACGGCGGCGTCTCATGTTCGAGATCGCCGATACGGCCGAGCTCAAGCTGGGCGATCCGAAGCTGGCCCTCGAT
>JANNNO010000494.1:0-11570 GCA_031398585.1 Myxococcales bacterium | reverse complement strand
CGAGGTCAGGCCCATGTCGCCCTGAAACGCCTCGCCGACGAAGTGGAGGCAGCGTTGGCGAAGGACCTGGTCTTCATGAGCGGGGAGGAAGTTGACCGCCTGGTTGTGATTCAGCGGGTGCTCGAACGAAAGGTCACGCGGGTAAGGGCCGCCGAGCTGCTTGGGCCGTGCGCTCGACAAGTGACTCGACTCTGCGAAGCGTACCAGCGCGACGGCGTGGGTGGGCTCGTCTCGAAAAAGCGAGGCTGTGTCGGAAGCCGCAAGCTGCCCCAGGAGGTCGAGGCGTGCGTCGTTGACCTCGTACGTGAGCTCTACGTCGACTTCGGGCCCACGTTGGCCCGGGAGAAGCTCGAGGAAATCCACGGCATCCGCCTTGCCAAAGAGACCGTCCGCAAATGCATGGTGCGCGCTGGTATCTGGCTGCCGAAGGAATCGAGACTCCCGAAGGCCCACCAGCCGCGACACAGGCGCCACTGCTTCGGCGAGCTTGTCCAGATAGACGGCTGTCAGCACGACTGGTTCGAAGGTCGCGGGCCGTACTGCACGCTGCTCGTGTACGTGGACGATGCCACCGGCCAGCTGATGGAGCTGCGTTTTGTGAGATCGGAGTCGGCGTTCGACTACTTCGATTCGACGACGACCTATCTGAAAAAGTTCGGCAAGCCCGTCGCGTTTTACAGCGACAAACACAGCATCTTTCGGGTCGCGAAAGAAGGCACCACAGGACCAGCCATGGGCATCTCGCAGTTCGGCCGAGCGTTGGCCGACCTCAACATCGATATCATCTGTGCCAATACCCCGCAGGCCAAGGGGCGTGTCGAGCGGATGAACAAAACGCTTCAGGACCGTCTGGTAAAGGAGCTGCGTCTCCAGGGCGTCTCGGACATGGACGAGGCAAACGCATTCGCCCCTGCGTTCGCCAAGGACTACAACCGTCGGTTCGCCCGGGAGCCTCTCAATCCACATGATGCCCATCGACCGCTCCGCAGCCAAGAAGACCTCGGCCACGTGTTCAGCTGGCAAGAAGAGAGGCAGATGACCCGCAATCTCGTCGTGAATTTCAAGCGGGTCACCTATCTGGTGGAGCCCAGCCGGGACATGCGGCGTCTGGCAGGCAAGAAGGTGCGCGTGCATCAGTGGGCTGACGGGCGAGTCGAGATCCACTGTGCGGGACGGAGCCTGCCCTTCTCTGTCTTCGACAACAATCCCTGTGTCACCCAGGGCGACATCGTGGGCAACAAGCGGCTCGGGCACGTTCTTTCGATGATCCAGTATGCTCGGAAGAAGCGCGATGATCTGCGACTGGCATCGAAGAAACTGACCATGCGAGAGAAGGAGCAAATTCGCGATCGAGGCGATCAAGCCCGCCCGGTCGTGAACCCTGGGGGCGCCGCTTTCGCGGCCTATCTCGAGAATTTCGCCAAGGAGCAGAAGAAACGCGATCGGGTCTACAACCAGGCCGCCCGGCACCGCCGACGGGAGAAAGAACTTGGAACCACGTAGCTCCAGCCGCGTCGACCATTCCCTCTCGGTATCTGTGCCCGGGCCGGCCTAGGGCCCAAGCACGAGAGGCGCCCTCGGATTCTGACTTCAGGCAGCCCCATCCCGCCCACGTCAATTGTCGAGGAGTGCTCGTGCCCGTCAAGGCTGCCCTCGCTGTGATCGGCGGCTGCGCCGGCCTTGACCGGCCCTGCGCTCTTCCCGCGCGGTCTTCTATGGCGGCCGTGGGGGAGACTGGAGGAGGCTGAACCGGACATTTTCAAATAGCCCGCGATCGGACATTTTCGAATGGCCTGGACATTGCTGCGTACAAAGACGTGCAGCTTGAATTGCCTATCTGCATCTGCATCTGCCCTCCGCAGCGTCCGCAACCACGTGATGACGGAATGACGGACGCAACGCCGTCGGCCCGCTGAGGCGACCATCGGCTTCCCTAGCGTCAGGGTCTTGGTGAGCTGCGGGTAGGAGGATAGCCGGAGACAGCGACTGGTATTGGTCTTCTCCGCAGGACTGACTCCGGCTCGGCCGCCCCCGTCTTACCCGCCGACCAGCAGCAATGATCACGTCCGGCCAACGAGAGCGGCCACAACGTCAGGCATACCGGGTCTGTCCGCCGGCTCTACGGAAATGCAGCGCCGGAGTACAAAGCGAAGCGGTCCGCGTAGAGCCTCCATCCGTTCGCTCTCCACGGGGACGATCGTCCGGCCCGAGGCGAGGGCCACGACCGGTACTTCCTGAAAGGGTCGAGAGCCTGTCACCATCTCGAAGGCGAGGATGCCGAAGGCGAAGACGTCGCTATGCGTACCCAACGCGGCGCCCCCGCGTAGAGCCTCCGGCGCCATGTACGCGGGGGTCCCGAGCAACGCGCCCACTCTTGTGAGCACAACCTGCCCCGGCGGCGGCTCGAGCGAGCGCGGAACTCCGCTCCGAGCGGTCACGTCCGGGGCGCCCGAGTCGATACGAGCGATGCCAAAGTCCCCGATCTTCGCCACTGGCCGATCATGCCCATCCAGCAAGATGTTCGCCGGCTTGAGGTCCCGATGAACGATGTGCGCGGTGTGTAGCGCGCAGAGGCCTCGGGCGATATCAGTGAGCAAGGGCATCGCCCACCGGAGGTCGCCGAACTGGTCCCGACATTCTTCCAGACTGCCGCCCCGGATCAGCTCCATCACGACGAATGGACTGCCTGACGCCAAACCCACGTCTACAATCGGAACCAGGTTCGGATGCATCAGGGCGGCGCCGATCTCCGCCTCTCGGGCGACGCGGGCGGCTTCGCGACCGGAGCCGGCGCGGGTTACCACCTTCAAAGCCAGGGAACGGGAATCGGAGGTACGAACGACCTCATAGACCTCACCGAAGGCTCCTCGACCGAGTTCGCGGACCACTCGGTAGCGTTCGGCAAACACCTCGCCAATCCGAACGCTCGGGCTATGCACGGCGGCCGTGCTTTCGGAGAGGAGGCTGATGAGCTCGCGTGACCGGGCCGCCACCTGAAATCGTAGCTCATCGTTGAGCGAGACGACGCGCACACGCTGCTGTCTTATAGCGTCGGCGACTAGCAAGGAGCACAGGCAGCTCATGGTCGCCGCACCAGCGTGGACCGCGTACTCGAGGGCGGGGAAAGCCGGCATCACCCCGAAGAGAGCCAGCAGAGACACGCTCCCCGGCACCACCAAGGCACCGATCGCCAGTGTGTAGTAGTCGGCCGTCGTATCCCGCCTTCGAGAAAGCACGATGATCACCACCGTGAAGGTGCATCCACCGATTAGCGCGGCGAACAACAGAAAGTGGAGACTCGGCAGAAGGACAGGGATAGCAGCGATGGAGGCGAGAGCTTTCGCGGCGACGAGCGATATGCGATGGAGGCGCGGCGATCTCGATAGGTCGAGTACCGTACGCCCGAGGAGTATCAGTGAAAGCATGGTCACGCTGAAGGCGGCCGCCCCTCCGGAGAGCTCGAACCAGCCGGCACCGAAAGGGAGCAGGCGAGAGACGTGCCCGTGTGATGTCGCCTCGGCCAAGCCGTGAGAGGCGAGTAGTAGACCCACCAGGAGCTGCGTCCGCTCTCGTAGTGCCGCGAACAAAATGAGACTGTAGATCGCCACGCCGAAGAGCAAGGCGTAGTAGCCGCCCGCGAGCAGCTGGGCGCTCGCTTCTTGGCGCGCAAACGAGGACCGCGTCCACACGATACCCTTGAAGGAGAGCGGGCTGCGGCCCTTGAGTCGAACCAGGAAGGTACTTGAGCCACCGCCTGGCACTTTCAGGGGAAAGACGATCGTCTCAGTGGCCAGCGGTCGCTTCAGCAGTGGAACGCTAGCGCCTGAGTGTCCTAGATGGATCAGCCCTCGGTCGCCATTCTCGAAGAGGTCTACCTCGTCAACCCATTCACGCGTGGCGTCCAGCACGCCATCTACGGGGAAGGCGTTCGAATTCTGGACTTGCAGGCGGATCCAAATCGCATCGCGCGTGAACCCAAAGTTGACGTGCTCCAACCTTTCGGCTCGGAACAGGGACGCGGAAAGTGCGGCCACGGCAGCTGCCGACAGCTGGCCCGACGGATCGCGATAGATACTTAGGTTATGAGGAAGGCGATCGAGCCCGTCGAGCGATCGTGTTCCTGCGATGCCTGCCGCCACCGCGACAGCCGCCGCGAACGCCGCGAGAGTGAGCACCGGCCCGCGGAGGGGCGACCGGGTGCGGACGCCCTCCGCCAAGGTGGCAGCCGCCGGCGGCGCCGCCGCCGGCAGGGATGCGGTTCCAGCGACCACAGAGAGGCACTCGCTGCATTCATCGAGATGACGCTCAATCTCGGTATGCCGGTCGGCCGGTAGGCGGCCCTGGACGAAGTCGACGACGTCGTCGTCCGAGAGGCAGGCCATCAGGCTTGGTTCGTTTGCAAGAGACGGCGCACGGTGACGTCCAAACGGCTTTTGAGTAGGACCATGAGCTCGTCGAGCTCTTGAACTGGCAAGCGCAACCGCCCGTGGAGATCCTCCCTCACCTGATCGGCCACTCCTTCACGTGCGCGCTCGATCCACCGCAAAGCGGTTGTCTCGTGTACCGCATACATTTTCGCGATCTGAGCGGCGGTCAACTGCTCAAGAAAATAGAGGCGGAGCATCGTGCGCTCGCGCGGCCCCAATGCCCCCAGCGCCCGCCCAAGCGCCTGACGAAAGTCATCGTGGTATCGCGCGCGCAGCAGCTGGAGCTCCACATCGTCGCTCACCGCGAGAACGTCGAAACTCTCTTGAGGACTCGCGAAGGAAGCCCGGCGCGCACGAATCAGATCCTGGGCCGTCCGCAGGGCGGCCGCGCAGACCCAGCTCTCTAGCGGACCCCGCCCGGAGAACCGTCCGAGCCTACCTTCTCCGCCTTCGCTTCCCACCAGCAGCTTGACTCGCAGTTGCTGGGCGACCTCCTCCACGAAGTCTGCTGAGCTGTCCAGTCGTCCGACGAACTGACCCGTCCGCGCCAGGATCCTCGCATCGAAAGTGGCCAACGCCGCGGGCAGTCTCTTCAGGACGGCGCAGGCGAGAAAGAGGTCCTCGACATACAGATCCGCGAGCGCCGTCGCATCGAGGTCCGCCGCCTTGCTAGCCAGATGTGCTGCAAACGCCTCGGCAGTGAGGGAGATGTTCGGCCAGGAGAGCTTGCCCCGCTCGAACGCCCGCCTCAGAAACTCCGTGGGGATGGCTGCGCTGCCATCCGTCGGTTCCATTGCCGCACGTTATCATGCTGAACCCGCTGGGTATTTATTTTTGCAGGTTTTGCCCGCGCCTCCGTCTCCAGGGTGGAGGCAGCGACAATGATGTTAGCCGCCGGTGGTGTGACGAACGAGGGGCTGTCGCGCAAGCACGACCCCGAGTTCACGATGCACCAGTTCTACCACTGGCCTGAGGCGCTTTGTCGGCACCCGTTGGCAATATTCAAAGGAGGGTCAAGATATGCATTCCCGTAGAGCTCGTGGCCTGTTTCTCCAGTCACCTCGCCCATGGTGTTGCGCTTTCGTTCTCTGGGCGTTTTGGCCCGGCACCGCCATGGCGGAGGACCGAAATGCAGTCCCACCGCCTGGGGTTACGGTCTCGCAGCCCATTCCGGATCCGGTTGAAGTGACCAAAATGAAACGCGCCGGTTTTTCCGGCAAACGCCTGGTCGCAGAGATCCTGGCAAGTGCGGTTGTCGGCGCCGCGGCCGCGCACCTGGTCTATTCCTCAACCTGCGGGCCCGGTGAAGACTGCGCCCAAGAGTTTTTCCTGGCAGCCGGCGCCCAGTTCGCGGCCACGCCGCTCGCGGCGTGGGGTGTCGGGACTGCTTTCGGCGGCAAGGGTCGTCTTTGGCACACCTACGCCCTTGGCGCTGCCCCCGTCGCAGTGGCGCCGCTCTTGATGGAACACCCCGAAAACCCACCCGGCCAGACCACCACGTTCCGGCAGATCACGGAAATGTACCTGATCACTGCCCTCATTCTTCCGGTGACGAGCGCCGTCATCTATGAGCTTTCCTCATGGGGACAGTCTCAGCAGTGGTTTGCGCGCCACGCCCCAGGCCTGGATGTCAGCCTGGCGCCCGTCTACGATAACGGACGCGTTGGGTTGCAGTCGCGACTGAGCTTCGTGTTTTAGGTGTTCCAGATCCTCGAGCTGCTACGAATCTGGAGAAACACATGCAAAACCCCCGCGAGATGGCACCGTTCATCGTCCTCCTGTTCTTGCTCCAAGCCAGCTGTGGCGGTGACGCTGACGATGCCAGCGGCAGCGAGACAATCGCCGATCGATGTGTAGATAGAGAGCCCGGTACCGACTACGCCCCCTGTCGGAGCGACAACGACTGCTATTCGGGCTTCTGCAAGCAGTCCTGCACACCCGGTCCTTGCTGCATCATGCAGGGACCGGGCTGCAAGAGCCACAAGGAGTGTGAGGAGCGCGCGCCTGACTTCATCCGCCGTGGAGGCTCGGCACACTGTTACGGCACGTGCGGATCCGCCATCTGCTCCTTCACCGGGTGTGGGTTCACATGCGGAGGAGGAAAATGATTGGCCGTGCAATGCGGGTAGGCTTGACGGTGCTGGCGCTCGGGGTGTTCGCCTGCGGCGGCGACGAATCGGACACGATCCCATCGGGCACTTACCAGGCGACCTGCCAGCAGTGCTCCGCCAAGGCTGGTGTCCTCTCATGCGAGTGCATCAACGGGCGGGGCAACTTCGGAACACAGACGCTCAATTATGCTGCCTGTCGCGGAGACATCGCCAACTGCTTCGGCAGGCTCGTCTGTGGCCTTTGCTCAAGCGCCGGGGCCGGCGACTCGAAGCCGGGCGGATGCGAGGCAGACTCAGACTGCGCGCGCTGCGAGCGCTGTGAACGTTCCACAGGCAAGTGCCTGACGCGCCTCACCTGCTGAAGTGTGCCTAAATCGAAGCGTCGCCGTAGCGCGCGCCTTCGATCGAGTGGTCTGGAACGGGTGCCGTGATGATGTGTTCACCGCACGGGCACGCCAGTGTCTCGCGTAGGTGCTGCCGGCGCCGGAAGTAGCCCGGAACGTAGTCGAGCACGCTGGAGGCTTTGCCCGTGCCGACGGGACGCAGGTCGACGCCGCTGCACTTCGGGCGCCCGTGGCTGGCATAGAAGCCGCTGGGAGAAACCTCCATGAGGCGGCAGAGGGCGGTCACGGGGAAGGCCACCCTCCTCGGAGATGAACGCGAACTTCATGCGCTCTCCTTGGCGAAGAAGGTGGCCGCCCTTTTTAGGATTTCACGCTCCATGCGGAGGACTTTCACCTCGCGACGCAGGTGCGACAGCTCCTCCTTCTCCGCCGTCGTCAGCGCCCCGCTGGGGCCCTTGCCGGCGTCGACATCGGCCTGCCGGAGCCACGAGTGCACCAGGCTGTCAGCCAGCCCCAACTCTCGCGCCACCTGCGCGGCAGTGCTCCCTCCGGAGCGCACCAGCGCCACCGTCTCGGCCTTGAACTCCCGCGTGTGCACGCGGTGAGTCCGCCTCGGTTCTTCCTTGGACATCGGGTCCCTTTCTACGCCCATTTCTCCTGAGCGTGGATGTCCACCGAATCGGGCCAACTCCACCTATGTCGCCTCGACTGACACCCCCGGTCCTCCCGCCCGGGCATGCGGGTTGGGGTTGCGCGCAGGCGGCCGGCGCGCCATGAAGTCGTGGGCTTCGTCGAGGGCATCTCGTTCCTGCTGCTCCTCGGCGTGGCCATGCCGCTCAAATATCTGGCCGGGCTGCCCAAGGCCGTGAGCGTCGTCGGCATGATCCACGGCGTGCTGTTCGTCCTTTATGTCTTCGCGGTGGGGCACGCGTGGATGACGGCGCGCTGGCCCGTCCGGCGCGCCTTCATCCTCTTGTTGGCGTCGTTGATCCCCTTCGGCACGTTCCTCACGGACGCGCGGCTCAAACGGGAGCAACGCGCGGCCGAATCACTCGCCGCCGGCGGCTGATTTCTCAAGGCGTCTTGCTCCTCGACTCGGCCCGCGACCCGCGCGGGTGGCGGCCCGGGCGCGTTGGCGTGGTGCGAAGGCAGACTCCGGCGCGGCTGCGCCGGCGTTGGTCTTGATCGCTGGGCCCCGAAGAGGCGACGATGGGGCCGCCGGTTTCACCCTGGCCCGTATCGTCTATGGCGGCCTACCCCAGGACGTTGGGCAGCTTGCCGGGCAACGATCCCAGATCGCCGATCTTGTTGATGTCGGTCAGGCCGAACGCGTGCAGGACCGTCACCAGGAACTGATTGTGGTCGTTGGCGCCCTTGTAGTCGATGAGGCGGCCGGTGCGCGGAATCACGCCGCCGAGCTTGCCGGCGATCCAGTTGGGCTGGCGATTGGCGCAGGAGTGATTCCAAGCGGTCTCCATCTCCATGGAGTTCACCACCAGCATGTTGTCGAGCATCGGCGCGCCGAACTCGGTGACGTCCTTGCACATCTGCAGCAGCTCGGAGAAGCGCGCCTGGTACCACTGCTGGATGACGGCGATGCGCGGATCGTTCGCCATGTGCGAGATGTCGTGGTGGAACTTGTCGGCCTTGAAGTTTGGTAACCACCGAAAGAAGAACTCGCTGAACGCGCGCGAGTACTGCATCGACGCGATCCGGGTGCGATCGCAGCGCAGCGCCGCCACCAAGAGCTTGTTCATGATCGGGATCAACACGGGATGGTTGTCGTTCTGCTTGAGATCGATCATCCCACCTGGCGCCTCGATCGCACCGCAGGTGGCTGCCGGGGCCTGCAGGGTCTTTTCGACATCACGAACCGCGTCCAGGTGAAACTCGATCTTGCCGCGATCGTTCTTGCCCACGACCTGCGTCTGCAAGCTGCGCAGCTCGTGCTGAACGAAGTCGAGCAGGCTCTTGCGCTGTGCCCGCAGCTTGGCGAAGCCGGCGTCCTCACCCGCGCCCGCCATGCCCACCTGATTGCCGAACAGCTTGCCGTACATCTTGTACGGATCCCACTCGGCCGGAATCTTGGTGCCGGGCGCGGCGTAGATCATCTCGGAATCGGCGGCTCCTTCACGGGCGAAGCTGCCCGCCCAGAACCAGTTCTGCACCGCGAACTGCAGCGAGGGAAAACTGGTTTCCTGCGCCGGCTTCCATCGCGTCGCGATGATCTGGTCGATGCTGGTCCCGGTCGACAACTTGCGCACCGGCCCGACCCGGCCCGCGGTGTACAGGCTCACGAACAAGCGTTCGTGGTCACCCGGCCCGAAGGTGTCGCGCTTCAGGCCATCGAAGAAGATCATGTCCGCCTTGTGCGGCAACAGCGGCTTGCAGATCGCGTCGTCGCCGGCGGGGAAGCTGAAGTCGGTCTCGGCGCCCGATGGTCCCTTGATCGGCCAGTACTTCGACGGGATCACGCCGTGCGGAGCGAAGAGCAGCACCAGCCGTTGCGGCGCTGTGGTTCCGGGCGCCGCCCAACCGTCCAGGGTCGGTACGAACGGCGCCGCGGCCGCCGAGACCCCCAGCGCCTTGAGCAGCGAGCGCCGCGAAGTCGCACGCGGGTTGATCAGGCTCGACTTGAGAAGTTTCATTCGCCCACCTTCTGAAACCGAAACGCGTCCGAACGTGCAATGGCGACCAGCAGCGAGGGCAACTTTGCCCCGCCGCTCTTGAACGCCGCCACCGCGGCGGCCAGCGAGGGCTCGTCCTCTTTGGCGTCGTCGCGTCCCAGTCCGTAGCGCAGCCACTGTCGCGCCACGCAGTCGCGCACCTCGTCGGCGCGCGCGAGCAACCCGGCCAGCTCGACCGCGTTCAAGGCGACCTTGCCATTGAGCCCTTGCGTCTGCGTGAGCGTCACCTTGGCGTCGATGGCCCCCGCGGCGTCGCTGGTCCGGTAGCGTCCGGTGGCGTCGTAGATCTCGAAGGAAAAGCCGATCGGGTCAAACAGCTCGTGGCAGGTGGCGCAGGCTGGATCCTTGCGGTGCGCCTCCGATCGCTCCTTCGCGCTGGCGTTGGGATCCAGCTTCGGCTCGCCCGGGACGTCGGCCGGCGCCACCAGAGGCTCGCTGCAAAACAGCGCCTCGCGGATCATCTTGCCGCGCAGGATGAACGATGTGCGGTTGTCGTGAGCCAACGTCGACATGAGACCAGCCTGGGTCAGCAAACCCGCGCGCTGCCCAGGCGGCAGCTCGACCTTGGCCCAGTCAGCCGCCCCCTTGGCCCCGTAGTGGCTGGCCAGCGCCGCATCGGCGAAGGTGTACGTTGCCGAGAGCAACGTCTCCAAGCTGCGATCGCCCGCGGTGAACACATCCTCGACGAAGCGTCGCGACTCCTCGGCCATCGCGCCCCGCAGCCCGGGGGTCCAGCCGGGAAACATGACCGCGTCCTTTTCGATCCCGGCCAGGGTCCCCAACTGCAGCCACTCCTGATGAAACGTCGACAAGGTGGCGCGAAACTGAGGATGGCTCATCAACCGGGCCGCCTGCGCTTCTATCTGTCCGACGCTGGCCAGCGCGCCCTTGTCGGCGGCTTCGAACAGGTCGTCGTCGGGCATCGTGGCCAGGAAGAAATACGACAGCCGCGACGCCAACGCCCAGCCGTCGACGCCCACCACGCGTCCACCCGCGTTCGCCGGCACCGGCTCGGGCACGTAGAGGAACTTGGGCGACTGCAAGAGCCCCTGTATGACCAGACGGACGCCGGTGGCAAAATCGCCACCGCTGGCGTAAAGCGCCTCGAGCACCTGGCGCTCGTCCGCGGTGAGCGGTCGCCGATACGCGCGCCGCCCGAAGCGCTCGATGAACTGCTTGGCGCAGGCCACATCGCCCGTAACCTTCGGATCGCAGGGCAGGAGCGCCCCGAGGTTGGTGGCCGCTTTGGTCGCGATGGCGTCCGCGGCGTCGCCGTACTTTCCGATGTCGATCGCTTGCACGGGACTGGCGGTGTTGCTGGTGAAGCGATCGTTGATGGCGTCGTCGCCAGGCAAGGCACCGACGTTCACGGCGTCGGCCGATCCCACCAAGTCGCGAACCGTGTTCCGGTACTGCGTGCGGGTCAACCGCCGTAAGGGCGCCACGGCCGCTGTCACCTGGGGAGGCGCCAACGGCTGCTGCCCGGGAGGCGCGCTGGGAACCGAGGGCGCCGCCCCCGGCCCGGGTCCAGCCCCGGTCTGAGGGCCGCCCGGTGAATCGCTGGGCCGGTCGGTCGCGCCCGGCCGCGCCCCGGGGTCGACCACGCTGCCGGTACATCCCCCGGCCATCGCCACGGCCAAACAAAGCACCACGGCGCTGAATCTCGTTTTTTCTCGCGCGACATCGGGCCCGGTTTGCATGGCGCTCTTCCCATCAGCTCCGGCCATCCCGCCAGGAGTCTCTATAGGTGCCGCGCCTCGCTCCGCTCAGCCCAAAAACACTCTTGAGCGTTGGTTGCCAGGCCGTGCAACTGACCGGGGTGAGCCCCGCGCGCCTGACCTGTCCGACTGCAGCTGGCAACGTAACCGTCCGACCGAGGACGTCTTTCGACCTGCACGCACCCGGAGCATTTTGCATGCATGAGGCAGCGAGAGGAAAGACGGCGGTTCTGGTCTGACCTGGTGGCGCGTTTCGAGGGAAGCGGCAAGTCGCGCAAGGCGT
>JANNNO010000407.1:0-9231 GCA_031398585.1 Myxococcales bacterium | reverse complement strand
TCTGATGGGGGCGCTGGCCTTGACCTCGGCGCTCTCGGGCGGCTTCGCGGTGTACGTCGTTGCCACCAGCTTCGGTGGGACGCCGTTTGCCTATCGCGCGTTCACGGTTGCGGGCTTCGTCACCCTTTGCAACTTGTGGGTGGTCGTGGTGCTGCTCTCGGGGCTCAAGGCCTATCGCAGCGTGCTCGCGGCCTTCTTCATCGGCTACGGCACGTCGGTCGGCGGCGCGATCCTCCTGGTCGGTCGCGGCCTCTCGGGCCTGCTCGGGGGCTTCGTGGCGGGGCAGGCGGTGCTGCTCATCCTCTTGATGCTGGCGGTGGTGCGCCGTTATCCCCCGGGGCCGACGCTTGTGTCGTTCGCCTTCCTCGGTCGCAAGAGCTTCCTCAGCCTGGCGTTGACCGGCTTTTTCTACAACCTGGGCGTCTGGATCGATAAGTTCTGCTTCTGGGCCAATCCGCTGGTCTCAGATCCCGTCGTGGGGCCACTGCGCGCTTCCATCATCTACGACATTCCGATCTTCCTGGCCTACCTCTCCATCGTGCCCGGCATGGCCGTCTTCCTCGTGCGCGTTGAGACCGACTTCGCCGAGGCCTACGACGCGTTCTATGGCGCCGTCCGCAACGGCGACTCGCTGGTCAACATCCAGCGGCTCAAAGGCACGCTTTCCGGGGCCGCACGACAGGGCATGGCCGACATCTTCAAGGTCCAGGGTGTGACCCTGCTCGTGCTCTTCCTCATCGGCCCGCGTTTTCTCGAGTTCATCGGGATCTCGCCGCTGTACCAGCAGCTGTTCTTCATCGACCTGGCGGGCGTCGGCACGCAGGTGCTCATGCTGGCGGTGTTCAACGTGCTCTTTTATCTCGATCAACGCGGCCTGGTGCTTGGCATGAGCGTTCTGTTCGCGACGCTCAACTTGGTGCTCACGGTGATCACGCAGCGGCTCGGCCCGGCGTTCTACGGATACGGTTTTGCTCTCGCGACCGCACTCACCAGCGTCATCGGTCTGTCGTTCATTTCGCGCCGGCTCGAAGGTCTGGAAGAAGACACGTTCATGCAGCAGGCTTGAGGCGTATGCCGGGCTCGCCTGTGAAAAAATGGTTGATGGCGGCGCTCGGTCTCATGGTGGGAGCCCCAGCCGTCTCGTGGGCGGAGGTCAAGCCGACAGCGACACCGACACGGCCATCCGGTGGCGCATCCGATCGCTCGCGACCGAAGGGACCCGGCCGCGGCTTTCCCGAGGCGGGACCCTGGGTGTCGTTCTACGGACCGGCGCGTGCGGTGATGCCGCTCGAGCGAGTGGCCAACACATTTCGGATCATCAACATCGATGCCGATCCCGGCGTCGCGGCGTTCTCGCCGGCTCAGATCGCGATCTTGAAGGCCAAGGGCCGCAACCGCGTGATCAGCTACATGAACGTGGGCGCGTGTGAATCCTTCCGCGAGTATCACAAGGTCGTCCCGCCGGGCTTCGTCTCGTGCAAGGCCAACGTCCGGGCACAGCGCGGTCGCTATGCCGGTTACGCCGATGAGACGTGGATGGACCTTTCCCACCCCGACTATCAAAGGTTGATCGTCGATCACGTTGCGGATCGCCTGGCGCGGACCGGTGTCGACGGCTTTTATCTCGACAACATGGAGATCGTCGAACACGGCGAGGAGACCGGCAACGGTCCGTGCGGTGCGCGCTGTCGCCAGGGCGGGCTCGAGCTCGTGGCGCGTTTGCGCCACGCATTCCCCGATCACCTGATCGTCATGCAAAACGCCACCAGCGACGTCACCCGGCTCGGTCAGACCGAATCGGGGCCCTTCCCGGCGCTCCTCGATGGCATTGCGCACGAATCTGTCTTCGCGCCTTCGCTGGACGACGAGGCACTCTCACAGCTCGAGGCGTGGAAGGCCATGAAGATGAAGGTCGGCGATCGCCCCTTCTGGATCGGCGTGGAAGATTACGTGGGCAACTGTCGCAACGTCGCCAAGGCGAAGAAGGTGTACGCCGCCAATCGGGCGCGCGGCTTTTCGCCCTATGCTTCGGACACGAGCGCGGGTCAGCAGCGAATCTGCTTCTGGAAGTTCTGAGCCGCTACTCGATCACGAAATCGTCGAGCCGGAGAAAGCCGGCCTCGCTGGCGCCGCGGGGCAAAAGGCCTTTGTCGTTCTTGTCGCGCGACTGCGGCGTGATGATGATTCCGGTGATCCGCTTTCGCAGATCGGTGGCCGACACGGGGGGATCCTCGCTGTCAGGCGGAATCTTGAGCTGATCGAGCGGCAGCGAAAACTCGCGCGCGGTGCGCGCCACGGTCACGTCCCAACCATAACGGCCGACGTCCTCGCCCTGGCCATAGCCGGGGCCATCGAGCTCGATGCGGACGTTGCGAATGTTGTCAGCGGCCATCTTGACCCGGATGCTCTGCGCCCCCTCGAGCGACACCGCACCGCCGTGCATCGGCAGCCGCAGGCTCAACCAGGCGCCGGCCTCGGCGACCTCACCGCGGGTCTCGTTCGAGAACTCGAACTTGAGCAGTACGTCCTTGGCTCCGACCAGGGCGCCGGTGGTGCCAAGATCCAGCACCGAGCCCGATGCCGAGTTGTGGTCCGCCGTGGCTCCCAGCAGAAAATCGAGGCCCGCCATGTCGTCGAAGGTCGTCACGCCGGGTGCCTTCAAGCCCGCCGGAGAGAGGTCGCGGCCGGCGCGCAGAGCCTCGATCCGTTCCCTCAAATAGCCGACCGAGATCTTCAGCGACTCGACGGCCGACCGCCACGCGAAGATGCCGGGACCGTTCGGATCGCGGGCGACCGCCGGCAGAATCTCGGTCGACCAGTCATCGATGAGACGGTGAAGGGCGGCAACGTCCCAGACCGCCAGCGTCTGGTCCAGTGCACGTTCGTAGCTGGCACGCCCGGTGTTTTGCAGCCCCTGGAAGACCAGATCACAGCCGGGCGCTGCCACCGGCGTTTCGCCCTCGACCAGATAGCGCTGCCCGCAGTCGACCGGTTTGGTCTCCCAGCGCGGCACGGCCGCAAAGATGGTTCGCAAGAAGAAGCTCTGGCTGAGGTCCCACGGGACGAGCAGGAACTTGTTGTTGGGGTGCTGATACAGCAGGAAGTTGTGGTTGGTGCACTCCTGCCCCATGCGGTTGCAGTAGAACGCTGTCACGCCGTCGTAGTTGTTGATCGCCTGATCGACGGCCATGTAACGCATGACTTGATCGACATCGAGGAATTCGCTGACCGCGCTGGTCAGCTCGGCGGGCTGCTTGGCCTTGAAGAGGGCCTCGGCAAAGGCCGTGATGCGCTGGTGGTTGGGCATCGCCCGGTTGGTCTTGAGCCCCGTGTTGTAGTGCTCGACGTCGACCTCGTTGGGCCAGACCTCTTCGTAGAGATTGCCGCTGCCCTGTTCGCGCCAGCGATCCTTGGTAAAGGCGTCGTCGAGATCCTCGACGGTGCTGAAGAGGCCGCGAACCTCCCCGTTCAGCGTGAGGTAAGCATGAGCGGCGCGAGGCCCGATGACGTTCATGCGCCTCCACATCTCGGTCGCCAGGCGCTCACGCAGTTGCGAGGCGTCACCGAGCATCGAGTGGAAGTTGAGCCGCGTGAACCCTTCGAAGCGTTTGCTCGGGTCGACGTAGTCGAACTTGATCTTGAAGGAGGCCTTGGCACAGATCTGCTTGCCGTTCTCGAAGCAGACGGCCAGCGTCCCGTCGGAGCCCTTGAACCGCAGCCCTACCGGGCCGACCGGGCGGCCCGACACCGTGAGCTCCGCCGGGATCCAGATCTCTTGCAGGGCGGTTGCGGTCAGCCGCGCCAGGTCTGCCGGTGCAACCGTGAGGTCGTACGTCAGCACACCTCGGCCACCGAGTGGGGTCGCCTCGCCCCAGCCTTCCATCAATGGTGGGATGCTCGCCGTCGCTGGCGGCTCCGACTTGTTGCACGCTGCCAACCCCAGCGCAGCGGCCAGGAGACCTGTCGAAACCCGCATCGGACCCCCTCGCAGATAGGCCAAGTTCGCGACGGTGCGCGAAGTCCCGAGGATAGCTTGGGTGAGTTGTCACAACAACGAAGCAGGCGATCGGCGAAGGGGCGAACGCTTCGTGCCCATCACGGGCCGAACGCACCTTGGCCAGGGCGAAAAGCCAATGGCTTCCGAGGCCTTCCCGAGCAGATAAAACGTATTAAGAATTACATTGCTGAGCCGATAGAATATCTGAGCCCCGGTGGGCTCAAGGAGACCTCATGAACATCTCGGGCGCCAACATGGCGGACGCGTACGCGGTCACCATGGTCAAGAAGCAGCAGGACCAGGAAAAAGAGCTGGGTCAGGCGCAGATCCGGCTGATCGATTCGGCGGGGGGCGCGCCTTACAAACGGCAGCCACCGGCGGGCTCGACCATGAGCGTGATGGCCTGACATAGACACACATCAGCGCGCTTCGGTCCCCGGCGTGGCACTCCGGGATTTGTGACCTTCGTCGCTCTGATTCACAATGAGACGCGGCGTGCGCCGATGCGGGTGCACGACCGCGTCTCGTTGTTTTCGGCTCGCGTCTCGTGCCTTGGCCTTCATGAACCATCGGATCATCGCGCGCCTCGACATCAAGGGGCCCAACCTCGTCAAAGGGATCCGCCTCGAAGGCCTGCGCGCGCTGGGCCCGCCCGAGAATTTCGCGCGCCATTACTACGAGACCGGCGCCGACGAGCTGATCTACGCGGACGTCGTCGCGAGCCTCTACAACCGCAACAGCCTGGCCGAGATCATCTCGCGCACGGCCAGTCAGATTCACATCCCGCTCACGGTAGGCGGGGGCATCCGCACGGTGGCCGACATCAACATGGCCTTGCGCGCGGGAGCCGACAAGGTGTCGCTCAACACCGCGGCCATCGCGCGCCCGGAGATCATCGGCGAGGCCGCGCGCATCTTCGGATCGTCGACCATCGTGGTCACCATCGAGGTGATCCGGCAGACCGACGGCCGGTACCTGGCGTACACCGACAACGGTCGCGAGCACACCGGTGTCGAAGCGATCACCTGGGCCAAACGCGCCGAGGAGCTGGGGGCAGGTGAGATCGTGCTCACCTCGGTGGACAGGGACGGGACCGGCGCAGGCTTCGATCTCGAGATCGTGCGCGCGGTGGCGGCTTCGGTTTCGGTGCCGGTGATCGCTCACGGAGGCGCGGGCCAGCCCGCTCATGTGGTGAGCGCCATCCATGCGGGGGCCAGCGCCGTTGCGGTGGCGTCGATGATCCACTACGACGCCATCAGGCGGCCCGGCATGAGGGGCGATCGCGAGGCGGGAACCCCGGCCCCGGTCGGGACGCCCGCTCCCCAGATCGTTGGCGAGGGCAACTTCGAGTTCTTGCAGAGCGGGCGCGGCTTTTCCAAGGTGACGCCGCTGGGACTGCCCGCGCTCAAGGCGCATCTGCTGCAGCATGGGGTGCCCTGTCGTCCGGCGCGGAGCCCGTCATGACGAAGTCGGCGCCTCGGGTCGTCATCATCGACTACGAAGCGGGCAACCTCTTTTCCGTCCGCCACGCTTGCCAGTCGGTGGGGCTAGATCCGTTGATCACCTCGGATCCCGCGGCGCTTGCCCATGCGGACGCGGCGATTCTTCCGGGCGTTGGGGCCTTCGGCGAGGCCATGTCGCATTTGCAACGCCTGCAGCTCGGCGACGCGATCGGGCGCTTCATCACGTCGGGGCGGCCGTTCCTCGGCGTCTGCCTCGGCCTGCAGCTGCTGTTTGCCGAGAGCGAGGAGTTCGGGCCGCATCCGGGGCTCGGTATCGTCCCGGGGCGTGTGATCCGTTTTGCCGGGACGAGCCCCGGGGGCGATCGGGTGCGGGTGCCGCAGATCGGATGGAATCAGATTCACTCGCCGGCGGGACGCCCCACCGCGTGGCAGGGAAGTCCGCTGGCTGGGCTCGCCGAGGGTGAATTCGTCTATTTCGTGCACTCGTTTTTCGTGGTTCCCGAACGCGCGGAAGACGTTCTTTGCGTCAGTCGCTACGGCGATCAGGAGTACTGCGCAGGCATCCGGCGGGGCAACCTCTTCGCCGTCCAGTTTCACCCTGAGAAGAGTGCACACGAGGGACTTCGGATTTACCGGCAATGGGCCGAAGAGATCTGAGCTGCGTCGCTCGGCGTCGCGGGACTTTCAGATGGGCGCAACGACTCTCGAGACGAAATACGGCCTGCCGGCCGAGGTGAAGTTCTGCCGCCGGTGTGTGATGTCGAACCAGCGGCCGGCGTCGACAATCGAGTTCCAGCACACCAGCGATAGCCGCAAGACCACCTTGCACATCGATGCCGAGGGGATCTGCGATGCCTGCCGCCACAACGAGCGCAAGCTCGGCATCGACTGGCAGGCGCGCGAGCAAGAGCTGGCACGGCTGTGCGACAAGCATCGACGCAACGACGGCAACTACGACTGCGTGGTGCCAGGCAGCGGAGGCAAGGACAGCGCCTATCAGGCGCACGTGCTCAAGTACAAGTACGGCATGCACCCGCTGACGGTGACGTGGCCACCGCTGCTCTATACCGACTACGGACTACGCAACTTTCGCAACTGGCTCTCGGTGGGTGGCTTCGACAACCTCTCGTTCAATCAGAACGGTCGGGTCATGAAGTTGCTCACGCGGCTGTCGATCGAGAACCTCTTTCACCCGTTCCAGACGTTCATCCTCGGGCAGAAGAATTTCGGCCCGAAGATCGCGGCGCGCATGGGCATCCCGCTGATCTTTTACGGCGAGAACGAGGCCGAGTACGGCAACCCGCTGGCCGACAACGCGAGCTCGCTGCGGGACAAGTCGTTCTACACGATGAAACACCTCGACGAGATTCACCTCGGCGGGGTGTCGGTGCGCGAGCTGCAGGATCGTCATGGGGTCGATCTGGCGGACCTGATGTCGTACCTGCCGGCGGATCACCGGGATCTCGAACGCTCGGGGATCGAGGTGCACTACCTCGGCTACTACCTCAAGTGGGTTCCGCAAGAGGTCTACTACTACGCGGTCGAACACACCGGGTTCGAGGCGCGGCCGTTCCGCACACAGGGCACGTACAGCAAGTACAACAGCATCGACGACAAGATCGACGATCTCCACTACTACACGACGTTCATCAAGTTCGGGATCGGCCGCGCCAGCTACGACGCCGCTCAGGAGATCCGCAACCGCCACCTCACGCGCGAGGAGGGTGTGGCGCTGGTCAAACGCTTCGACGGCGAGTTTCCCGATCGCTACTTTGGCGAGGTGATGGAGTACATCGGCATGCGCGAGGAGCGTTTTCACGAGCTCGCCGACGCCGCTCGATCACCGCACCTGTGGCACAAGGTCGACGGACAATGGCGCCTGCGCCACGCGATCTGGATGGATACCGACGCGACGGGATAGCGCCCTTGTCGCAGGCTAGCTGCCGCTAGGGCGGGCAGCCTTCGCGGAAAGTCCCGCCAAGCTCGACGGTCTTCTTGATCACGCTGATCTTCTGCAGCTTGGCCATCGCGCAGATCGTCGGCAACGCGATGGTGTACTCGACGTCGAAGACGGCTTTGCCCGCGCGCAGGAAGCTGTCGAGAAGAGCGCAGTCCTTGCGTTCGTAGCAGCGCTCGCTGACGAAGAAGTCGAAGGTGCCGACCAGGTCGTCGACCTGGCGAAGGTTGCCTTTGAGGCCGACGCCGAGGCCGCGCAGCTGCGCTTCCCTGGCGATGGTGCGGTTGTAGACCAGCTGGTCGATGTTGTTGATGGCAAAGCCGGTTTGCTCGTGGCTGCGGGTATCCCAGGCGTCGAGGTTGGCGGCCTCGACGGCGTCGCAGCCCTTGCGCATGGCCGTGTCCAATCGCCCGCGCATCACCGACAGAACGGCCGCCGCGCGAATGTCGAGCCAGCGGCGATCGGGATCGCCGCGAAATGCGCTGCCGAGGACCTCACGGGGGAAGCGATCGGAATCGGGTACGGAATCTTCGAAGGTGCCGAAGTCGACGTGGCAGATCACCTTGCGCCCGCGGCCCTTGAGCATGCCGATGGTGGCGGCATCCGTGGCGAACATGGGCACGTCGTAGACGGCCACTTCGACGGCGGGGTTGATGGGGGCGGTCAGCTGATAGTCCCAGGTCACGCCGGGCATCGGGATCCAGCGATCGGGCGGGCGGGTGTCGACAGGGGGCGCGGTCATGTCGACCGGAGGCGCAACTTCGGCAGGTGGCGCGGGCTCCGCCGCCACGTCCATGACCATGCCCCCGCTGCCGCCCGACGCCTCGCTGGCACCGCCCGAGCCACCTGTCGCTCTGCCACCCGACCCGCCGGAGGCCCTTCCGCCGGACCCCCCCGACTCGCTCCCGCCGGTCCCCGGCCGGTCCACCGGGAGGGGCGAAAGCCCCTCGACATTCCGCTCGCAGCCAATCGTTGTCATAGCAACGATCAGCCAGGCAAGCGACGACCAACAACGGGGCATACCCCTCAGACTAGCACCGCCCCCCACCCCCAAGTCACCCGATGTCACGACGAACTAACGCACCCGACCGACGCCCGCCGCCCGGCGGGTGAGGGGTCTGCGCCCCCCAAGCTCGCGATCCGCTCTTCGCCTCGCCCCGCTTGCGGCCGCTTGCGGGGAGAGGCCGACGGCCGCAGGCCGGCGGGTGAGGGGTCTGCGCGCCCCCGTGATCGCCGGTCCTCCCCCCCGCCACCGATCCGCGCGCCAACGGGCTTGGCGGGCGGGGCGGCATGCCTTAGCCTCGGGGGGCCGGCACTCCATCTCCGCCGATCCCGCGAAGCCGCCGCCTCCGCGCGCGCTTCGGCCGGCACGAAGCACCCATGTCGCTGACAACCGAGAGGGTTCCTTCCGCCCATGCGTGCGCGTCCCTCACGCGCGCGTCCTTACGAGACCCGCGTCCACGCACCGGCGTGGCTGTGCATCGTTCCTTTCCGAGCCACTCCGCTACCTCTTTCGTCCCGCCGCCCACTAACCGAGGAGTCTGCCAGTGAGCCCGCGGCGCATGCTCATCGGCATGATCGTGGGGCTGTCGCTCGGCCTCGCGGCGCACCTCTTCTTTCCTGGCGCCGCCTGGGTGAATTGGGTGGCGACCAACATCGCGACGCCCATCGGCCAGATCTTCCTTCGCCTGCTCTTCATGTTGGTCGTGCCGCTGATTCTCTCTGCCCTCGTGGTCGGCATCGGCGGTCTCGAGCTGTCGCAGCTGGGCCGACTCGGCGTGCGTACCCTCGGCTACACCGTCGGGGTATCCGCC
>JANNNO010000384.1:0-10979 GCA_031398585.1 Myxococcales bacterium | reverse complement strand
TGGGCCCACCGCCGTGGTCATGCGGGTGTAAGCGGCGCTGGCCTCGACCGCGACGTCTTCGGTGAGGTGATAAGCGTAGGCGCCACCCACCACCCAAGTGGCGTCGAACATGTCGGAGACGAACTGGCCGCCTCTCAGCACGAGCTCGTGGCGATTGGTCTTCTGCACGAGGCGCTCCTTGACCGAGCGGCGGCGGCGTTTGGCGTCGAGATCGGCGCGCACGTCCTCGTCGAGGCAAACCGCTGTCTCCTCGGGCGCGGCGGCCTGCGCGGTGGGGCCAGCGGAGATGGCCAGTGTGGCGGCCGCGAAGGTCGCGAGCGTTTTCAGCCGAGCCAAAAGCCGAAACCTCCCAGGAGCACGAAGTTGTGGGTGACGCGCCCTACGCCGAGGACCTCTTGCGCCAGCACGAAATCGCGCAGCTCGATCCGGAACGCGAGGCGCGAAAAGAGGTAGAGGCGAAGGCCGAGGCCGGCCTGGTAGGCGACCCCTTGTACGGTATCGTGCAGGACTCGGCCCGCGCCGGCGGACAGGAAGATGTCGCCATGAACGATGGTGGCGTCGGTGACGCGGAACTTGGCGTGAATGGGTGAGAAGGTGAGCGCGCCCAGGAGCGAGAAAGCCGACCCGGCGGTGAAGCGACGAGGCTCGCCGAAGCCAACGAAGGGCTCCTCGAGCCGGAACTTCACCGGGGAGTGCGAGGCGAAGAGCTCGACGCCGAGATCCTCGGCGAAGAAGAAGGCGAAGCTGCCCCCGACGGCGTAAGTCGACGAGAGGGCATCGGCCGCGTAGAGGCCCGCCAGCGCGCTCATCTCGAAGCGATTCTTCTTGAGGAAGTCGCGCTTCTGCACCCCTTTGCGCTGCGCTCCTTCAGGCGAGAGATCGTCGAGGCAGGTGACCCGGGTGGCCGGTGGGGGCGCTGCTGGGGCCTGCCCCTCGGCGGACAGCGGCACGCTCTCTTCGGGCGCGGCCAGGGCCAGCTGGGGCGACAGGATCGCAGAAGCGAGGAGGACCGATGTCGCCCAGAATGGCGCAAGGCCACCGCAGGGGAAGGTGGGCCGACCGGGCCTGCGTCGGGGCCCAGAAGCCGGAAGGTCGTTGCCACCGACACGCATGACCTGGCGATCGTACGCGCCCTGCGAAATGCCCACAAGCGTTACCGTGCCCCGGCGGTTGCTGGGCATCTGGAAGGGCGCGACTCGCCCCATGAGCCGGGCTCGACCGGCGTGCTACGCTGCCGCGAAAAATGGCCACACGACGCGAATTCCTCTTTTCGGCCGCAGGTTCGGCGGCGGCCGCCGCTTTGACCCCGGCCGCGTCGCCGGCCCACGCCTTCCCCGCCACTCGCTACCCGGATCCAGCGATCAAGATCCTCGATCCGAGCTTCGCCAAGTACCGCATCGCCAACGCCGCGGTCGAGAGGATCGCCACCGGCCTGCGCTGGTGCGAGGGCCCCGTCTGGATCGGCGACATGCGCGCCCTGCTCTGGAGCGACATCCCCAACAACCGGATCATGAAGTGGGACGAGTCGACCGGTGCCGTCAGCGAGTTCCGCCGGCCGTCGAACAACGCCAACGGCAATGCGCGCGACAGGCAAGGGCGCCTGCTCACCTGCGAGCACCTCACACGCCGGGTGACCCGCACGGAATACGACGGCACGGTCTCGGTGCTGGCCAGTCAGTACGAGGGCAAGCCACTCAACTCGCCCAACGACATCGTCTGCAAGTCCGACGGGTCGATCTGGTTCACGGATCCGCCGTTCGGGATCTTGCACCACTACGAGGGGAACGCGGCCAAGCCCGAGCTGCCGACGAACCTCTACCGAATCGATCCGCGCACCGGCAAGCTGGCGGTCATGGCCGGAGATCTGAACCGGCCCAACGGCCTCTGTTTTTCGCCCGACGAGAGCAAGCTTTACGTCAGTGAATCGGGCGTCACGCCGCGGGTGGTGAACGTGTTCGACGTGGGCGGCGGCGGCAAGCTCTCTGGGCGCAAGAAGTTCATCGACTGCGGCGAGGGCACGGTCGACGGCTTCCGCGTCGACGTCGATGGCAACCTCTGGTGCGGCTGGGGCATGGGCAAAGAGGAGCTCGACGGGGTGATGATCTTCAACCCGGCGGGCAAGCTGATTGGTCGCATCGAGCTGCCCGAACGCTGTGCGAACCTCACCTTCGGGGGCGTTCAGCGCAATCGCCTCTTCATGGCCGCGTGTCAGTCGGTCTACTCCCTTTACGTGAACACGCAGGGTGTGCCGGGGCGATGACGCGGGACCCGACTCGTCTGCGCGAGGCGCTGCGACGGGCGCCGCGGCCGCTGGAAGAGCGGCAGGCGCGCGCCTACGACGAGGAGATTCACCCGCTGTGGGGCGAGCGGTTCGCGAACTTGCAACTGGCAGCGCTCGAGGCGTCGATTGGCGGGGCGGTGCTCGAGGTCGGCTGCGGCGCGGGCGCCGTGACAGCGGAGATCGTCGCGCGGCACCGGGGCGACGGTCGCGTGGTCGCGGTCGATGCGGCCCCGGCGATGCTGGAACGGGCGCGCGCGCGGGTCGGATCCGACCGCCAGCTGCCGATCTTCTTTCGTCCGCATGATCCGACCGAGCGGCTGCCGTTCGCCGAGGAGACTTTCGATCTCGTGCTGGGGGGACCGGCGCTGGAGACCGTGGCGGACATCCCGGCGACGATCGCCGATCTCGTGCGGGTGACCGTGCCGGGGGGACGTGTCGTGGTGGCCATGCCACTTGGTGGGACCTGGGGCGAGCTGCTCGATCTCTTCGCCGAGGTACTGCGGCGGCCAGGCGATCTCAAACTGGTCGAGGGCGAGACGGCGCTGGCCGACTACCGCGCCAGCATGCCCGATGGGCCAGCCCTGGTTGCCGCGTGCGAGCGGGCCGGCCTCGTCGACGTCGAGCTCGAGACCACGCGCTGGGAGCTTCTGTTTCGCAGCGGCCGCGAGTTCTTCTATGCGCCGCTCATCGAGACGGGTCCGCTGCCGGTCTGGCGCGCGATCGCCGCGATGGGGGGCGACGTGCTCGATATCTTCGTGCGAGTCAAAGACGCCATCGACACGGACTACGCCCGCCGCCCCTTCGCAGTCTCGGTGATCGCGGGCCGCGTGGTCGGCTACAAACCACCCGAAGTCACCCCGGTGTCGCCATGAATCGAGAGTCGCGATGAATCGAGAGACAGCCGACGAGGCTTCGCAGGAGAGCTACCAGCGTCTGGTCGCCGATCTGATCGAGCACGATCGTCGCTACTACGTCGACAACGCGCCGACCATCACCGACGCGGAATACGACCGGCGGCTGCGCCAACTGCGCGATCTGGAAGAGGCACATCCAGCATGGCGGGTGGCGGAATCCCCGACGCAGCGGGTGGCGCCGTTGCCGCTGTCGGAATTCAAGAAGGTCGTGCGAGACGTGCCGATGCTCTCGCTCGACAACACGTACAGCCCCGACGAGCTCGGGGCGTTCGTCGACCGGGTCGACAGAGGGTTGGGCGACGAGACGCCGGCGTTCGTCGTGGAGCCCAAGATCGACGGCATCAGTGTCGAGCTTACCTACGACAAGGGCCGCTTCGTGCTGGGGGCGACCCGCGGCGATGGTCGCATCGGCGAAGACATCACCAGCAACCTGCGCACGCTGCGATCCTTGCCGTTGGTGCTGGGCGAGGCGGTCGACGTCGTGGTGCGCGGCGAGGCCTACATGGACAAGGCCGACTTCGTCGCCATGAACACCGAGCGCGAGACCGCGGGCGAGGAGGTCTGGAAGAATCCGCGCAATGCGACCGGCGGCTCGCTCAAGTTGCTCGACGCCCGCGAGTGTGCGCGACGGCCGATCAAGGTGCTGCTGTACGAAATCGTCGGCGGCGAGAGGCACGCGGCCACCCACGCCGATGCGCTGGGACGGCTGCGCAAACTGGGCTTTCCCACCGCACGCGAGGTCGAGGTCGTGAGCGGCCGCGAAGCGCTGGCGGCGATGGTGGCGTCGTGGGCCGAGCGCAAGCGGCAGCTGCCGTACGAGGTCGACGGGTTGGTGATCAAAGTCGACAGCTTCGCGCAGCGGCGCCTGCTGGGCGCGACGGCAAAGTTCCCCCGCTGGGCGATCGCCTACAAGTTTCCGGCCGAGCGCGCCGAGACCGTTGTGAGGGGCATCGAGATCAACGTGGGGCGAACCGGCGCGGTGACGCCGGTGGCGATCTTGGATCCGGTCGAGGTCTCGGGCACGACGGTCAAACGGGCGTCGCTACACAACTGGGACGAAGTGGCGCGGCTCGACCTCAAGATCGGCGATCGCGTGATCATCGAGAAGGCGGGCGAGATCATCCCGCAGGTGATGGAGGTTCTGACCGCGCAGCGGACCGGCCAGGAGGTGACGCCGGAGGTGCCGACGGTGTGCCCTGTCTGTGCCAGCGCGCTGGTGCGGCGCCCAGGCGAGGTCGCGCTTCGCTGCGAGAACCGTTCCTGTCCCGAACAGAAGTGGCGCGCGATTCAGTTCTTCGCGCACCGGGGCGCGATGAACATCGAAGGCATCGGCGAGGTGTTGGCGCAAGAGCTCTGCCGCAAGGGGATCATCGAGGACGCGGCATCCCTCTTCGACCTCACGGTCGAGACGCTTGCCCCCAGCAAGAAGGCGCCGGCCGACACGGTTCGCATCGAGCGTATGGCGAAGAAGTCGGCCGAGAATCTCGTCAAGGCGCTGGACAACGCACGCACACAAGCCACGTTGTCGCGCCTGCTGATCGGCTTTGGCATCCCCCACGTCGGCACGGTCGCCGCGCGGGCCATCGCGCGCCGATTCGGATCGCTGACCGCGCTGGCGGACGCGGCGACGGACCAGCGCCGGACCGAGGTGGCGGCGATCGACGGCGTCGGACCGGTGATCGGTGACGCCGTCGCCGCGTGGTTCGACGAACCCGACAACGCCCGCCTGGTGGCGCGACTGCGCGAGCGCGGGGTCTCGCCGGTCGAGCCGGAAGACAAGCCGCGCGGCTCGGGCCCTCTCGTCGGGCTACGAATCTGCGTGACCGGCAAGCTGTCGCGTCCGCGCAGCGAGATCCAGGCGAGCATCGAGGAGGCCGGCGGTCAGTTCGTGAACTCGGTGGGCAAATCGACCGACTACCTCGTCGCCGGTGCAGACGTGGGCAAGAGCAAGCTCGACGCCGCCAAAAAGGCGGGCACCCAGGTCATCGACGAAGCCGGCCTCGCCACCATGATCGCCGGCACCCCGACGCCCGAGCCCAGCACCGTCCCCACGCGTCCGGAGTGATCTCCCCGCACACCCAAACTGCCCGCCTGGCCCCTCACCCCCGCCGATCCTC
The DNA here is from genome assembly GCA_031398585.1 of Myxococcales bacterium. Classification (GTDB taxonomy): domain Bacteria; phylum Myxococcota_A; class Polyangia; order Fen-1088; family Fen-1088; genus JANNNO01. The sequence goes on along the minus strand of JANNNO010000384.1, from coordinate 5,667 downwards.
CTCTTCCCGCCGACGACTGCGATCGGGGGCCCTCGCCTCCCGCGCTCCCTCGGAGTTCCCTCGACCTCGGGGCGTGTTAGCGTGGCGGGCATGAAGCCCTGGGTTGTTTCGGGTTTTGGAATTTCGGCTGTGCGCGCGCGAGCCCGGCGGGGTTGGAGGGTGGCTCTGGTCGTCGCGGCGGGTGTCGCGTGTATCGGCGGCTGCAAGAAGAAGGAGGCGCCCCCCCCGCCCCCGGCAGCGCAACCGGCGCCTGCGGCGAAAGCCGTCCCGCCGGAGCCGCCGCTGCCGACCATCCACTGTCCTTCGCCCGACACCTTTTTCGCGCCCTTCCTGGCTGACCCGCCCCCGTCCGAGCCGGCGCCCGGCGACAAGAAGTCGGCGGCCAAGGCCGAGACGAAGACCAAGCTGGCCAAGGCCAGCAAGCCGGGCGGCAAGAACGCGGCGAAGACCCTGCGGGTCGACTGCACTGTGTTCGCGCCCGGGCGCTTCTGGCTCGCCACGGCGCTCAGCTACGACGAGAAGACCGGTAAGAACCCACGTCTTGGTCTCTTCTCCGGATCGCCGAGCTCTCGCATGATGCTGTTCGAGATCGCGCCACTGCCGACGGAGGCCATCGAGAAGCTCATTGCCGACAACAAGGAGATCTCGGTCAAGATTCGCAAGACTCGCGACGACAGCTCGCTGGTCCGCCTGGGTGTGGTCGGCGGGCCGGGTGGCGGCAAACCCGACTCCAGCGAGGTCGGCATGCTGCTGCAGCTGGTCGCTCACCAGCCGCCGCGCATCCTCTGGGTGGGGCCCGGCGATCAAGTGGCCAGCGCGGATGGCTGCGTGGTCGAGCAGACCGTCGACTTCGAGCTGCTCTTTCGCACGCGCCTCGAGCGCTTCACCACATCGAAGCCACGCGCTGGCGCTGACGGAAAGATCCCGGCGACCTGCAAATCCGACCCCGGCACGCAAGAGAGCCTGAGCTTCCAGCCGGTGGCGCTCGGCCGAGGACGCGCGGTAGGCGAGCCGCCAGCCGCAACCCCGTAACCTCTCGCACTTCCCGAGCGCCCGCCCGCAGCGCGGGCGGCGCACGGAGAGCGAACTTGCGGCTCAGCTATCGAGCGAGGCGCGAAGGAACCAGGCGTGTTTTTCGAACTGCGTGACGATCCCCGTCAGCAGATCGACGGTGTCGGTGTCACCGAGCTTCTCGCCGATCGAGCGCGACTCTCGCACCCCGACCAAGAACGTGTCGAAGCGCTCGGCCAGGAGCTTGACGTGCTCGAGATCGCGGGTCGTCTCCTGCGGGTACTCGGGTAGCTTCGAGGTCTTGGCGACGTGACGAGAGGTCCCGTAGGCGCGCGCGCCGAGGGTCACGGCTCGCTCGGCGACCGAATCGGTGAAGGTCGCCAGGTCGATGGCGAAGGTTTCGAACAGCGGGTGCAGCGACGAGAACTGCGGCCCTTTGATGTTCCAGTGCGCGACCTTGATCTGACTGTGCAGATCGAGGCCGTCGGCAAGGCGGGCATTGAGGGTATCCGCGACTTCGCGGCGGGTGGCTTCGGGCAGCTGACTCGGGCTCTTGTGCATGACTCTTGTCTCCTAGCTGGGGTGAGTCTGACGCAAGGCCACAGGTCGGTCCACGACCTATTTTCAATCACGTGATAGCCTCGGTCTATCACGCCGCACGCCCCACACCCGGTCAGCTTGCGGCAGATGCAGTACCTGGTCGCCGTGGCGGAGCTTCGCAGTTTTCGCCGTGCCGCCGAACGCTGCCACGTTTCGCAGCCGTCGCTGTCGGCACAGATCGCAAAAGCGGAACGAGCGCTCGGAGTCCTGGTCTTCGAACGCGATCGAACGCGCGTGCGCGTGACCGTCACTGGCGAGTCGATCCTGGAGCGCGCCCGCGCCGCGCTGCTGGCTGCCGACGACCTCATGTTGACGGCGAGTCGCCTCGAAAATCCGCTCTGGGGCACACTTCGTTTCGGGATCATCCCGACCATCGCGCCCTACTCCCTGCCTGCGATGGCGGCCGCTCTCACCCGAGACTTCCCTCGGCTTAGCGTCGTCTGGCGAGAAGATCGCACCGCCGCGCTGGTGCAGGCGATGGCGGAAGGCGAGCTTGACGCCGCCGTGCTGGCTCTCGAGGCCCCGCTGGGAGATCTCGCGCAGGTTCCGCTCGCCGCCGATCCCTTCTTGCTATGTGCACCGATCGATCACCAGCTGGGCCGCAGCCGCTCGCCGCTGCCCCTGCTCGCGCTCGCAGACGTCGACATGCTGGTACTCGACGAAGGGCACTGCCTGCGCGATCAAGCGCTCGCCGCCTGCGCTTCGACCGCCCCGCGTGAAGCCGGCTTCCGCGCGACCAGCCTGCCGACCCTGGTTCAGATGGTAGGCGCCGGCGCCGGCGTCACCTTGTTGCCACGCCTGGCCGTTGCAGTCGAGTTGCCCCGCGCTGCCGTGACGGTGAGGCGCTTCCGTGCACCCGAACCAGGTCGCACGATTGGCCTGGTCCATCGCCCAAGCTCACCACTACACGCGGCGATCGGCGAGATCGGCGGCACGCTCGGCAAGGTCTTCGCGGCTCTCGCGCGTAAGGCGAACCTGGCCCCGGCCGCGAAGGACGCTCAGTCGTAGCGCAGAGCCTGAATCGGATCGACGCGCGACGCGCGGGTGGCGGGATAGAGCCCCGACAAGATCCCGACTGCCATCGAGACGCCGAGCGCGAGGATCAGCGAGAAGATCGTCACCACCGTCGGCCAGTGCGCATAGTACGCGACCGCCCGGGCGATCCCCACGCCGATGCCCACCCCGCACAGCCCGCCAAAGGCGCTGATCGAGAACGACTCGACCAAGAACTGAAAGACGATGTCGCCGCGTTTGGCGCCGATCGCCCGCCGCACGCCGATTTCGCGCGTCCGCTCGAGCACGGACGCCAGCATGATGTTCATGATGCCGATGCCCCCCACCAGCAGCGAGATGCCGGCGATGGCGCCCATCACGATGTTGAATAGGCGCTGCGTCTGGCGGCTCTGGGCCAGCAGGGCTTCGGGCACGATGATCTCGTAGTCGTCGATGCCACCGTGAATGCCGTCGAGCAGGACCTTGATCACCGCGGCCGATTCGCGTGCCGACCCGCCGGCGCCAAGCTTCACCAGGATCTCGTCGAGCGGCGAGGCCAGCGGATCGGTTTCGAACTTTCGCTGGGCGGTGGTCACCGGCAAGAAGATGTCGCGACTGGCGCCGGCGAGCGACGGCCCCGCCGGAGCCGGCCCAAGGCCCCCCATGCGGGGACGGGCGGCCGCTGCGCCTGCGCTGCGATCTCCGAGCACGCCGATGACTTCGCACCAGACGTCGTTCAGCTTCACGAACTGCCCGATCGCGGGACCAAAGGCGAAGAGGTCGCGGCGAATGGCGCTCGCAATCACGCAGACCTGCGCGTGATCACGTTCGTCACGCGCATCGAAGAAGCGACCTTCTCCCAGCGGCAGCGCCACCAGCTCCGGATGACGGTACGAGACGCCGTACAAAGTGGCGTCCGTGCGTGAGCCGCCCGCCTGCACGCGCCAAGGCTCGATCTTCAGTTTTGGCCCGACCAGCTCGACTCCCGGCACCGCCTCCTTGATGCCCTGGGCGTCACGCATCGATACGCCAAGTGACTTCTTGCGCGCCTCCCGCATCTCGTCCGGCCGCAGCTGGCGCGCGCGCACGAGCACGTTGCGCATGCCGAGACGGTCAATCAACGCCTGCGCTTCGAGCGCGGCGCCGGCCCCGATCGAGAGCATCGAGATGACGGCACCGACGCCGAACATGATGCCGAGCATGGTGAGGCCGGAACGCAACTTGTGCGCGGCTACACCCCCCAACGCCGAACGAAACGCCTCGAGCCAGTTCATGGTCGTCCAGCCCTGCCCGCAGGCTTGGTGCCGCTGCTGCCACCCGGGCGCCCCTTGGCATCGAGCGTCTCGTCGGCCGAACGGGTCGTGTCACGCAAGGCGATGCGATCGCCCGCCGACAGTCCCTTGACCACAACCACCCGACCGACGGTGCTGGGGCCGAGCTCGACGGGAATCGACTCGAAGCCTCCCCCTGGGCGCAGTCGCTCGACGAAGCTGCCGGCCTCCCGCGTGGCCACGGCCTGACGGGGCACCACCAGAGCCCGGGCGATCTCGTCAATCGCGATGGTGGCTCGCAAGCGCTGTCCCGGTTTGAGCCCGGCCGTCTTGCCGTCGATGCTGAGGATCGCGCCGAAGTACTGCGTTGGCACCTCGGGGTGACGAGTCTTGGGGAACGGGTCGACCTTCTTGACCTTGGCCTTCCAACGCTCGTCGGGCCGGGCTTCCAGCACGACCTGCGCGGACTTGCCCGGTACCAGCCCGCCCGCGTCGGCCTCGAGCACCATCACCTCGGCCTCCATGCGTTCCGTGGTAGCGACTTCGCCGATCCGCATGCCGGGGTAGGCGCGATCCCCCGTCTGCAACATGCGCTGCGCCCAGCCCATTCGCTGCACGACGAAAGTGCCGTCGTGCGGGGCGCGGACCTCGAGCGACGAGAGGGTCCGATCTGCCTCGGCCCGCTGCAGCTCGGCCTTGTGTCGATCCACCGCCAGCAGCTTGACCCGGGTTTCGCCCAGCTCTTCCTCGGCCTGCTGAGCGGCTTCCGTCTTGGTCAAGCGCGCCCCGAGCAACGCCTCGTCGATCTCGGATTCGATGACTTCGGTGCGTGGGAAAAAGCGCGGATCCTTTTTGCCCAGGCGGCGTGCGTGGTCGATCTCGACCTTGGTCAACGCCGCTGCCCGGGCGCGGTCCGAGACCGCTCCGTCGATCACCTGTCTCTCCTTGGCGATGCGCGAAAGGGCCGCGCGCTCGTCGTCCTTGCCGTCGGCCAGCGCCCTGACCGCGTCGTTCTTGTCGAACCGAATGAGCACGTCGCCCTTTTTCACGGTGGCCCCGTCATCGGCCATCCAGGCAATCAGCAGCGAGCGACCGTCCCCGGGCGCCGTCACTGCCGACGCCTTGACCGGACGCAAAGTCCCCTCGGCGTTGACCGTACGGGTGAACGACTCGGCGACCACCTGGTACACCGGCAAGCCGCGCGGTCCCGTCGAAAGCCGCGACGAGATGGCGCGCCCGACGACCGCCACCGAGGCGAGCGCAGCCACAACGACGACCACGGTGAGCTTGCGACTCATGAAGCCCCCTGCTCGGGCTCGTCGAGATCCCGGGGCGACAGGCGATCGCCAGGCGTCAGCCCGGCTTTGACCTCGACCTCGCTGCGAGACCGGGCCCCGAGATTCACTTCGACTTTCTGCCAACCGGTGGCGGTCTTGCGAAAGACCACCGGGCGGCCGGCCCGGGGGAAGACCGCGCTGACAGGAGCGAGCACGACATTCGGCAGCCGCGCGGTCTCGAGGCGTCCGCGCCACATCATGCCTGGCCGCATGCGCGACGGGTCCGTCTTGCCGAGCTCGATCTCGACGCCGATGACCTTGAGGGGATTGCGTGGCGACTGTCGGTAGACGTTGGGACGCAAGCTCTTCACGGTTCCGGACCATTCTTGTTCGGGCAGCGCTTCGAGCCGGAGACGCACGCGCTGCCTCACGGCGACGTTGGCCGATTCGACCTCGTCGACCTCACCCGACGCGATCATCTCGGCGGTGTCGGTCACCGAGACGCACGGCTCACC
>JANNNO010000363.1:0-10750 GCA_031398585.1 Myxococcales bacterium | reverse complement strand
GTGCGGGCGCCCTTGGTGCTGATGGGCTCCTTCGTCACCTGGACGATGATCTCTTGCCCCTCTTTCAGGACATCTTCGATACGAGCGCCATTGGCCAGCTGGGGATCGTCGTCGTCATCGCCGCCGCGGTTGTCGCCGGCGGCCATGAGGCGCTTGAGATCGTCAGGCGTCCCGCGCACGTCGGAGACGTGGATGTACGCCGACTTCTCGAGACCGAGGTTGATGAACGCGGCCTGCATCCCAGGCAACACGCGTTCCACGCGGCCTTTATAGATGTTTCCGGCGATCCCACGCTCGCGCTTGCGCTCGATGTAGAGCTCGCCAAGGAGCCCGCTCTGAACCAGCGCGACGCGGGTTTCGGGGCCGTCCGCGTTAACGACAATGAGGCTGCTGGCCATCGGCGACTATGAAAAAAAGCGCGGGCCTTTCGAGGAGGCTGACGCGAATGTCACGGTTCATGGGGAATTGGTCTCGGTCGCCGGACCACTCGTATCACGGAAATGCCAACATTTCAAAGAGATCGCCCCGAAGGAGGGGCGCTCGTCACACTCGGCATGGCGCTTGCTCAGTCTGGGGAACGTATCGGCCGCGTGGTTCACACGGGGCTTGGAACCGACTGGCCTAGCTTGTTTCGTCCTGTTTCCGGCTACCTAGCTTCTCTTTGTCAACGGCCTGCGTCCCTTATTCCGGACCGGAACCGTCGCCTGATTTTCTTATCGCCTAGAAAAAATTAGCTTCACCTTAGACTCGACTACGAAGACGAAGCCCTCGCGGAACTACCCCCCGCGGGGGCTTCGTCTTTTCAGCAGCCGTCTTTTCAGCAGCCCCCCCTCAGCGGGTGAGCTGGGTGTGAACGAAGACGTAGGCGCCGATGAAGAGGAGCGCATCGATTCGGTCAAGCACCCCGCCGTGACCAGGGATGAGGCGGCCCGAGTCCTTGGCGCCCGCCGCCCGCTTGAGCATCGATTCCATCAGATCGCCAGCGGGGCCGAGAATGCCTGCCACCGTGCCGATGACGATGGCGTCAAAGGCGGTCAGCGCGGGGAAGAAGAACGCGCGGATGACGAAGAGCATGGCGATCCCGGTCAGCAGACCACCCACCGCCCCTTCGACGGTCTTGCCGGGGGAGATTGAAGGGGCGAGTTTGTTCCGCCCGAGCGTGCGTCCGGCGGCGTAAGCGCCTGTGTCGTTGGCGAAAGTGAGGAAAAACACGGTCAGCACCCAGCGCGGCCCATCGGGCTCGAGCTTATGGAGCAGCGGCAGAGCCGCTATCAGACCGCCTACATAGAAGGTGCCGAAGATGGACATGCCGAGGCGCCGCCCGGCGGCCTCGAGATCCGCGCCCGCCCCGATGAGAGCCAGCAGGGCAAAGACGACCACGACCCCGATGCTGAGGATGTGAGCCAGTTGCGGCGCAAGGAAGAGCGCGGCCGTGAACGCCGTCCCGATGAGCACGAGGCTGGGGCGGGCGCTGGCAGGCTGGCCCTTCTGGGTGAGCTGAGCGAATTCGTCGAGCCCGATGGCCGCGGCCAGCAACACCAGCGCCGCAAAACCGAGCGGCTCGCGCCAGAGCACCAAAACGACGAGCAGCGGAATGGCGACGAGCGCCGAGGCGATGCGGAGAAAGAGATTGCGCTCGGAGGCCATGGCGGGAAGTCGACGAGCCTTCGTCGCTCTATCAGCCGTGCGACCGGATCTGCTCGCGAGTCTTGCCGAAGCGGCGTTCGCGGCCGCTGTACGATTCGATGGCGCTGAGGAACTCTTCCTTGCCGAACTCGGGCCAGAGCGTCTCGGTAAAGTAGAGCTCGGCGTAGGCTGCCTCCCAGAGCAGGAAGTTCGACAGGCGAACCTCGCCGGAGGTGCGGACCAGCAGGTCCAGCTGGGGCATGCCCCCCGTCTGCAACATGCCGCCGAAGCGATCTTCAGTGACGTCCTCGGGCTTGAGCGTCCCCTTGGCAGCGAGCTCGCAGAGCGCGCGCGTGGTCTCGACGATCGATTCGCGTCCCCCGTAGGAGAGCGCCAGGCAGAGGGTCATGGAGCGGTTGCTGGCCGAATCCAGCATCAGCGCATCGAGCGGATCGCGCACGAAATCGGGCAGGCGGTCGACGTCGCCGATGGCGGTCAAGCGGATGCCGTTGTCCATGATCTCGGGACGCTCTTCCAGGAGGAAGTCCCGCAGCAGGTGCATGAGGGCGCCGACCTCTTCGGGAGGACGCCGCCAGTTCTGCGCCGAGAATGCGTAAAGGGTGAGGGCGCGAAGACCGATCTCGCGCGCCGCTCTGACGACTTTGCGGACCGACTGCGCTCCTTGGCGGTGGCCCTCGATGCGCGGCAACCCGCGCTTCTGGGCCCAGCGTCCGTTGCCGTCCATGATGATCGCAACGTGGCGCGGCAAGGTCGTCGGATCAACGGACATGAGGCGTCTCGCGTATCACAGCTGGCTCCTACCTTCAACAGAGTCCGGTCGACGTCGGGCCGCCTTGGCTGACTCCAGGACGGGCGCTTTGAGGGTGCGATGACGGCGCAGTGATGGGCAATGATCACGGGTGTGGTGACGCCTCTCATGACAGCGGACACCGCAGGCGGCTCGCAGGGTTTCGGCAGCGAGACGTGAGAGGCGAGGCCCATTGCCGGCCCCCTGGTTACACCCAACTGCCAGCCCGCGGTTCCCCCCCGAGGTTGGCGCGTTGAGGATGCGGCGATGATCGACTACGCTGCGGTGGCCATGAAGGGTCCAGACGACATCGAGTCCTACCTACTGAAGATCGATCTGCCGTTCGAATCGATCGCGGCAGGCATGTGGAAGATCAAGGCCGAGCACGAAAACCTCGTGGTTTCCATCGCCGGACCCTTGGTCATTTTCCGCACCAAGGTGATGGAGATCCCTCCGCAGAACCGAGAGGGACTCTTCGAGACTCTGCTCCGGCTCAACACCACGGAGATGGTTCATGGCGCCTTCGGCATAGAAGCCGAAGCGATCGTCATCGTGAATGCCCTCGAGCTCGAGAACCTCGACTTCAACGAGTTCTCGGCCGTGATCGACGACTTCATCCTCGCGGTGAACAAACACTACCCCGTCCTCTCCAAGTTCCGGGCGGGCGGCGGCCTGACCGATCGCCTGGCATCGCACGCCCGCCAACGTCATTCTCTAGGAACAGCACATGGGAATCTTTTCGCGGCTCGGCACGCTGATCAAATCCAACCTCAACGAGGTCATCTCGAAGGCGGAAGATCCGCAGAAGATGCTCAACCAGATCGTTCTCGACATGCAGAACCAGCTGGTCGAGGCGAAGAAGCAGGTGGCGGTCTCCATCGCCGACCAGAAGCGCCTGGAGAAGCAGCGGGACGAGCAGGGCGAGCTTTCAAAAGAGTGGGAGCGCAAGGCGATGCTGGCCGTGCGCGGCGGTGACGATGTACTCGCCAAGGAGGCCCTGCGACGCAAGGGCGAGCACGACCAGCAGATCGTCGAGTTCGCCAAGCAGTGGGACCTGCAGAAGAACGCGGTCGACAAGCTCAAAGAGCAGCTGCGCAGCCTCAACGACAAGATCGAGGAGGCCAAGCGCAAGAAGAACATTCTCATCGCGCGACAGAAGCGGGCCGAGGCGCAAAAAGCGATTCAGGACACCATGCGTGGCCTGTCCGACACCAACGCCTTCGATTCCTTCGATCGCATGCAACAGAAGGTCGACCAGATCGAGGCGGAGGCGGAAGCCTCGACCGAGCTCGGCAACGAGCTGTCGGGTGACACTCTCACGCAGAAGTTCAAGGCGCTGGAGTCAGGTGGCGTCGGCGCCGATGCCGCCTTGGAGGAACTGAAGGCCAAGATGGGCCTGGCGCCCGCAGCCGAACGGCCCGCCATCGCGGGACAGACCCAGCGGGTTGCGGTCGAAGAAGAAGAGACTGAAGAAGTTGGTCGGCGTCCGCTCAAGTGAGCCGGGGCTCTCGGCGCACGCCGGCTCGATGACAACGTGACCACGCCCTCCTTCGCCCAGCAGACGGTGGCGGCCGTCCTGCTGGATCTCGGCGCGCAGGCGGCCACCGGCGTTCTGACGCTGACCCGCGGACAGGTGCATAAGCAGCTCTACCTGCGCCGAGGCGTGCTGGTGGCGGCGGACTCCAACCTGCGCGAAGAGGCGCTGGGCGAGATCCTCGTCTCGCTTGGCTTGCTGGGAAAATCCCGGCTACCCATGGTACTGGCCGAGATGCGCAAGCGCGGCCAGAAGATGGGCGCCGTACTGGTCGACATGGGGCTGCTGAGCGCCGACGATGTGCTGGCAGCGCTGGGCGAACAGGTGCGACGGCGCGCGTATGCATCGCTGCGCTGGGATGCCAGCGAAAGCGCTTTCGAAGAGTCGGACAGCTTCGTGGGTGGCCTCATCGAGCATCCCTTCGCGCTGGGACCGCTCGTCTTGGGGGGGCTGCGGACCAACGCCTCATACGAGACGCTCCTGCCGGTGCTGGACGAGAAGACGCCGCGGGTGATTGGCCTGACACCTCGTTTCGAGCAGCACCGAGACGCCTTCGTTGCTACGTTCGGGCAGCTGCTGCTCGACCAGGTGGCCGCGGGCGCACCCGTCCAGGACGTGGTGGTACATCCCGAAGCCAGCGCGATGATCGAAGCGCTCGATGCCCTCCTGACCACCGGGCTTGGCCGCCTCGAGGAACAGGGACGAACCGTCGCGCTGCCCGCGCCACCGATTCCCAACACCGACTTCGACGTCAGCCCGGGATCGTTCAGCATGCCGCAGCCCGCGACGAAGTCGGATCCGCTGGGCGCCGAGCTGGCATTCAACGAAGGGCGCGAGGCTTTGGTGCGCGGCGATTTCGGCGACGCCCTGGTTCACCTCGAGCACGCGGTGGTCTTGCGGCCGGATCAAGCGGCCTATCACGCCTGGCTGGGCGCCACGCTCTTCCAGGTCCATGGGCAAGGAGCGATGCCCGAGGCGCTCGATCGGCTGGAGCACGCGGTCGCTGTCGATCCCGACTCTGCCGACGCACATGCTTTCCTGGCCAGTGCCCTCAATGCGTTGGGCGATGGCCAGCGGGCGCGGCAGCACTACGAAAAGTCGCTCACCCTGCGGCCCGCACAACCGGAGATCATCGAGACGTTGCGACGCCTCTACCTCGACGCCGGACAGGTCAGCGAGGCTGAATGGCTCTATCGTCGGCTCCTGGCCTCCCTTGGTGAGCGCGATAGGCCCCTTGCACGACGCCTTTGGACCGAGCTGGCCGACCTGTTCGCGGGGCCGCTCGAGGATCCCGCGAGTGCCGCACGCGCGCGGGGCATGGCGACGCGGCTACCCGACGCCTAGCATTCATTTCCATTCAATTGGAAATGCATCTTACTGAAAATATCAAAAACATTGGGATTGACCGCCGCGGGAAGGCGGTAATATAAGACGAGCCTTCAGTGGAGTCGGGGGGGAGCGGGCGGTGACGAGATGGCGGGTGAGCGGACGACGACAGGGAGATGGCGAGGCCGTAAGGCCGCCGTCCGTCGTCGGGCCAGCGAGGCGCCTACTGTGCTCCTTCCCCCATCGTCCTGTAGCGGCAAGCCCGCCCGCGTCCAAAAACGCGCGCCGGCGGCGGCCGCCGCCCCGCAGGTGCGTCACAGTGGGTGTAGGAGCGGATCTGTGGTTGGCAGGGGATTGCCGTAGTCCTTGAAAGATTGTTATAGGGATAAGCAAAACACGGGCGGAAACATCGGGGTTGGGCGGGAGACTGCGGCGTCCTGCTTGAACCAGATGGCGTTCCAACCATCTACCGGCCACGGCCGGGAGGAAGAGTGGACGAGCGATGTCTCAAAATCAGAATCACACCACGGCGAAATTCAACGCGGTCAAGGTCTTCTCGGCGACCATGGCGCAAGAGCGCGAGAACCTCGGCGAGAAGCTGACGTCTTGGGTGCGGGAACATCCTCAGTGCCAGATCGTCGACACGATCGTGACCCAGTCGTCGGACGAGGCCTTTCACTGTCTGGCGATCACGGTCTTTTACTGGGAAGAGCGTCCCGGCAAGTGAACCGCGGCGGCCTCACCCTGCCGAGGCCGTCTCACGCCGCAGCGGTCGCGCGCCTTGACGACGCGCGACCCGTGACTAAAAACTAACTTGGTTATGTTGTTACCAGGGGGGCGAAATAGGCTCGACGGGGGTGGCAAAGTGGGAGTCGCGTGCCGAGGACCCGAGGCCTCGTAAAAAACGGGAAAACTAGATCTGCGAACGACAATGCGTTCGCTCTGGCCGCCTAAACAGCGCTAGCTAGACCACGACCCGGAGATGTGCCTGCGGCTCCGGGGAGTGGGGACTTCGCAGGCTGGTGATCGCACAACGTCTTTCGGTGCGGTCACGAGACTCAGGAAGGGCTGGTCGATGGGACGCCTCGCCGGTGGGCTAACCCAGAGACGAGAACCAAATCGCCGGACACGCACGTAGTGGCTTTTACGGAGCGCTTTCGGACCCGGGGGCAGTACCCGGCGCCTCCACGAAACGGGAACCGGCACGCGAGACGCCCCATCGTCTCGCGTGCCGCCTAAGACCCGCAACAGGAGACCCGCAACAGGAGACCCGCAGGAAGACTCCGCGGGGCTCCCCAGCGCGCATGGCGATTACGCCAACGCTAGGGCGGAGACTGCGTCAGCCTGTAAAGCAGCTCGGGGATCGACAACACCGCGACGCCGACGGCGCCGTCGGAGATGCCGTAGGGCAACACCAGATCCTCACCGTGGCGAAGACCGCCGCACGAGTAGACGTCGTTGGGCACGTAGCCCTCGCGTTCGCTCGCGTCGGGTTCGAGCAGAGTGTGCGGCAGACGGCCGATCACGCGGGACGGACTCTCGAGATCGAGGAGCATGGCACCGAGGGCATAGCGGCGCATGGGCCCCACGCCGTGGGTGATGACCAGCCACCCGGCGTCCGTCTCGATCGGGGAGCCACAGTTGCCGATCTGGACCAGCTGCCAGGGCTCGCGCGGTCGATCGAGCGGGCTCACCTCGTTCCAGGTGTGGATGTCGTCGCTGGTCGACAGGTGAAGGTTCTCGCGGTCCTTGCGCGAGAGCATCGCGTACTTGCCATTGATCCGGCGGGGGAAGAGCGCCATGCCCTTGTTCTGGGCGGCGCTGCCAATGAGGGTGGAGATACTGAACGACAGGAAATCGTCGGTCTCGATGAGCTGTGGGAGGATCTCGAATCCGTCGTAGGCGGTGTAGGTCGCGTAGTACTTCACCTGGCCGGAGTCGTCGACGAAGCGCACGAACCGAGCGTCTTCCATACCCCGCGTTTCGTGCGGGCCAGCGGGAAAGAGGATCCGCTCGGACAGCAGGGATTCGTCCGGGAAGGTGCTCACGTAGTTCGAGGCGGCAAGCAACCGCATCATCTTGGCGGTCTCGTAGGTGATGGCGTGCGGGGGTCCTTCCTTATCGAGCCGGGCCAGCGACTGTTCGAGCTCCTCGAGGGTGAAGCGAACCGGCAGGCGCTCGAGCACCACCCAGGTGAGGTCGTTGACCGCCCCTAGCTCGCCGAGTTTTTCGGTGAACTTCTGACGATCGTAACGGGCCGGCGAGCGCCGCTTGCCCGTGCGCAGGCGAGAGCTGGGCGGATCGAAGGTCAACGTGCTGTCGGCAGCGAGTCCGCCTGACCGAAATTCGATCGACGAGATGTGGCCCTCGCCCACCGCACGCACACTCATCACGAAGCGAGTGGATCCATCGGCGGCGGGCTGCGGTCCTGGCGCCAGTACCAGCGAGGGGTTGCAGAGCGCGGCGCCCTCGATCGAGTACTCGTTGGTGTAGTAGGCGCCGATGAGCAAGCGACGCGCCCGCGAAAGTGGAACTTGCGCGGGCGGTACATGGTGGGCGACGAGCTCGAAATGTCGCTCGAGCATCGCTTCGAAGTCATGGTGTCGTTGCGAAAAGCCGGCGAGCACTTCTGCGGTCAGACCGTCGACGTCCGCTTCGGGGATGGCGAGGATTCGCCGCATGAGTAGGCCCGAACGGCTGTCGCCACCGGGGATGATCTCCTCACCAGGGAGATAGGGTTTGGCGATCACGCGGCGGGGATCCGGCGTCAGCCGCTGTGCGATTCGACGGACGGTAAGAGGGTTCATTAGTTCGTCGCCTTCGGCTGCGCATCGCCGTGCTCGAGGCCCTCGCCCGCCAGCTCGAGCATTTCGAGCAGGGAGATGAGAAACGACACCGTGCTTTCGGCGCCTTCGTTCTGATTGAGGCCGGCGCCTCCCAGACCATCGCTGCAACCCGCGGTCGTAAAGTCGTAAAGCGGCTTCTGGAGCCGATTCGCCCCCAGGAACCAGGCGAAAGCTTGGCGCATGCGCGCGAGGTAGTGGTGATCTCCGGTGGCGACGTACGCTCCGCGAAAGGCGAGCACGAAGGCGGCCGCATCGGTCGGCTGCTCATCACCTTCGGACTTTTCGCCGCCGCGGCTGTGCCAGCCGGCATTGCCAACCAGCACCAGACGATCGGTGGCGAAAGAGATCTCTTCGAGGAACTCGAGCGATTCACGCGCGATTCGAAGGGTCGAACGGTCGCCGGTGATGGCGAAAGCGCGAAACAGCGCTAGCGGAAGCAAGGCGTTGTCGTAAGTGAGCTTCGATTCGAACCAGCTCCATTCTGGCGTGGCCACGCTCTGATGCCAGGCCATCAACTTTTGCGCGAGGCGAGTCAGCAGCGCGCGCAGGTCGGCGACGTCGGGCTCGACCGACAGCACGGCGCCGAGACCGAGCAGGGCAGCGGCGGTGCCGCGGGGCCCGAGGTGGTCCAGGAGAGGAACCGCCCGGTCGAGCATCTGTCGGGCGAGGCGGCGCTGGCCGTCGTCATCCGCGAGCTTCACCGTGGTGCCGAGCGCCCAGACTGCGCGGCCTACGCAGTCGTCGGAGGTCGGCCCCGGCACGGGCACACGGTCGTATCCGAGAAAATTGTGAAAGCCGCCGTCGGCGGTCTGAGCATAGTGCAGGTACGCCAGATAGGTGCTCACGAGACGCGTGGTCTCGGGGGAGCTCTGCAGGCGCTGCGACGCCAGAGCGACGACGAGGGCACGGGCGTTGTCATCGACGCAATACCCACTGTGACGGGCGGGAACCGTGTACGTCGCATGCTGGATGATGCCGGTGTCGTCGGTCATTCGCAGCAGGTGGTCCAGCCTCAGCTCGGGCAATGCCGAGGCGAGCGCGGGACTGCGCGACGTGACCGTTCCGCCGTCGTCCCTGGCCATCACGCTGCGAGCAAGACCGAGGTAGGCGCCGCCCACTCGCGGCCAGAGCATCTCGCGGGTGAAGTCGAAAGCGGCGGTACGCAGCCTGTTCAGCTCGGCAGGCGAACGGAGCAAATCCGCAATCACGTCGCCCAGCGCGGCGCTATCCCCGAAGGGAAAGAGGCGCCCACGGCCTTCGTCGAGAAGCTCCCGCGCATGCCAGTACGGCGTCGAAACGGCGGCCGCTCCGGCCCCCATCGCGTACGAGAGTGCGCCGCTGGTCACCTGTGCTTCGTTCAAGTAGGGGCTCACGAAGATGTCGGCCGCCTGCAGGTAGCGGCAGAGCTCTTCAATCGTCACGAACTGATCGCGAAAGACCACATGTTCCGCCACGCCGAGCTCGGCAGCTTCGCGCGTGAGCATCGTCCGATAGGCCTCCCCGTGCCGACGCACGAGAGTGGGATGGGTCGCCCCCACGACGAAGTAGACCAGCTGCGGGAATTCCTTCACCAGCTGCGGCAACGCGCGAATGACGGTCTCGATGCCCTTGTTGGGACCAAGCAGGCCGAAGGTCAGCAACATCTTGTGACCAGAGATCCCGAAGCCTGCCTTCAGAAGCTCGGGGCTCTGCGGAATCATCTCGGGGATGCCGTGCGCGATGATGTGGATCTTGTCGGCCACGATGCCGTAGCTGTCGGTGAGCAGGTCGGCGGCGGTGCGGCTCATTACCACGAGGCCCGCACATCGTTTCGCCATCTTGCGGACGATGAGGCGCTGCGATTCGGTCGGCTGCTTGAGCACCGTGTGCAGCGTGACCAGCGACGGGACGCGCAGTGCCGAGAGCAGATCGAGCACGTACGACCCATCGTCGCCGCCGAAGATTCCATATTCGTGCTGGATGAGAACCAGCCGCACGTCGCTGTAGTTGAGGAACTCGGCGGCGCGCGCGTAGTCACCCTTCGTCGCCTGCCGGATCTCGTAGCGGACCTCGGCGGGATATTCGTAGCGGCCACCCGGCTCGGTCACCGCAAGAGCCATCGGGACGACGTTGCCGCTGTTGGCGGCAATCGCATCGGCCAGATCACGTGTGAACGTGGCAATCCCGCAGTGACGTGGCGGATAAGTTCCGATGAGCGCGATCCGCAGTGGCGGCGCCGACACGACGGGATGTACGGGGTCGCGCTCGGGCAAATTGCTGCCGGGGCGCGACCCCGGCGACGACGGGACGCGGATCATGAGTCGTTCCGATCTGATGAGTTTGCGCCGCCTGACCCTAACGCCCGACGATCACGACCCCCACCTAGCTGCGCCGTCCAGTCGTCAATTGCTGATCGATGGCGGAACGACGCCCTGACAGTAGCAGGGAAGACGAGACGCAGACGCTTCGAGCGCTTTGGAAGCCAACAACGCCCGGCCAAGCTCGTCGTGGTTTCACGAATGGAGCGTTGAGGGCAGCGAATGCAGTGATGCCCCTGAATCGGAGGAGCGCCACGCAGACAAACAGCGCGCGGCGGCGGCGGCTCGCGTGCCCGTCGCCAACCCTGGTACG
>JANNNO010000340.1:0-3743 GCA_031398585.1 Myxococcales bacterium | reverse complement strand
CCGTGAGCAGCTCGGCAGCCGCGAACAACCCGGCGGTCGTGAGCGGCCCGGCGGTCGAGAGCGACCCGGCGGTCGTGAGCGGCCCGGCGGTCGTGAGCGACCCGGCGGTCGTGAGCGACCCGGCGGTCCTGACCAATCCCTTGACCGCGAGCGCCCAGCCGGCCGCGATCGCCCGAGATCTGACGACCGCCCGAGATCTGGTGAGCGTCCGAGGAGCGAGCGCCCGAGATCTGGTGAGCGTCCGAGGAGCGGCGAGCGTCCTGGGAGCGGCGAGCGTCCTGGGAGCGGCGAGCGCCCGCGAGTTGGCGATCGGCCGCCACGCGGCGAGGCCGGCGGGCGGGACCGTTCCACCGCTTGGAATTCCCCCGTCCCTCGCGGTCGAGGCGCTGGCCCAGCGGGGCCCACCGGACGGGAGCGATTCGGAGGCCAGGAGCGACCCTTCGCCAAGGGCCGACCGAGTCATGCCGATCGGCCCGCAAATGCAGATCGGCGGCCGCCCGAATCGAAGATCTCGGGACCGCACGGCGTGATAAAGAAGCGCCGTGAACAAGACGGCTCGCGCGCTGGTGTCGGTGTCCGACAAGACCGGCCTCCTCGAACTCGGTCGCGGGCTCGATAAGCTCAACATCGAAATCCTTTCGACCGGCGGGACCGCGCGCACTCTGCGTGAAGCCGGGATCCGCGTTCGCGAGGTCTCCGACTTCACCGGGGCGCCAGAGATCCTGGACGGTCGGGTCAAGACCCTGCATCCGCGCGTGCACGGCGGCATCCTGGGGCGCCCCACCGAGGCGCATCGCAAGGAGATGCGAACCAACGGCCTCGATCCGATCGACCTGGTGGTCGTGAATCTCTATCCCTTTCGCGAGACCGTGGCGCGTGGCGCCGCCTTCGACGAGGTGATCGAGAACATCGATATCGGCGGTCCCGCGATGATCCGGTCTGCCGCCAAGAATCACGAGCGCGTCGCGGTTCTTGTCGATCCTGCCGACTACGGCCGCGTGCTCGCCGCGCTCGAGGCGGGCGGGGAGATCCCGGCGGCGCTTCGCTTCGAGCTCTGCCGAAAAGCGTTCGCGCACACCGCCGCCTACGACGGCGCCATCGCCGAGCACCTCGGGCGGGTCGCCTCTGCGGAAGCACCGCTGGCCGATTTCCCGGTGACCAAACATCCCGAGCTTCACCTCGAACGCGTGCTTCGCTACGGCGAGAACCCTCATCAGAAGGCGGCCTTCTTCTCCCTCGCGGGTAGCACGGGTCCGTCGCTCGCGCGGGCCGAAGTGCTGCAGGGCAAGGAGCTTTCGTACAACAACCTGCTCGATCTCGACGCCGCGATGAAGCTCTGCGCGGAATTCTCCGAGCCCGCGGCCGTCATCATCAAGCACACCAATCCCTGTGGCGCCGCCATCGCGACCGAGGGCCTGCTGACAGCCTACCGGCGGGCTCGGGAGACCGATCCGGTCTCGGCGTTCGGCGGAATCGTCGCCGTCAATCGGCGGGTCGATGCCGATCTGGCCAAGGAGATGGCCGAGACGTTCCTGGAATGCGTGATCGCGCCCGAGTATGGCGAGGATGCACTGGCCATGCTGTCATCCAAGAAGGGCCTGCGACTTCTGCGCGGCGAGATCGGCACCGGCACGGTTGCGGATCTCGACATGCGCAGCATTGCGGGCGGCCTGCTGGTCCAGACCCGCGACGCCACGACGACGCCGGCGATGAGCGGACGCGCCGTCACGCGCCGGACGCCGACCGAAAAGGAGCTTCGCGATCTCGATTTTGCCTGGCGAGTCGCCAAACACGTCAAGTCGAACGCCATCGTCTTTTGCGAGGGCGGCCGCACCATCGGCGTGGGCGCCGGCCAGATGTCTCGAGTGGATTCGGTCCGCATCGCGGTCTCCAAGGCGCGGGTGTCGCTGGTCGGATCGGTGTTGGCGTCGGACGCCTTCTTTCCTTTCCGCGATGGCGTCGATGAGGCAGCCAAGGCGGGCGTCACCGCCATCGTCGAACCAGGCGGATCGGTACGTGACCAGGAGGTCGTGGCCGCGGCCGACGAACGTGACATCGCCATGATCTTCACCGGGGAACGCCACTTCCGGCACTAGCGCATGGGTCTTTGCATCCTTCTCGTTGGCTCGGGTGGACGTGAGCACGCGCTCGCGTGGAAGATCCTCGCCAGTCCCCTCTGCGATCGCTTGCTGGTGGCGCCGGGCAACCCGGGCATCGCCGCGCTTGGCATGCCGGGCGCACCGGGTGCTGGGCGCCTTGAGATCGTAGCGGTTGGCGCCGAGGACACGCGCGGGCTGCGCGGACTTGCGCAGCGTGAGCGGGTCGACCTCGTGGTCTGTGGGCCCGAACAGCCGCTGGCCAACGGGCTCGGCGATGCGTTCATGGATGCCGGCATCAAGTTTTTCGGCCCCAACCGCGCTGCCGCCGAGATCGAAGGTTCGAAGGCGTACGCCAAGGCGCTGATGCAGGCAGCGGGGGTACCTACGGCCGCGTTCGGCAGCTTCGAGGAGATCAGCGCCGCCGAGCGGTTCATCGACGCTCAGTCGACCGACGTCGTGGTCAAGGCCGATGGCCTCTGCGCCGGCAAGGGCGTGGTCGTCACCGACTCGCACGCCGAAGCGAAAGTCGTCGTGCGCCAGATGCTGGGCGAGCGGCGCTTCGGCGATGCCAGCGCGCGCGTCGTGGTCGAAGAGCGCATGAGCGGCCCCGAGGTCTCGATGCTCGCCTTTTGCGACGGCGATCGATTTGCGCTGCTGGCTTCGGCCGAAGATCACAAGGCCGTCGGCGACGGCGATCAGGGGCCCAACACCGGCGGCATGGGCGCCTACAGCCCGTCGCCGCTGGTCGACGAGGCGATGGAGCGCCGGATCGTGCGCAACATTTTCGCGCCGACCGTTCGAGCTCTCGCCGAGGCGGGGCGTCCCTTTCGCGGGCTGCTCTATGGCGGTCTCATGCTTACCGAGCGCGGCCCGATGGTCATCGAATGGAACTGCCGCTTCGGCGATCCCGAGACCCAGGCGCTGCTCGTTCGCATGGAGGACGACATCGTGCCCTGGCTGCTCGGCGCAGCCTCGGGGGCCTTGCCGGCGGGCGCACCGAGGTTCGCACCGGGGACCTCGGTCTGTGTCGTGTTGGCCGCGGAGAACTACCCCGACAAGCCTCGACAGGGCGACGTCATCGCCGGGCTCGCCCCGGATGGCAACGTGGCCGGCGGCGATGCGCTGGTCTTTCATGCCGGCACCAAGCAGGTGGGGGGCGATTTCGTCACCGCCGGTGGTCGGGTGCTGGGCGTTTCGGCGCAGGGCCGTGACCTCGATGAGGCGAGGGCGCGCGCCTATGGCGCCATCGCGACGATCTCGTGGCCAGGCATGCACCATCGCCGCGACATCGGTTTGCGACAGCGCTGAACAACGAAAGGGACGACAGGAGCAGACATGAACGACGCAGATCGATTCGACGTGGGCATCATGATGGGCTCGAAATCGGACTTCGAGACCATGAAGCCGGCCGCAGAGGTCCTGCGCAAGCTCGGCCTCAAAGTGCGGGTGCGGGTCCTGTCGGCGCACCGGACGCCGGAGGAAGCCGCGGGCTTCGTGCGTGAGTCCACCGCCAACGGGACCAAGGTCTTCATCTGCGGCGCCGGCGGCGCGGCCCACCTGGCCGGCGCGGTCGCGGCCCACACCACACGCCCCGTGATCGGCGTGCCGATCGCGTCGGGCAGCCTGCAGGGCTTCGACTCGCTC
>JANNNO010000336.1:0-42084 GCA_031398585.1 Myxococcales bacterium | reverse complement strand
TTGCTGTCGGCGCAGTCGACGTTGCCGTCGCAGTCGTCGTCGGCGCCGTTCGAACAATTTTCGGCGGGGACTTGGTTGTTGGCGACACAGCGGCCGCCGCACAGGGTTTCGCCGCCCTGGCACTTCCCGTCGCAAGGCATGCCCGGAGCGGCGCAGCCGTTTCCGCACTTGCGGGCGTTGGGGCAGTCCCAGTCACACTTGCCTGCCGTGCAGATCGGCCTCGCTCCCGCAGGAGCCGTGCACTTCGTGCAGGCAGTGCCGCAGGCGTCGGCATCGTTGTTCGCCTTGCACTGGTTGCCGCAGGCGTGAAAGCCGTCGTTGCAGCGGATGCCGCAGGCTGCGGCGTTGTTGCAGACGGCGACGCCGTTGTCGGCGGTGGGGCAGGGCACGCACTGAGTTCCGCATGAAGCGGTGCTGCTGTTCGGTAGGCACTTGTCCCCGCACTGATGGAAGTTCGCACGACATTTGAAGGCGCACTTACCTGCCTCGCAGGTGGCGTCGGCGTTGTCGGGGGCCTGGCATGGGGCGCACGATGTGCCACAGCTATTCACGTCCGTGCTGGACACGCAGAGACCGTTGCATTCGTGCTTCCCTGCGGGACATTCGCCGTTGCATGCAGCACCAGTGGGAAGGCAAGTGCCTGTGCTCTTGCAGAGCACCTTGCCGTCGAGGCATTTTGCCTGACACGCTCCGTCCACACACGTCGCTTCGCCCCCCTCGGGGACTGCGCACGGGCTGCATGACTTGCCACACGACATCGGGCTCGTGTCGGCTTTGCATTCGTCGCCGCAGCGATGAAACCCCGCGTTGCAGGTCAGCTGGCACTCGACGCCACTGCATTGAGTGACGCCGTTGGGAGACGTCGGACAGACTTCACAAGACGCGCCACAGGCAGTCTTGTCGTCGGCCGGCACGCAGATCCCGTTGCAGGGGTTCTTTCCGGCTGGACAGGTTCCGCCGCAGGCGGCCCCCGCCTCGACGCATTTGTCTTCGCAGGGCTTCTGACCGTCCGGGCAGGCGACGCCGCAACGAACGCCGTCACACGTTGCGCGGCCGCCGGTCAGTGATGTGCATGGCTCGCACGCGAATCCGCAGTGGTCGGGGGAGCGGCTGTCAACGCAGACGCCTTCGCACTTGTGGAAACCAGGATCGCAGTCGCGATCCGTCGCTGGCGCTGCGGGCGTGCCGCCCTGTCCGCCAGTTCCATCGGCCGGGCCGCCGGTGCCGCCCTCGCCATTGGACGGCGGTTGGGGACCGTCCTTCCGATTGGCTCCAGCGTCCCGATCGGAATCGAGGTCCTGCACCGAACAGATCTTCGTGGGATCGGAGTTGGGCTTCGTGCAGAGCGGGTCGTTCCGCAAGTTCAGGCAAGATCCGACCAGTACTGCCACCAATCCGGAAAGGATGAAGGCTTGGCGGGCGTACGTCATGGGCAGCATCCTCGGTGGGGCAGGGGCTCGAGTTGCGCGTCCCAGCCAAGAAATCGTGCTGGAGGGCAACGTCGCGCATCCTACTCAGCGCTGATGTGAATGCCAGGGAGGAATGCGTTCGTCTCGAAACCGACCGTCGTCCGATTTTCGGTCGTAGCGAACTGGCCAGATGGCCTTTACGACCGCCTTACGACGGCGGTTGGCCAACGTTGCGTTTTCGTAGCCTAGCGATGAGGGCGGCAGTGAAGACGATGAAGAGTGCGCCACCGAGCAAGCGGCGACGCAAGCTCGAGAAGAAGCCCGGCTTCGCGTCCGTGAATCGCACGAGGCCGCCTCGCTTCGTTCCGATCCAAAGAGCGCCAGCGCCGTCCTCGTGGAGCGCGGTGATGTTCGCATCGCTTAATAGCGTCGGGGACTGGGTGAAAACTTCGGGACGCGGAGATTGCGCGTTCCACTTAATCAGTCCCGAGCGGGTTCCCGCCCAGACGTTGGCGTGGCGGTCCTCGAGCACCGTGACGATGGGCGCTGCAGGTAGACCGTCGGCTTCGCGAGCAATGCGCGTTCCTGTCGGGCCGCTAATCGCCAGGGCACCTCTTCCTCCCAGTAGAAGCGAACCGCCTCGGCCCTCGCTGACGGCGGTGATCGGGGCGAACGTTGCCTGGGCGGGCAGCGTTTGGCTCGCGATGGTGCCGCTGGGCGGACGGAGGAAGAGGCCTCGTTCAGTCGCGAGCAAAAGCCGATCACCGGACCCGGCATGAATCGCCTGGATCGGACCCGCGGCGTCGCGAGGGTAGCTGCTCGTCCAGCTGAGGCTCTGTTCCCGATAAAGGTAAACCAGGTCGCGCGTAGAGAACCACACGCCGCCCTTCGTGTCGGCGTGCAGATCGACAAGCGGAGCATCATCGCGGATTCGATCATCAGGGCGCAGGCAGTCCGCGAGTCGCTCGTCGACCTTGTCGCCTTTGCGCTCCTGGCGCAAACAGATTGGTTGGCCGAGAGACGGCGCCATCCACAACGTGCCCTGGGCATCGACGGCCATCGCAATGACGTCCTTCACGCGCTCGAAGCCCGCGGCGGTGGGGATGGGCTCGACTTTATCGTTCACGAGACGGGCGAGGCCGCCGGAGGTGGCGACCCAGATTCCGCCGCCGGTGCGGTCGACCAGCGCGCGTACCTCCGGGGCTGGAAGGCCTTCAGGCACGCTCCACCGGGAATGCTGGCACTGCTCCAGCGCCTTCGTCGCGAGGGCGTGGGCTAAACCTCGCGGAAAAAGAATCAGTGCGAGGACGACTACGGCGAACAGCATTCTCATTTGGAGGACCAGGTGCAGCGTCGCATCCTACTCACGACATCTTCGAAGAGCATGGCATTTCCAGGACGTCGGCCTGGAGCGGCCGCGTGAGGACGTGCCGGGGCCGGCCGGAGGGGGCGTTCGCTTTCCTCGCCGAGTCCCCACCTTCACTTGGTGCCTGACGCGTCGGAGCGGACCCGATTTCGCCCGCCGACCGACTGCGGCGAGCCAGGTACCCAACGTCCGCTGGAATTTGATTCCCGTTTTCAATAAGTTCAGGCGCAGATGTTTCTCCTGGGCGCTCCTCGTGGGCAGGCTGTGATTGTTGATGAGGTGGGGGGGGATCGGGGGTTTCGGCGGCGGATTATGGAGATGGGTCTGGTGCCGGGGACGGCGGTGCGGGTGGTCGCGGTCGCGCCGCTTGGGGATCCGTTGACCCTCGAGCTGCGGGGGGGGCGGCTTTCGATTCGCAAGCGGGAAGCGGCGCAAGTGCGGGTGCGGACTTGAGCGCGGGGCGGCCGCTGATTGCGGTGGGGGGGAATCCCAACGTCGGCAAGACGACGCTCTTCAACGTCCTGACTGGGAGCCGGGCGCGCGTGGGGAATTATCCCGGCGTTACGGTCGAGAAGCGCATGGGGGAGGCGGAGGTGACGGGGTTGGGGCTCGTCGATGTGGTCGATGTGCCCGGGACCTATTCGTTGGTGGCGCGCACGGGTGAAGAACAGATCGCGCTGGCGGCGCTGGTGGGCTTGGCGCCGGAGCGCCGGCCTGATGTCGTCGTTCTCTGTGTCGATGCGACTCAGCTGGTGCGGGGGCTTTACCTCGTCTTGCAGGCGCAGGAGTTTGGGCTGCCGCTGGTCGTTGCTTTGACAATGAACGACGAGGCGGGGAGCGCAGCTCCGGATCCTGCCGTGCTCGAGCGCAAACTCGGCTGTCCGGTGGTCGCGGTCGTGGCGCCGAAGCGTCGCGGGATCCCCGAGTTGTGGGGTGCCGTCGCGCGCGCGCTCGAGCGGAGTGAATCGCAGGCTGCCGCGCCGGTCTGGCGCTGGCAGCCTGGTGAAACGACGCGAGCTGCCAGGGACGGCGTTGCCGAGGTGCTTCCCCCTGGCTGGCCGGCCAGCGACGCGATGGCGCTCTGGGCGCTCATGAGCGTGGAAGACGGCGAGGACCTTTCCGGCATCTCGCCTGAATTGCTGAACGCCGTTCGTCTGTCACCCAGCGAAGGCGTGGCGCTCGACGACGAGGCCGTGCGCGGCCGTTATGATTGGCTCGACCGCGAGATCGCGCCGCTGGTGCGTGCCGAGCCGGATCGTCGGCTCACCGAGCGCGTCGATCGTGTGCTCATCCACCCGGTCGCGGGCCTGTTCGCGTTTCTCGGCATCATGTTCGTGATCTTCCAGGCGCTCTTCGTGGGGGCGCAGCCGGCGATGGATCTCATCTCGGAGCTGTTCACGGGCGCCGAAGGGCTGGCACGACGGACCCTGCCTGCCGGGCTTTTTGCCGACTTCATCGTGGGCGGGCTCATCAAGGGCGTCGGCGCCGTCGTCGTCTTCTTACCGCAGATCTTGCTGCTCTTCTTCTTCCTCGGGCTGCTCGAGGACACGGGCTACATGGCGCGCGTTGCCTACCTCATGGACCGGATCATGCGGTCGATGAACCTGCACGGCCGCGCGTTCGTGCCGCTGCTGTCGGGCTTTGCCTGTGCCGTTCCGGCGATCATGGCGACGCGCACGATGGAGCGCAAACGCGATCGCATCTTGACCATGATGGTCGTGCCGCTCACCACCTGCTCGGCGCGCTTGCCGGTTTACAGCCTCCTCATCGCGGCGCTGTTTTCGACACAGACCTTTCTCGGGCTGCCGGTGGGTGGCTTCTTGATGGTCTTCATGTACCTCTTCGGCGTCGTGACGGCCCTGCTGGCGGCGGCGATCTTGTCGCGCGTGGTGCGGCCACTCAGAGCCCGCCGATTGCCCTTCGTAATCGAGCTGCCGCCCTACCGCTTGCCGCGCTGGAGAGACGTCGTCATCACGATGTTGATCAAAGCGCAGCAATTTCTCAGCGAGGCCGGTCGCGTGATCGTCGTCGGCTCGATCATTCTGTGGGCGCTGCTTTCGTTTCCGCGCGAACCCGCGCAGCCCTCGCGCAACTGGGACGCTGTGGTCGCGGCCGCTCCCACCGAAGAGGTGAAGGCTCAGCTCACGCAAGCGAGACAAGCCGAGCGTGTGCAGCAGAGCTATGCCGGGCGCATCGGGCACGTCATCGAGCCTGTGCTTCGGCCCCTCGGCTTCGACTGGAAGATCGGCATCGGGCTCATCGGCGCCTTTGCCGCTCGCGAGGTCTTCGTCGCCACCGTTGGCATCATTTACGGCATTGGCGAGGACGCCGACGAGACCAGCGTGGATCTGCGAGATCGGCTGCGGGCCGAACGCAAACCCGATGGCAGCCCGGTCTTCACGCCTCTCGTGGGATTGACGCTCATGCTCTTTTTCGCGCTTTCCTGCCAGTGCGTGAGCACGCTCGCCGTCGTCCGTCGCGAGACCGGTGGCTACCGATGGCCGGCCTTTCTGTTCGCCTACATGACGGCGCTCGCCTGGATCGTGGGGCTCGCGGTCTACCAGGGCGGTCGTCTGCTCGGCTTTGCCTGAAATCACCGCTCTGCGACGAGCGCCACGTCGCGTGAACTGCGGGACCTTGGTGGTGCCGCCGATTGTCGCGTCACCTCTGCTTGGCGCTGGGCTAAACTTAGGATGTGGAGCGGCCGTTGCCAGATACGCTGATGCTCGAGACCCTGCGGGCCGGCCTTTCGGGCCAGCCGGATCTCGATCTCGCCTACCTTTTCGGTTCCCAGGCTCGTGGCGAATCGGGGAAGACCAGTGACGTGGATGTCGCCGTTCTGTTTGGTCATCCGATCGACCTGATGAAGCTTGGGGCCCTGCAGGAGGGCTTGTCCGAGCTCCTGGGCCGTCCCGTCGATCTCGTCGATCTCCGGACCGCGGGGCCCCTCCTGACGAAGGAAGTCGTCTCCGATGGGCAGCTGATCGTCTCGCGCAGTCCCGGGTTCACGCTGCAGTTCGAGCTGCGCGCGATCCGCGTGTGGGAAGACACCAAGGTGCTCCGGCGTCAGCAACAGGATTTGCTTCGTGAGCTTTCCCGTCATGGTCGTGCGTCCTGAAGCTGTTGCCGAGCGGATAGCGGGACTCCGCGCTGCCCTGACACATCTGTCGAGCTTGAGAGGTTCCGACCCCTATGACTTGACGAGCGAATGGGCCGTGGAACGAGGCCTCCAGGTGGCCGCGCAGGCCGTTTTTGACATCGGAAATCACGTGCTCTCGGGGGCCTTCGGCGATCGGCCCGCCGAGTACGCAGATGTGCTGCCCGCTCTTTGCCGGCGGGCTGTGATCACTGCGGAACTCGAGCAAAGGCTGAGAGGGCTTGCGGGCTTTCGCAACCTATTGGTCCACGACTACGCCCGGGTGGAGCCACGACGAGTTCATGAGTTGATGGCAGACCGACTGGGCGACCTGCTGGACTTTGCCGACGCCTTGGATTCGTGGCTGACCCGAAACGGGTAGACTCCGCGCCCATGTCAGCGCAACCGGTTCGTTTCGGCCTCATCGGGGCTGGCAACATCGCCAAGGTGCACGCACAGGCCATCGCCGACATAGCGGCGGCCTCCGGCGACGCCCGTCTCACGGCAGTCCTCGCCACGACGGTCGCTCGCGCCAAATCCCTTGCTCAGCAGCACGGCGCTGTTGCGATGACCGATGCCGATGCGTTCTTCGCGAGGGCCGACGTCGACGTCGTTGCCATCTGTACGCCAAGCGGCACGCACGCCGATCTCGGTGAACGAGCGGCGGCAGCCGGAAAACACGTGATCGTGGAAAAGCCGATCGACGTTTCGGTCGAGGCTGGGCAACGCTTGATCGACGCTTGCCAACGCCACGGCGTGCAACTCGGCGCCATTTTTCAGAGTCGGTTCTTGCCCGCAGTGACGCTCATCAAGCGTGCCATCGACAACGGCCGCTTCGGCCGCCTCTACCTCGTTGACGCCTACGTGAAGTGGTATCGCGAGCCGGCTTACTACCAGGCCGCTCGCTGGCGCGGGACGCTCGCGCTCGATGGCGGCGGGGCGTTGATCAATCAGGCGATTCACACCGTGGATCTCGCGCAGCACTTCGCGGGGCCGGCGGCTTCGGTCTTTGGTCATACCGCGCGGCTGCATCACCCTGGCATCGAGGGCGAGGACACGGCCCTTGCGATCGTCAACTATCGCTCGGGAGCCGCAGGGGTGATTCAGGCGACGACGTCGGTCTCGCCGGGATTCTCGCGCCGGGTCGAGCTGCACGGCGAGCGGGGCAGCGTTATTCTCGATGGCAACGAGATCAGCGTCTGGCAGCTGCAGGGGCAGGGCGCCGAAGAGGCTGAGCTCTCACGCTTGCGCACGCTCGCCAAGGACGCATCCGACGGCGCTTCGGATCCGACCAAGCTGGACGTGGCCGGTCACCGACAGCAATTCGAGGATTTCATCACCGCCGTACGGACCTCGCGGGCCCCGGCCATTGGCGGTCGCGATGCCCTCGGCGCCCTGCGGATCGTGCGCGCCGTCTACGAGTCGGCGGCGAGCGGACAAAAGGTCGAGCTACCCCCGGAATCGTGATAAGGACGGGCCATGCGCAAGCTCTCGTCGGCGTCGGCTCGGGCCGCGTCGTTCATGGTCGCGGCTCTGCTCTTGGGCGCCGCTGGTTGCAACAAAGCTCAGGACAAGAAGGAGGCGCCCCTGGCACCCGCGAAGACCGAGACCCCGCCTGCCAAGCCTGCTGGACCGCCGCCCGACCCGAAGGCCCCGGCCGACGTGAAGGCAGCTCCTGGAGACGCCGAGAAGACGCCAAGCGGCCTTGCCTCCAAGGTCTTGACCCCCGGCACCGGCACCGAGAAGCCCGGCGCCGCCGACACGGTCAAGGTGCACTACACCGGCTGGACCACCGACGGTGTGAAGTTCGATAGCTCGGTCGACCGCAACTCGCCGGCCAAGTTCCCGCTCAACCAGGTCATCAAGGGCTGGACCGAAGGTGTCCAACTGATGGTGGTCGGTGAGAAGCGCCGCTTCTGGATCCCGGGCAACATGGCCTATGGCGATACGCCGAGCCGCCCCGGAGCCCCCGCGGGCACGCTGGTCTTCGACGTCGAGCTGCTTGGCATCACGAAGGCTCCCGCGACGCCCGAGGACGTGGCCGAGGCCCCCAAGGCGGCCAAGAAGACCAAGTCCGGTATCGCTTACAAGGTCCTCAAGAAGGGGACCGGCAAGGAGCACCCCAAGGCGTCGAGCACGGTCGAGGTCCACTACTCGGGCTGGACGACCGACGGCAAGATGTTCGACAGCTCTGTGGCGCGCGACGAACCGGCGGTCTTTCCGCTGGCCGGCGTGATCCCCGGCTGGACCGAGGGCGTGCAGCTCATGACGGTCGGCGAGAAGACCCGCTTCTGGATCCCCGGCAAGCTGGCCTACGGCGATACGCCTTCGCGCCCCGGCGCCCCCGCGGGCATGCTGGTGTTCGACGTCGAGCTGCTGTCGATCAAGTAGCCGCTCGAGGGAGGTGGTTACGCCACCGGCCCGACATGAAAAAGGGGACCCCCAATCGCTGGGAGGTCCCCTTTTTTCTAGCCTCGTCGCCCTCGTTTTCAGGTGGGTGAGAGCGCCTCACTGCCATCCGGCCCGGTTCAGCTCTTGGTGCTCCAGCCGTCGGGGTGGGTCGACTGCCACTTCCAGGCGCTGCCGATGATCTCCTCGATGCCGTACTGGGGCGTCCATCCGAGGACCGTGCGCGCCTTGGTGTTGTCGGCGTAGACCGAGACCGGATCGCCGGCGCGGCGGCCGACCCATTCGGTCGGGATCTCGCGGCCGGCATAGCGGCGGGTGATGTCGAGCACTTCTTTGACCGAAGCGCCCTTTCCGGTGCCGAGGTTGACGATCTCGCTGCGCTCCTTGGCCACGAGGAAATCGAGCGCTGCCAGATGCGCGGCGGCCAGATCCAGCACGTGGATGTAGTCGCGAATGCAGGTCCCGTCGGGCGTCGGGTAGTCGGTGCCGAACACCTTGATCGACGGCGCCCGACCGGTCGCGGCCTTCAGCACCAGCGGGATGAGGTTCTGGGCGTAACGCGGATCCTCGCCGCGGCTGCCGTCGAGGATAGCGCCGGCGGCGTTGAAGTAGCGCAGTGCCACCGACTTGAGACCGAAGGCCTGGTCGTAGGCCGGCAGCATGCGCTCGACCATCAGCTTGCTCTCGCCGTAGGGATTCTCGGGCTTGAGCGCGGCGGCTTCGCTGACCGGCAGCACCTGCGGGTTGCCGTAGACCGCTGCGGTCGACGAGAAGACCAGGCGGCGGACATTCTCTTTCCGCATGGCTTCGAGCAGCTGTTGCGTCCCGTAGACGTTGTTGTCGAAGTACTTGCCGGGGTTG
Source organism: Myxococcales bacterium (assembly GCA_031398585.1). Taxonomy (GTDB): domain Bacteria; phylum Myxococcota_A; class Polyangia; order Fen-1088; family Fen-1088; genus JANNNO01. The sequence continues at coordinate 32,903 of JANNNO010000336.1, read as the reverse complement.
CCGACCGATTCGCCCGCGGCCTTGTAGGCGGCGAAGTGGATGACCGCCTCGAGTTTGTGCTCGCGCAGGACGTTGCGGACCAGAGGCTCGTCGCGGGTGTTGCCCACCACCAGGGGCGTGTCACCGATGGCCTCCCGGAAGCCGAGCTCCATCGAATCGAGGATGACCACATGGTCGCCTCGCGACCGTAGAAGTCCCACCGTGTGCGAGCCGATGTAGCCCGCGCCCCCCGTCACCAACACCCTCATCGCTGACTCCTCATCGGTTGTGGATGTGAATCGCCTCGCCCAGGCTGGCCTTGCATGCCTCCATGATAGCCTCGGGGAGCGTCGGGTGCGCGTGGATCGTGAGACCCACATCGTCCGCCAGCGCGCCCATCTCGATGGCGAGCGCGGCTTCTGCGATGACGTCGGGTGCACCGTTGCCCACGACATGGATTCCCAGAATCTCGGTTGTGACGGCATCGATGACGACCTTCACGAAGCCTTCGGTGTCCGCGTTGGCGATGGCTCTTCCGAGCGCTGCGAAGGGGAACTTGCCGACCTTGATCTTGCGGCCCTTTTTCTCGGCCTCGTCGGCAGTCAGGCCGGCGCTCGCGATCTCGGGATCGGTGAAGATGACGGCGGGGATGCAGCGAGCGTCCATCTCGGCCTTGTGACCGGCGATGATCTCGGCGGCGACCTCGGCCTCCTTGGACGCCTTGTGGGCCAGCATCGGCTGCCCGGCGACATCACCAATGGCGAAGATGCTGGGGACGTTGGTGCGCTGCTTGCGGTCGGCCGGAACGAAGCCCTTTTCCATTTTCACGCCGGCCGCTTCCAGGCCGAGGTTCTCCGAATTGGGGCGGCGGCCGACAGCGACCAGCACCTTGTCGGCGTCGATCGAAAGGGCGCCACCCGCGGTCTCGACCTCGACGACGGCCTTGTCGCCTTTGTCGGACCAGGCCTTTGCCTTGGCGCCGGTGAGCACTTCGACACCCATCTTCTTGAGCCGGCGAGCCACGATCTGAGCCAGCTCCGGATCGGTGCCGGGAAGGATCGCCGGCAGCGCTTCGACCACGGTCACCTTGGATCCGAGTTTGGCGTAGAGCGTTCCGATCTCGAGGCCGATGTAACCGCCGCCGATGACGACGAAGCGGGCGGGCACTTCGCGGAAGGCGAGGGCGCCGGTGGAATCCACCACGCGGTTGCCGTCGAACTTGAAGCCCGGGATCTCGATCGGACGCGATCCGGTGGCGATGATGATGTTGTCGGCTTCGACGGTGTAGGTCTTGCCGACGTCGGCGCCCTGGCCTTCGATCGAGACGGTGCGTGGCCCGGTCAAACGTGCCGTGCCCTGGCGGTAGTCACAGCCGTTGGCTTTGAGCAGCGTCCGCACGCCGCCGGTCAGCTTGCCGACGACTTCGTCTTTCCACGTCTGCATGCGGGTCATGTCGACCCGGAGGTTGTCAGCGAGGATGCCGATGTCGCTGCCGTGTTTGACCTTGTCGTAGAGCTTGGAGGCGTTGATGAGCGCCTTGGAGGGGATGCAACCGACGTTGAGGCAGATGCCGCCCGGCTTTTCTCGCTCGACGACGAGGGCCTTTTTCCCGAGCTGTCCCAGGCGAATGCCCGCCACGTACCCGCCGGGGCCGGCGCCGATCACGAGCGCATCGACACGAATCGTTTCAGTTGCCACGGCCGGCTTATAGCCGAAATCCCCGCCGGGGGCACCTCGGTCAGCGGACAGCTTTGGCGCGGATGCGTTCGAGATCGGCGAGCTGTTCGCGCAGGTTCCAGGTCGGCTCGGAAAAGACGTCCTCAATCGGGCGTCGCCAGCGCGGGAGGACCGACGGCCTCCTCGGCGGTGACGACCTCACGAATCTCGCGTTCCAGCTCGGCGGCGAGCGCTTCTTCGTCGGCGGCGCTGAAGATCCCTTGTGCCAGTAGCCAAGTGCGAAAGCGCACCAACGGATCCTTCTTGCGCCAGGCCTCTGGCTCCGCGTCTTCCCGGTAGCGCGTCGGATCGTCGGACGAGCTGTGGGCGCCGATCCGGTAGGTCAGCGCCTCGATGAAGCTCGGGCCCTCGCCGGCACGGGCGCGGTCGACCGCTTCTTTGATCGTCGCGTACATCGCGAAGATGTCGTTGCCGTCGACCCGGATGGAAGGCATCCCGTAAGCGAGGCCCTTTTGCGCGATGGTGGCCGAGACCGTCTGCAGCGACAGCGGCGTCGAGATCGCCCATTGGTTGTTCTGGCAAACGAAAACCACCGGCGCCTTGCGCACGGCTGCGAAGTTGAGGCCGACGTGGAAGTCCTCCTCGCTGGTGCCGCCATCGCCGCAGTACCCGAGGGCGACTGCCTTGTCGCCGCGCAACTTGGCCGCCATCGCGATGCCGGTGGCGTGTGGCAGCTGGCTCGACACGCAGGACGACATCACGATGTGATGGCTCGCGCGCGAACCTGAATGGCAAGGCATTTGGCGCGCGCCGGTGATGTCGTTGAGGTTGCCGAAGAGCTGCGCGATGTGCGCCTGCAGGGGCAGCCCGCGATAAAGAGCCGCGCTGGTCTCGCGCAGGCCCGGCACGAAGTAGTCCTCCGGGCCGATGGCGTGGGCGCCGGCGATGACGCCGGCCTCCTGGCCGGTGGCACCGATGTAAAAGCCGATCCGTCCTTGCCGCTGCAACGGCAAGAGGCGCTGGTCGAGCAGGCGGCTGCGAAGCATGCCCGTGTAGAGCTGGCGTAGCTCCGCCGGCGTGAGCTGCGGCACGCGCTTGGGGTCAGCTCGGCCTTCCTCGTCGAGGATCTGGAAAAGCCCTGTGGCGCGCGCCTCGTCGGCGTCGGACCAGACCTCGATCCATTCGCCCTGGATGTCGGCGTGACCTGACCGCGTGCCGCGCTTGGCCGCTTTGACTTCGCCGCTACCGCTACTGCTACCGCTACCGTGCCCGCTGCCGTGCCCGTTGCGCGCGCGTTTGTCCGCCTCGCTGGCCGCGGTGATCGCAGCCGGCACTGTCTTGCCGGTCGACGTCTTTTGGAGGGCGGCTTTGCTGGTGGCCACGGCGAATCCTCAAATCGCTTCGAGAAACAACAACCCAGGCGATTCCAGAGACTCTTTGATGTCAGCGACGAACCGGGCCGCGTCGTAGCCATCGACGACGCGATGGTCGACGGATATGGAGAGGTTCATCAGATCCCGCACGACGATCTTATCGTCCACTGCGGCCGGACGCCGGCTGATCTTGTGAATGCCGAGAATGGCCACCTCTGGGTGGTTGAGTATCGGCGTGGCGAGCACCCCGCCCAATGCGCCGAGGCTCGTGATCGTGAAGGTGGATCCGGAAAGCTCCTTCAGCCCGGCCTTGCCTGATTTCGTGAGCGCAGCGAGCCGATCGATCTCGCGGGCGAGCTCGACGATCGACTTGCGGTCAGCGTCACGAACCACCGGCACGATGAGTCCGTCGGCCGTCGCCGTCGCCAGGCCAATGTGGTACTCGCGGCGCTGCACGATCTCACCGCGCGCCTCGTCGAGCAGGGCGTTCATCTGTGGGTGACGCCGCAAAGCTTCCACCGTCGCGCGGATGATGAACGGCAGGTAGGAGAGCTTGATCTTGTCGCTGGCCAGCCGCACGTTGGCCTTTTCGCGCAGGCCTACGAGCTCGGTGCAGTCGACCTCTTCGACGTAGGTGAAGTGCGCGGCTTCCCGCCTAGCCTTGACCATGTGTTCGGCAATGCGGCGTCGCAGGCCCCGAAAGGGAATGCGAACGTCGGGGCCCCCGCTGGCCCGAGCCATGGGCGTGGGCGCGCTGCCACCGGTGTGGCCGCGCACGTCGTCGGACGTGATGCGCCCTGCGCTGCCCGTGCCGACGACGCTGGTCAGATCGACGTCGAGCTCACGCGCGAGCTTGCGCGTAGCCGGGGTCGCCAGGACATTGGCGGTGCTGCGCTCGTGCGAAGAAGTGGCAGGCGAAGCCGCAGCGCCCGCGCTCGCCGCCTTCGATGCGGAGGCGTGTGCGGACGCCGTCGGGATTTCGGCAGCGACGCTCCTGGCGGTGGCAGCTTTGGTGGCGGCCTGCGCCGCGGCTTGCGGCTGGGCCTCTCCGTTGACTGCCGTGCCCGCGGTCCTTGGCGCTTCCGGCGCTTCACCCTTGCCCGCCGCCTTGCCACCCTCGTCGATGCGCACGAGCACCTTGCCGACCGGGCAGATGTCGCCTTCGGCAAAGAGCCGCGCCACGATGGTCCCAGCGCGCGGAGCCGGGATCTCGACCGTCGCCTTGTCGGTCCTCACCTCGACCATGGGCTGGTCGGCCTTGACGACCTCGCCATCCTTGACCAGCCAACGGACGATCTCGCCTTCGACGACGCCTTCGCCGATGTCGGGCAGCTTGAATTCGTAGGCCATCGCGGACTCCGGGCGTGTGGGGAATGCGGAAAGAAGAACGCCCGCTAGAAGGCGACGACGCGTTCGAGGGCGTCGAGGATCCGAGCGGCGTCCGGCAGGTAGTCGTGTTCCAGGGTGTAGGGGAAGGGGGTGTCGAAGCCGGTGACCCGCAGGATGGGCGCTTCGAGATGAAGCATGGCGCGCTCCTGGATTGAGGCCGCGATCTCGGCGCCGAAGCCGCAAGTGCGGGGCGCTTCGTGAGCGACCACCGCGCGGCCGGTCTTCTGCACCGATCCGATGATGGCGTCGATGTCGAACGGCATCAGCGTGCGCAGGTCGAGCAGCTCGACGTCGTAGCCCTGCTCGGTCGCGCGTTCCACCGCCTCCAGAGCGGTGTGGACCATCGCGCTCCAGGCGATGAGCGTCACGGACTTGGGCCCCCGGCCCGCGGCCTCGCGCAGGATCTTCGCCTCGCCAAGCGGGATGGTGTAGTCGCCCGAGGGCACTTCCCCGCGAGACGCCCGGTAGACCCGCTTGGGCTCCATGAAGATGACAGGGTCCTCGCCGCGAATGCTGGTCGCGAGCAGCCCCTTGGCGTCGACCGGGTTCGACGGCGCCACGACCTTGAGGCCGGGCGTGTGGATGAAGAGCGCTTCGGGCGATTGCGAGTGGTAGTGCCCGCCGCGAATACCGCCGCCCACCGGCGTGCGGATGACGACCGGCGCGGGATACTCGCCCCCCGATCGATAGCGGAGCTTGGCCAGCTCGTTCACGATCTGATCGAACGCGGGATAGATGAAGTCGGCGAACTGAATCTCGGCCACCGGCTTGAGGCCGTAGAGCGCCATGCCGATCGCGCTGCCGATGATGCCGGCCTCGGCCAGGGGTGTGTCGAAGCAGCGGTCGGCGCCGAACTCGTCCTGCAGGCCCGTGGTGGCGCGAAAGACACCGCCGAAACGGCCCACGTCTTCGCCCAGCACGACCACGCGCCCGTCGCGTCGCATCTCCAGCCGCAGGCAGTCATTGACCGCCTGGATGATGTTCATCTCTGGCATCGCTTCGGTCTTTATCTCGTTGATAACATTGCGGAAGTAGCAAGATCGCGGCCCGTCTGACCGGGTGCGAGCGGTAACGTAGCCTGGGTGCCCGGCGAAGTCGAGCCCTGGGCTTTCGGCCGCTGCACGACCCGGGCGCTAGCGGCGCGCGCCGCAGCCGGGGCCTTCGGGTTCGCACGTGGTGATCCCGCACGACTCCTGCACCTCGATGCCGCCGGCGTTGTTGCGGGCGTAGACCAGGTTCCCCGTGACCGTGTACGCGCAGGCCAGGCCGACCTGCTTGTTGGCGCGAATGCTCACGTTCTCGAGCAGTGCGGGTACGGCCTTGGTGCCGAGTACGAGCATGCCTCCCCAGGAGGCCGCGCCTGTCTGCCCAGGCCCATTTTCGGAGATGACGGTGTCACGCAGCTCGAAGCGCGCGCCTTCCAGCAACACGCCGCCGCCGCGATTGCCTTCCACCAGAACGTTGCGCAGCTTGAGCGTGGCACCGCCACTGGCGTGAATGCCGACCGTGGCGCTCGCGACGACCGCGAGCTTGCGCAAGAGGACTTCACCGGCGCCGTCGATCCTCACACCGACCTTCGCGCCGCCGGCGATGGCCGGAGCTTCACCGGCACCGACGACGGTGATGGCGGGCGTGGTTGGCCCCAGCAGCCAGGCGAAGCCTTCGACGATTCCGCGCACCAACACGAGGTTGCGGGTGGCCGTCACCATCTTGGGGGCGTCTTGCGCCGAACAGAGGGGCAGCGCCTTGGTGCCGGCAGCGCCGCAGGTGACGCCCGTCGAAGTGTCGACGTAGATCGTCTCGGCCACGGTCGCGCAGCGGCCGCCTTTGTGATCGAGGCAGACGCCGGGATCGTTGGCATTTCGCGCGACACATTCGGTGTCAGCGCCGCAGGGACGGCAGATCTGTTCGGCGGTGTTGCAGATGGGCCGGTTGGGATCGCCGGTGCAGTCGGCGCTGCTGAGGCATTCCACGCACGCCCCGGCCGCTCCGCAAACCGGAGTGGCGGGCGTCGCAGTCGCGCATCGGCCAGGCGCCATCGCGCAAGAAGCGCAGCGATTGGCCACACAAAAGGGGGCGTTGGGCTGCTTGCAGTCGCCGTCCGCCACGCACTCGGCGCATGCCCCGGTGCTCGGATTGCACGCGGGCGTGGAGCCGGTACAGGCGCCGGGTCCTGCCGTTTGACAGCCGCCGCAAGTGCCCATCGTACAGAACGACTTGCCGGCCTGGTTGCAGTCGGCAGCGGCGTTGCACTCCACGCAGCGTCCCTGGGGACCACAACGGGGAGTGGTCACGCTCTTGGCGGTGCAGGACGCGTCCCCGCCATGGGCGGTACAGCCCACGCAGGTACCCGCTGCGCAGATCGGGGCGTCGGGCCGCGTGCAGCCGGCCGAGGCGACGCACTCGACACAGGCACCCGACGAGGCATCGCAGACCGGTCGGGTGGTTGGGCAGGTGCCGGCCTGCGGGACGTGGCAGCCGACGCAGACGCCCGCCTGGCAGAACGAGCGTTCGACCGTTTTGCAGTCGCTGGCGCTCTGGCAAGCCGGGGCAAGGTCGGGCATCGGCGCGCTGACTTCGGGGCTCCCGCCGTCCGAACCGCTCGCCCCGCCCTCGTTCGGCGTGGGCGTGTCGCTGGGACCGGCGTCCGACTTGGCGGCGCCGTCGTTGCCTCCGTCTGGCTGCCGCGGAACACACCGCTTGAGGTTGGGACCGCTGGCCAGCTCGCAGCGTTCGGTGCTTTTGCAGTCGGTGGAGGACTGGCAGCGGCCCGGGATGGGATCATCGCCGCAGGCGACGACGAATGTGATCAGGATGAGCGCGGCGAACACATGCGGACGTCTCGGGGGGCTCGTCATCAGAAGGTTCCTCGCATGGTGTACAGAGTCGTCGCTTCCGCCCCGATCGCGCCGGGCCGCATGGACAGCTCCCATATTCCCCATCCCAGGCCGCCTGCGCCCAGCAAAATGAGCGGAATCGCGAGCGGTCGTTTCTTGGTGTGGGTGCAGACGGGTTCGCCTTCGAGGCCCGGTTCACAGCGAGTGAGATCGCCGTGCTGCATGGCCTGATAGAGGCCGAGCGCAGCCAGCCCGCTGCCGAGGACCAGCAGGCTAGGGCCAAGCCACGCGCGCAGCCCGATCTCGCCTAGGTTTTTGCCGGGTGAAGTCAGCTGATGCAGGCCGAGGGGGCCACTGGCCGATCGCGGCCCGCCCGCTCCGCGTAGCTCGCGACAGGCGCGCTGTCCGGCCTGGCGTGTGTCTTTGATCAATTGCGAGACCGGGCAGACAGGGTTGACCGCCAGATCTCGATAACCAGCGAAGCTGCCGGCGCCTCCCTGCAGTTCGACCGCCAGCGTGCAGGTGAACTTGGCCGCTTCGTAGCGGCTGGAAAACGTAAGCCGGGCGAGGCCTTCCTCGTCAGTCCGGCGAACTTTGCAACTTGGGTCGCGGCAGATTCGCTCGACCACGCACCCGGCGCCGGTGACGGCGTCGCTCAACTCGCGGGCGAGGTTGGTTCCTTCGTGGGGCGCGGGCAGGGGGCCTGGCTCTTGCTCGACGATGAGCAGCCGGGGAGCCTTCATGTGCTCACCCGTCGGCTCTTTGTGATCTTTGCTGGCGAGCAGGGGCCCCGCGTGGTCCAGCGTCGGCGTCGGGTTGGCCAGCGCGGGCGTCGCGCGAGCGCCGACACAAACGGCGATCGCGACGAGGGCGCGCGTCGTCGGCGCGAGCCATGAGATGCGGACGCGATGACCAAGCACGGAACGGCGCGCGGAGGGGGAACGCACGACGAGGAGGGCTATCGCCGGTTGGTGAGCGTGGCGCGCTCCTTCGCGAGCCGCAACTTGGCGTCAGCGTCGGCGTACGACGGATCGATCGTCAGCGCGCGTTCGAAGGCGGTCTTCGCGGCGCGATCTTCTCCCTTGGCGAGCAGCACGACGCCGAGAAGGTAAAACGCCCGCGCGCTCTTCGCCAGATTTCGGGTCGCCGTGCGCGCGAACGCCTCGGCGCCGTCGAGGTCGCCCCACTGGAAGCGTTGTTCGGCCGTCCGTAGAGCGTCGAAGGCGCGCGCCGTGATCTCGGCCTTGCTTCGTCGCTCTTGGCGCTTGTCGCGCTCTGCACGACCGGGTGTGGATGGCCGAACGCTGTCGACCGGCGCATGTGCCGACTCGGATCCCGGCGGCGTGATTGTCCCGCCGAGCGGAGGAGCTTGCTGCGGGGCGGGCAAAGCGGGCTCATTCGCCGGCGTGCGCACGGGATCGGTCGCTACGGCCTCAGATCGTGGGGCACGGTCGACCGCCAGCGTGGGCACTCCCTGATTTTCCCCCGTGCAGCCCATGGGGGAGAAGCCCCGTTCGGCCGCCAGACCGAAACCGATCAGGGCGACGAGTCCCGCCGCGTGTCCGAGCGACTGGGTGTACTGCGCCGCCTTGCGCGGGGGCGCCTCCAGGCCACGAGGCAGGACGCGACGGGCGTGGGCGAATTCGTCGCTCAGCCGACGTCGCGCGCTGGCGACGTCGAGCCCTGTCTGCAGTTGTTTGCGCAAAGCTCGTCGTCCGAAGAAGCGCCCGGGGGCGAAGGGGCCGAGCTCAGCGCGTAGCTCGTTGGCACTGGCATGACGACGAGTCGGGTCCAGGCTCATGGCGCGGGCGATCACCGCGAAGAGCGCCGCAGGTCCCCGCGAGGTGGTCTTGTTGGCGCCAGCCGCGACCCGTTCGGTGCCCGGGCCGAGCAGGTCCCAGAGCAGGGCGCCGACGGCGTAGATATCGCTGCGACGATCTCCGGCCTCGCCCGCCTTCGCCTCGGGGGAAGTGAATCGCGCCTGGCCGCGGAACGCCCGTGGGGACTCAGCCGAATCGCCGATCGTTGCGGTTGCAAGACCGCATTCCAGCAACTTCACCTGCCCGTCGTAGCCGAGAAGGACGTTGACCGGCGAGACCCCGTGATGGACGAGGCCCCGGTCCTCGAAGGCGTGCAGGTGCGCCAGAGCCGCGCAGATCTCGCGGGCGATGTGAACGATGGTGGGGACATCGAGGGCGCCGGGTTGCAACGAGGCGAGGGGGATGCCCGCGAGGTAGGCGTGCGCGACGTAGACCTGATCGTCCAGGCGGCCGACCGTGAGGGTCTCGGCTATGGCGGGGTGGTCGAGTCGACGGGCGATCTCACCGGCGCGGCGGAAACGTCGCTCGAGCGCGCCGGCATGTTTGCCTCCCAGGCGCAGGTGGGTGACGAGGCAAGGCTCGGGATCCTGGCCGCGTCGACGCAGAGCGGGGACCAGGGAGACGCCGTCCCGTTCGATGAGCGGCGTCACCAGGACGAATGGTCCGAAATTGCGCGGGAATCTCGCGTCCACTCCCGACATGTTGCCGACGGCGCCCTTCATACCTCAAAGAACGTATGGCCGCGTGGTTCTGCCGTCGATCGCAAGATCGTTCCGTAGGATTCGGCCGTGGGGGGGGCCTCCACTCGCGCGACGGCCCGCGGGGCTCACGGTCAGCGGGTGTGCCCAGGGGCCATCCTGACCATGGGGAGCCAATTCCTCCTCAAGTTTCGGCCACATGCGGCCGATTCCGGAAATGAAAGTGAGGCCCATTGCACGTCGTCGATAAACCGAATCACGCCGGCGCCCGGGTGATCAGCGTCGGCGGCGGGAAGGGCGGTGTCGGCAAGAGCCTCGTCGCTACCAACCTCGCCGTGGCCATCGCCCAGACTGGGCGCGACGTCGTCTTGTGCGACCTCGATCTCGGAGCGGCCAACTTGCACCTCATGATGGGGGCGCTTCACCCCAAGGCCGGCATCGCGGCGCTGCTGTCGCCCGATGCGACCCTGGAAGACACGCTCACGCCGACCAAGATCCCGCGGCTACAACTCCTGGCCGGCGCGGGCGGCACCGTGGGTGCGGCGAACATCACGCACGGGCAGAAGCTTCGCATCATCCGCAAGCTCAAGAGCCTGAAGACCGACGTGGTCGTCGTCGACGTCGGCGCCGGCGTCGGCTACAACGCCCTCGACTTCTTCGAGCTCGGCCAGCAACGCATCATCGTCGCCACGCCCCAGGTGACGTCGATGCACGACGCTTACGCCTTCTTGAAGGGCGCCGTCCTGCGGACCCTCAAGCATCACGCGGGTGCCAAGACCGAGGCGTGGATGCTGGACCCGGCGATGGCCAGCAAGGACGGCGAGAAGGTGAAGGATCTGCTCTTGCGCGTGCGCGAGCAGGACCCGAACTTCGGCGCCAAGATCGAGCGGATCCTCAAGCACTTCGGAGCGTTTCTCGTCGGCAACCAGGTCGAGACTCCCGGTCAGGTCGGCGTTTTTCAGGCTGTCGCGCGCATGGTCGAGGACTTCCTTGGCATCTCCCTGCCGATCCTCGGCTGGATCCCATCGCACAGCCGCCTGTCGGAGTCGGTCAACGAGCGGACACCGTTCATGGCCCGGACCGAGCGGGCCGATTCGCGCGAGGCGCGGGCCTTCCGCGCCGTGGTCGAGGCGCTATTGGCCGGCGACATGGCGCCCGAAGAAGAACTTCTCGTCGAGCTGGTGGAAGAGGACGCCAAGCCCGATGCGTCCTTGCCGGCGCTCGATCCGGCTTCGCTCGAAGTGGCCCCGATCCTGGCGCACGCGCAAGCGCGCTTGGCGCCGCCGCCTCCTCCGCCAGCGGCGGCGTTGGCTCCGGTCGCGGCGCCTGCCCAGGCCCCCGCCGTGCTGCAGGCGACCTCACAGCCCGCCGCCGTCGCGCCCGTCGTGGCGCAGGCACCCCCGGGCCCCATGCACGAGCGCACGAGCGCTTCCGACCCGGCATCGCCGACGCCGTCCGCACCGCCGGGAGCTTCGACGCCATCGGCGTCCGTGCCCCGATCGCCGCCGCCCCCGCCGGCACCAGGGGCGTCCGTTGCGGCTCCCAGCCGTCCTGCCGCCACTTCCACCGGCCCCGTCACGATGCCCGGCGGTTCGACGCCCGCCGATATCCACATGGCCTTGCCCGCGGCACGCGACACGGTCTACCTCGACGCTGACGAGCCGCCGAGCGAGGTGATGCCACGGATTTACGTGCGGCCGATGCGCAAACGGAAGGTCGATCCGGAAGAGAAGAAGCGTCGCCGCGCGCTCGAGCTCGAGGGGCGCAGGCGCAAACTGACCTTGCCGGGCATGCCGCCCACACGCGCCAAAGACTCGCCCTAGCGTCGTCCAGCGCTAGCGAGTCAATGGCAGAGATCTTCGCAGAAGACGTCGGGATCGGCTTCGAACCCTCGGCAGGTCTCGACGATGTCGAGGCAGGCACCCTGGTCCAGGCATTCCCGGCGGCAACGGCATTCCACATCCGTCTCGGCGCACGCCATGGAGCTGCACGTGGTGATCTCGGCGTAGGCCGTCTTCGCGGCGGCCGGCGCCGTGTCGAGGCAGCGCTGTTTGCAGGCTGCGTCGTTCTGGCACGCAGTCACGCAGTTGCGCAGACCCACGCAATGCTTGGGTGATCCACTGGCGTCGGGCTGGAAGGTGCCAGCACCATCGAGCTGCACGCCTACGTCGATCACGAGGGGCGCATCGGTGGCCACCGTGCCCCCAGTTCCGTTGCCGCCGCTGCCTGCGGCTGCACCTGCCGCCCCCGAGCTGCCGCCGGAACCGACGGGACCCGCGTCGCCACCCCTACCGCCGTTGGCCGGGCTCTCTTTTGAGCAAGCAAAACCCCCGACTCCCCCGACAATCAGTGCCATCGCGAGGGCAAGAAGTCTGAGTATGGGCGTCATGCCTGCATTGTCGCCCGAGGGCGCGATATCATCCAGCCATGGGTGACGACGCCAAGAAGACCGCTACGGAATGGAAGGGATGCCTCACGCCCGACCAGTTTCGGATCCTGCGCGAGAAGGGCACCGAACGCGCTTTCACGGGGCAGTTCTGGGATTCTCATGACGAGGCCCGCTACGTCTGCGCTGGTTGCGGACAGGAGCTGTTCGACTCCGAGACCAAGTTCGATTCGGGCACCGGCTGGCCAAGCTTCTTTGCCCCGGTCGAGTCGTCGGCCGTGACGACCGAGGCCGACAACACCCTCGGCATGATGCGCGTCGAGGTGACCTGCAGCCGCTGCGGTGGCCACCTTGGCCACGTCTTTCCCGATGGGCCCGGACCGACCGGGCTGCGCTACTGCATCAACTCGGCGTCGTTGTCCCAGCGCAAACGCTGATCTATTGCAGCAGCGCGAGTAGATCGTCCCGGGTGAGCGAGGCCGCCGCGCCGGCGTCGCCGAGGGCGGCATCGAACAAGGCGCGCTTTCGTTCCTGCAGCGAAAGAATGCGCTCTTCGACGGTCCCCTCGGAGACCAGGCGGTAGACGAAGACGGGCTTGTCCTGGCCGATGCGGTGAGCGCGATCGGCGGCCTGCGCTTCGGCAGCGGGGTTCCACCAGGGGTCGCAAAGAAAGACGTGATCGGCGGCGGTCAGATTGAGACCGACGCCGCCGGCCTTGAGCGAGATCAACATCACCGGCGGTCCGTCGTCCGACTGGAATCGGGCTACGACTTCGCCTCTGTCACGTGTGGATCCGTCGAGGCGAATGTGTTCGATCCCCGAGCCCTCGAGGCGCTTCTCGATGAGATCGAGCAACGACGTCCACTGCGAAAAGACCAGCGCCTTGCTGCCCGCCTCGCGCGCGACATCGAGCGCCTCGACCAGCCGCTCGAGCTTCGATGACGTGCGCGCCTCTTGACCCGGGAGGAGGGCAGGGTGGCAAGCGGCTTGTCGCAGACGCAAGAGCGCCTCGAGCGCCTTCATGACGCCGCCGCCTCCTGCCTGCAGCTGTGCCACGAGATCCGCCTGCGTCGCGGCCCTCACGGTGTCGTACAGCTCTCGCTCGCGATCGTCGAGTTCCACCCGAAGAACGGCTTCGGTTCGCGGAGGCAGATCCGGAGCGACCTCGGCCTTGGTCCGTCGCAACACGAAGGGCCGGATCTTGCGTCGCAGCTCTGCTGCGGCTCCGCTGACACCCTCGGCGATCGGGCGCGCAAAGCGATCCTCGAAAGATCGACGGCCGCCGAGCAAACCGCGGTTGGTAAAGTGAATCAGGCTAAAGAGCTCGTCGAGCCGGTTTTCCACCGGCGTTCCGCTGAGGCAGAGCCGCGATACCGCATCGATAGCGAATGCCGCTCGGGCCACCTGGCTGTCGGGGTTCTTGATCGCTTGCGCTTCGTCGAGCACCACGAGGTCGAACCTGCGGGGTTTGCCGGCAGCATCGGTAGCCAGTCGCTCGCCATCGAGCCGCAACAGCGCGTAGCTCGTCAGGATGACGTCCGCCGTGTGATCGAGCTGGCGCGAAGGCCCGTGGTACGCCGAGACCCGCAAGACAGGACGAAACCTTGCGAGCTCGTTGCGCCAGTTGGGCAGCACGCTGGTAGGGCAGACCACCAGGGTCTTCTTGCCGGCCTCGATGACGGCGAGGGTCTGCAAGGTTTTGCCGAGACCCATGTCGTCGGCCAGGATGCCGCCCAGGCCCGCCTTCCGAAGGAAAGCGAGCCAGTCGACCCCGCGCTGCTGATAAGGCCGCAAACTGGCGGTCAAATCTGCTGGCAGCGGGGCCGCCGGCAACTTGTCGAATCCATCGACCAGCGGCGCCAGGCGATCGAGCGCGGCCGGTGGTGGGCAATCGAGTGCGGCGGCGAGGGCGCCCAGCGCGGGAATCGCATGGTTGGCGATGGCACCGCTGGCCTCTCGGGCCGCCAGCAGGTCGGCGAGTTTGTCGCCATGTTTGCCCAGCCAGCCGAGCGGCAGCGGCGCCCAGCCCCCGCCGTCGATGGGCACGAGGCCGAGCCCTTCTTGCCACGCCCGCAGCACGGACTGGGCGTCGACGGTGCGGCCGGCCTCACCGCCGGCGTCATCGACCTCGAACCGGAGATCGAAACTGACATTGCCGGCTTCGTCCCTGATCGAAAGCTTCGGAATCAGACGCGCGGTCGGCTTCACGATCGACGCCGCGTCGCCGGTCAGGCCACCGCGCCAGCGCTGCAACTTGCTGGCGAAAGTCGCCGCGTCCTTGCCGTCGAACGACACGCGATGACCGGGCACCAGATTCAACTCGTCACGCAGCCGGTGCACCAGCCGCTTTTCGTCCTCGAGGCTGCGCACGGGGACCGGTCCGCGCAGGTAGGTCATCTTGCCGTCGTCGATGCGCACGCAAGGCGGTGATCCGTAGACCAGCGTGGGAAAGACCGAGAGCCCCTGGCCGAGATGATTGAGCTCGATCACCACGCGCGGTTCGAGATCGCGTACGACGCGTGGCAGACGCGCGCTGCGCACGTCGAGCAGCATGCGCCGGCTGAGGTCGGGCAGGATCCGTGTCGCGACCTCACCGATCTGCGCCGCCTTGTACGGCTTCACGATGGGCAGGTGTTGCAGCCAGCCGCCGGTGAGCTCGATCTCGGCCATCCGTGCCAAAGCGCCGTCCGCCAGCAGGCCGATGCCGGGACTCACGACCTCCACGACCCGTTCATCCTTCACGATCGTGACGACGACGTCGCCACCGTGGTCGACCAGGATCGCTCGCGGTCGCACCTCTTCCTCGACCGACGCCACGGGCACGCCGTCGAGCAGGATATGGCGGGCGCCCACCAGGAGACGCAGCAGCGCTTCGAGCTTGGTCGGCGGCAAGATGCCGCGGGTGCCGGCTTCGAGAAGGAGATCCGCTTTGAGGTCGAACTCTTCGATCTGCAACGTGGCAGCTTCGTCCGGCTTGGCCAGCAACCCCGAGAGGGTGCCGAGCAGCTTCACCGCCTGGCCGTCGTCGGTGCCGACCGCACGTTCGATCCGCAATCCCGAGCCCGCGCGGGAAAAGCGATAGATGACGTGGCGAAAGGATCGAGCCACCGTGGCCAGCGCGATCGCAGGCCGATTGGCGGCGTCCCCGTCGTCGGTCTTTTCGGCTGGGGCCAGCGCGATCGCCGCTGCAGCGATGTGTTCGCAGGGAGCCACGCGTCCGCCGCAGTCACAGTCCCATTCGCGCTCGCCGGGATAGAGCACGACGGTGGGTGCGACTGGTCGTCCCGGCGTGCGCACGCGCAAGACGATCTCCTCGTCCGTACGGGTGTCGACGACGACGCCGCCTGCCCGCGCCAGGGTCACACCTTGTGACCAGATTCCCGGGCGGCAGTTGCGACGAACCAGAGCCAAAAAGGCGTCGAGCCGACTCATTCTCAGCGCAAGCTCACTAAGCGCAGGCTCACTAGCGCAAGCTCACTAGCGCAAGCTCAAGGGTCGGCGGCGGCGGTTCAGGTGATGCCCGGCGATGGTCTCGTCGTCGCCTCGGCCCGCGTCGATCCGTTGGGTCGGACCCGGCCCGATCTGTCGCCATTCCGGCGGCACCTGCGCCTTGCGAAAGGATGGACCGAGGCGCGGCCAGAACCCACGAGCGACCACCCGCGGCAGCTCCTGCGGACGCGCCGACACGGTCCAGCGGCCCACCACGGCACCGTCGTGTCCGCTCCAGACCAAGAACGTCGCGCGTCGCCGTCGACCGATCTGAATGACTTCACTCGAGACGAAAGCCTTGAGCCCGACCTCACGCGCCCACGTGTAGTACTGGCCAGTGCCCTGGGCCTTGGGAATGTCGGTCGTCACGCGCAGCCCACGCGACCTCACCGAACGAACCACCGCGCGCCTCACCGCGTTTTTACCGGGGCCGTCGACTCGAACGCCATCGACGGGCTGACCCGAGACGACGGGGCGACGCTCGGCCTGCACAGGACCCGCGGTCAACGCCAGCGCGCCCGACGCCGCGAAGGACGCAGCGACCGTGACGGCGACGAGGACGCAACGCGCTCCCACAGTGTGGGCAATGTGCCTCATCTAGCGGGACGCCGCCAAGTTTTATCGGCGGCGAACTGATGCGCGGCGTGAGCCCGGCCACGTCTGCGACGTCAGCCCTGCCGCGACCGAGAATCCACCCCGGGCACGGCGATGTCGGTCAAGAGGGCGTCGGCGCGATCCCTCGTGCGAGCTGATCACCCAGGATCTCGCGCACGCGCTGCTTGAGCTCTTGTGGTCGAAACGGCTTTTCCACGTGGCGGCGTCCCGCAGCGGCGAGGAAGGCCGCCGCCTCGGGCGTGAAAGCGCCGCCCGAGAGAAAGACCATGCGGGACGCGACGTCGGGCCGTTCCTTGCTCAACCGCGCCGAGACGTCCATGCCGGTCATGTCCGGCATCATGAGATCGCAGAGCACCAGATCGAACGGCTCTCCTCGTTCGAGGATCGCGAGCGCTTCGGCCGCCGACGCTGCCGAGACGACGTCGTGCTCGGCCTCGAGAGATCGCTCGATTGCCCTGCGCACCAACGGCTCGTCGTCGATGACCAGCACGCGAGGGCGCATATCCGAGATCGCGGCGAGCGCATCCGAAGAGATGGACTCGGCGGTGGCGCCTGGCCCGGGCGGAATGCGCAACCTGAACGTGCTGCCTTTGTCGGGCTCGCTGTCGACCAGGATCTCGCCACCGAAGGATTTCACGATGCCCACGCAGACCGAGAGCCCGAGCCCACTGCCCATGCCGGTCGGCTTGGTGGTGAAGAACGGATCGAAGATGCGGCCGCGAATTTCGGGAGCAATGCCCGACCCCGTGTCCTTCACCTCGATCTCGACCCAGCCGCGCTCGTCGGTGCGCGCGGTCACCCGCACTTCGTTGTTGTTCATGTTGCCGGGCGAAATCGCGTGCGCGGCGTTGACCAGCAGGTTGACGAAGACCTGGCCGAGGCGAACTTCGGATCCCGCCAGCAAGGGCAACCGGCCGAACGAGGTGACGACGCGCGCGCGGTGGCGGAACTCCCGCGCCGTGCTCTGCAGCGCCCACTTCAAAGCGCGCTCGACGTCGACGGGTCCGTCGGCGTTCTCGTCGAGCTGAGTGAAGCTGCGCAGGTCAGCCACGATCCGTCGCACGCGATCGGCCGCGGTCGTCGTGTCGGCGAGGATCTCGCGCACCGTCGCGGTGTCGAGCCAGGCCGGCTCTGACCGACCCGAGGCTCCCGGTCCGGTGCCGCGCGATTGCGCCTCGGAGAGCATCGCGAGGTTCGCCATGATCACCGCCAAGGGATTGTTGACCTCGTGGGCGATACCCGCGGCCATGGTGCCGAGCGCGGCCAGGCGATCCGCAAACTCGAGACGACGCTGCATCACGCGTCGTTCGGAAAGGTCGCGGAACACGACCACCGAACCGAGGACTTTGTCTCCGTCCAGGATCGGCGAGACCGTCGCGTCGATGGGAATGTTGCTGCCGGTTCGATCGGCTAGCATCAACCCTTCGGGCAACGGTGCCGGCGCTTCGCCCCTGAGAGCGGCGTCGATCGGCAGAACGAAGCGGCCTTGCGATCGTTCGTCCACGATGCGGAACAAGTCGGCGGCGGGCTGGGTGGTGGCCTCGCCGAACGAAACGCCGAGCAGCTTTTCTGCCCGCTGGTTCATGAAGGTGACGACGCCGTCGACGCCCGTGCAGAGGATGGCATCGCCGATCGAACGCAAGGTGGTCTGAAACCAACGCTCGCCTTCGCGTAGTCGCGTCTCGAGCGCATGTCGCTCGAGCGCGATCTCGATCGACGTCCAGAGCTCGCCGAGCGTGAAGGGTTTGACGACGTAGCCGTAGGGCGAGCTGCGCCGCGCGCGTCCCAGCGTCGCTTCATCGGTGTGCGCGCTCATGAAGACCACGGGCAACCGGAATCGGTCGCGAATCTCCGTCGCGGTTTCGATGCCGTCGCGTTTGCCGCGCAGACGGATGTCCATCAACAAGAGGTCGGGCTCGAGTCTTTCGGCCCGCTCGATCGCTTCGTCACCGCGTGAAGCGCGGCCGACGACGTTGTAGCCGAGCTCGACGAGAGTCTGTTCGACCTCCGCCGCTAGCTCCGGCTCGTCTTCGACGACCAGGATCTTCGCCCGTGTGTCGGCTGCCGTCTCCATGGATGTTCCCCCGAGCGCGAAAGATCCCAGGTGGCTATTTTCCAGGGTGGCGCGCGGCTTGTCCATTCGGAACATGCGCCTTCAGCGGGGATTTCGGCCTTGGTCGCAAATAAACCGGTGCGACTGTCCGCGGCTCGAAACGCCGGCGCATCACGCGGTGACCCAAGCCAGTCGAGGGGGAGAGGACGGTAGATGTGGGCAGCGGTCGGTGGTTGGCCTAATCTACGGCCCTTTTTCGAGCCCTTTTTTGGAGGCGATCACTTGCGACACCAGACATGTTCCCGGATGACGACGTTCACGTCGGCGCTGCTGCTCGGTGCGGTGGGTTGGGGTTGTGCTTCGAGCGCGCCGCAGACCGAGGAGGCCGTCACGGTCTCCTCCGCACCGACCACCACGAGCACCACGGAGGGCCCGATTCAGGATCAGCCCGACATGGGCTGGTGGCGCGACTCGATGAAGACGCGCGATGAGCGCATCAAGTGGTTCCGCGACGCGCGTTTCGGAATGTTCGTGCACTGGGGCGTCTACTCCCACGTGGGTGGCGTCTGGGAGGGCAAGCCGATCGAAGGCTACGCCGAGCACCTGATGCGCAAGGAAAAGATCCCGAGCGCGGTCTATCAGGAGAAGCTGGTCGCGAAGTTCAACCCGACCGCTTTCGATGCCGACGAGTGGATGGCCGCCGCCAAGAAGGCCGGCATGTCGTACTTCATCATCACGGCCAAGCACCACGACGGCTTCGCGATGTATGACTCCGCCGTCAGCGAGTACAACATCGTCAAGCAGACACCATGGAAGAAGGACCCCATGGTGGCACTGAAAGAAGCCGCCAAGAAACACGGCATCAAGTTCGGCTTCTACTACTCGCAGGCCTGGGAGTGGCACGATCCGAATGCCCCCGGCAACGACTGGGAGCACGGCAACCCGGGCGGTGACAAACGCTTGTTCGGCGGCGCCCGCTGGTGGGAAGGCAACCCGCAGCTGGTCGAGCGAATCGCTCAGTACGTCGACAACAAGGTCGTCCCTCAGGTCAAGGAGCTGATCAGCAAGTACGACCCGGACATGATGTGGTTCGACACGCCCGGCCGCTTGCCGCCCGAGCTGAACCTGCGCGTGTTGAAGGCCGTGCGCGAGGCCAAGCCGAGCATAGTGGTCAACAGCCGCATCGTGCAGTCGGTGCCCAAGGGCCCCGCGGCCAACTTCGGCGACTACTTGTCGACGACCGACAAGCCGGCCGAGTTCCCGCCGCACGAGGGCGAGTGGGAGGGCATCCCGACCACGAACGAGTCGTACGGCTATCACAGCGGCGATAACACGCACAAATCGCCGGGGCACTTCATCGAGCTGCTCGCCAAGGCCGCCGCGCGCGGGGGCAACATCTTGCTGAACATCGGGCCCAAGGGCGACGGCAAGATCGACGGCAAGGATCTCGCCATTCTCGACGCGGTCGGGGCCTGGATGAAGGTCAACGGCGATTCGATCAGAGGCACCGAGAAGACCCCGCTGCCGGTCCAGGCCTGGGGCGAGTCGACCCGCAAAGGCAACACGCTTTATCTGCACGTGCTGACCTGGCCGGCGCGTGGGCGCATCGTCGTGGGCGGCCTCAAGACGGCGGTGAAGAAGGCGTACCTGCTGTCGGATCCGGGCACCAGCCTCGTGGTGCAGAAGCTGGGCGACAAGGACATCGTTCTCAAAGGCCCCGAGAAGGCGCCCGACCCGGTCGACACCGTGATCGCGCTCGAGCTCGCGGGAGCGCCTGAGACCGACAAGTTCCGCCTCATCGGCACCGACGTTCCCGCCGACGGCCTGCGCGCCTTCGACGGCAAGCTCGTGGGTGGTCTCACCTTCGGCGCGGGCAAGGCCCGTGACGCGTACGTGCAGGGCTGGACGCAACCGAATCAATCCGTGCGCTGGCCCGTGCGTCTGCGCGAGCGCGGCACCTACGAGATCTCGGTGCTCTACGACGCCGAGAAAGAGTCGGTCAACAACCAGTTCGTCGTGGTCGCCGGGACCAAGGCGCTCGAGAGCAAGGTGCTGACGGAGTCGACCAAGACGCCGCAGGTCGTTGGGGTTGCCACCCTCGGCCCGGGCGAGACCGAGCTGGCGGTCGAGGCCGCAGGCTCGCGAACGGGTGAATTGATGCGGCTGCGCGCTCTGATCCTCAAGCCGAAGAAGCGCTAACCGCGTCGCGGATCGAGTCCCTCACCCCAACTCCTCTCCTACGCGCTGGCACGCGCTGGGAGAGGGGGGCGGGGCCCTTGCTGGTCGGGGGGGCTTGCGTCGTGGCCGTTGGTGGTACTCTTCGCGCACGATGGCCAAGTCCCCGTGTCCTCTTTCGCGCACCCAGTTCCTCGAGAAAGCCGAGGCGATCAAGGTCGTTATCAACGGCCAGGAATTGATTGCCGACAAGCGCGAGTTCTCGACCGGCTCGTTCGGCTGGTATCACAACGGTAAGATCAACATCTCCGTCGACGGCAAGTTGCTCAGTGTGCAGGTGGGGCTCAACCTCACCGTCGTGGGCAGCAAAGAGGCCGAGCGTTAGCCGCCCAACCGCGGTTCGGCAACTGCGGTAAACTGGAACCAGGTGAGCGACGGAGCTCAGAGCACGCCCGCGGGTACCCCGGCTCTCGAGGCGACCATGCTGTCGACTCGGCTGCCGACGGCCGAAGCCGCGGCGGATGCGCTCGTCGGAGGGCGCCTGCGGCACTTCACGATCGAGCGTCTGCTTGGCCGTGGTGGCATGGGCAACGTCTATCTGGGCAGCGACACATCGCTCGAGCGGCCGGTCGCCATCAAGGTCCTGGCCCCCGAGATCAGCCACGATCCCGAGGTCGTGGCGCGCTTCGAACGCGAGGCTCGCGCGCAGGCGCGCTTGCGACATCCCAACGTCGCGCAGATCTACTTCATTGGTGAAGATCGCGGGCTGCACTTCTTCGCGCTCGAGTTTCTCGAGGGGCCGGCGCTCGACGAGGTACTCGCGCAACGCCGGCTGCCCTGGCCCGATGCGCTCGAATACAGCATCGCGACTGCCCGTGGTCTGCGGGCGGCGCTCGCGCACGGGTTCATCCACCGCGACGTCAAACCTTCGAACCTCGTGCTGGATGCCGAAGCGGGCATCAAGATTCTCGACTTCGGCCTGGTCAAGAGTCTCAACGGCGACGCCGAGCTCACGCGCAACGGCGCCATCATCGGCTCGCCGCTCTACATGGCGCCCGAGCAGGGACGCGGCGAGGACGTCGATCACAGGGCCGACATCTATTCACTGGGATGCGCGCTCTATCACATGCTGACGGGGCGCCCGCCTTTCTCTGGGCCGTCTCCCGTGGGCGTCATCGCCATGCACATGACGGATCGCCAGACCCCGGTGAGGGCGCTGGCGCCTGACGTGCCCGAGCGACTGGCTCGCATCGTCGACAAGATGATGTCCAAGCATCCGATCGATCGGCCGTCGAGCTACGACGAGCTCATCAACGCGCTCGAGGCGGCGCGGCCGGGCCAGCGCGAGCTGTCGGGGTTCAAGACCCGCGCGGTGGCGCTGGCGATCGATTTGCTCCCATTCGTGGTGCTCGGGCTGGTGCTGCGGCTCTGGGTCACCGCGCTCGCCAGCATCTACTTCGTGCTCTGCCATCGGCTAACTGGGCAGACGCTGGGCAAACGGCTGCTGCGCCTGGCCGTCACGGATCGAAGCGGACGGCGTCTGTCGTGGAAGGCGTCGATCCTGCGATTTCTCGCGTTCGCCTGGGGGCCCCTCACGGTCGCCTTGCTGGCGGCGCTGGTCTATTTCATCCACCGCAAGGAGCGCGTCTCGTTCGAGTTCGGCGCGCTGACCAGCCAGCAACTCGTCGAGCCGTTGCTCTACCTCGGGGTCGCCGCCGTGATCTTCGTGGGCTACCTGGCCGGCTTCCTGGTGGCCGCTTTCCACCCGAAGAAGCTCGCGCTGCACGACCTGCTCTGCAAGACCGAGGTCCGCTACAAAGGCGGGGCCGAGGTCACCGGCCGGGTGGGACGCTTTCTCAAGGCGACCACCCGGTTTCGGTTCTAGCGCACACGCGCCACGACGGGGCGGGCACCCCGCGTAGCGCGCTCTCGGCTACTGGCCGCCGGCCAGCTCGCGGTCGATGATCTCCTTGAACTGATCGAAGGGCACGGCGCCGGTGAGCGGCCGGCCATTGATGAAGAAGGCGGGAGTGCCGGTGACGCCGACCGCTTCGCCGGCCTTCTTCGATGCCTCGACAACGCCGGCCTTGGCCCCCGACGCGAGACATTGATCGAACTTGCCCATGTCGACACCGACCTCCTTGGCGTGAGCTTTGAGGTCGGGCAGGTCGAGCTTCTGCTGATTGGCGAAAAGCTTCTCGTGCATCTCCCAGTATTTGTTCTGGTCGCCGGCGCAGAGAGCCGCTTCGGAGGCCTTTTGCGCCTTGGCGTGGAAGGGCAGCGGGAAGTCGCGGTAGACGACGCGCACCTTGCCCTTGTAGGCCTCGAGCACCTGCTTGACGGCCTCCTCGGCGCGGCTGCAGAAGGGGCATTCGAAGTCGGAGAACTCCACGATGGTGATGGGCGCTTTGGGATCGCCCTTCGAGGGCCCCTCAGCAGCCACCTCGACCCGCGGAAGCAGGAGGGGAGGCAGCATGGTTTCGACTTTGGTTTCGACGCGGAGCTTGTCGACGTAAGCCTTTTTGGCCTGGCCGCTCTGGCGCTCCTTGAGGAACTTCACGATCTCGCCCTTGACCGTTTCGAAAGGCGGAACCTGGCCGCCGCCGGCCTTGGCTTGATCGTAAAACGCGCGGATCTCAGCGTCGGAAGGCTCGGAGACCTTCGACGTCACCTCGCGTTCGATGAGCTTTTCCGGTGTCGTCTTTTCGTCCTTGGCCTTCTTGGCGATGAGCCGGGTCTCGACCAGCTCGGAGAGCGCCTGCGATTTGAGTCCGTGGACCTTCTCGGCGTGCTCCGTCTCGAGCCGGGTCAGCCGCGGCTTGACGCTCGCGTGCAGCTCGCTTTCCGTGACGACCTCACCGCCAATCTTGGCGACGGGACGCTGCGACTTTTCGGGATTGGCGGGCGAAGACGCAGCGGGCGCCGAGCCCTTTTCCGGAGAGCGGCAAGCACCTCCAGCGGGGATCGCGAGCGCGAGCCACGCGGCGGTTCGAAGCAGAGCGCTGGCGGGACGATTTGCGGATCGTGACATCGCCGCACTCTCGCACGGATCCCTGGCAGCGGGGGTAACCGGCTCACCGACGGTGAGCGCGCCGTCAATGCGACAATTTCGGGGGGCAATCGGGCTCCCGCGGGCGGGCTCGTGCGAGCCCTCGGTTTGAGTGCAGACTTTTGCGCGAACAGGGCATGTGATGCCCCACACTGCACTGTGTTGACGCAAAAATTCGCCTGAAGCTACGCACCCTTATGACGCGTCGCTTAGGTTTCCTCGACGCGGACCTCCCGACGCGGTACGATGAAGCATGACCCGAACAATTCGTCGCTATGGGAACCGTAAGCTGTATGACGTGACCGAGTCCAGGTACGTGACTTTGGCGTTCCTGGGCGAGCGACTCCGTGCCGGCGATGATCTCGCCGTCGTCGCTCATCCCGCGGGCACGGACATAACCAACGAAACGCTCGCCAACATCGTGCTCGCCGAGATTCACGGTAGCCGCCTCTACGATCGAGGTCGACTGCTCGAGCTCATCAAGGCCAGCACGCAAGTGGTGGCGCCGCCGCCCGCACCAGCCGCACCGGCCGGCGTTTGATGGCGCGCGCGCAGCTGGTCCCCCGCGGGGATGTCGAATCCTCGCGTGGGTCCCTGCCTGGTTACGGTTAGCCAGGTCTCGATCGGTCTGCCTTCATGTTCATGAGGCACGACCGGGTGGGCGTTGTTTGATCGGCGCCTTCGACTTTGGCTCTTCGTGACGGGCGGCTGCTGATTTGGCAAAAACGGGTTGCTGAATCGCGCCTCGGCCGCTTTGGGTTTCTGCGCAACCTGCCGAAGCACGGGAGGCAATGCGAAGAGAACTGGCCACTCCGATCGTACCCCGCGCCTCTTTCGTCGCCGCCGTGTCGACCACTGCCGTGGTTCTGGCGGGATTGTTCACGCCCCGGTTGGCTGAGGCGGCTCCTGCCGATCGGCTCGCGGTCGTGAGGTTCGAAGTGTCGGGCAACGTTCCGACAGCTCTGCGCCGCACACTCGGTGAGCGCCTCGTCGAAGGCCTCTCGGCGGTCTCGTTCGAGGTGTTGAAGGCGTCACCCGACGCTCCCTCGCCGGTCATCGATCGCGAAGGCGAAGCTTGCCGCGACGAAGGCTGCTTTCGGCGCGTCGCCAATGCGCTGAACGTGAGCTACCTGGTCACCGCGGTGATCGAGGAGCGACAGAAGACCTTCGAGATTCAGCTCGAGCTCATCAGCGCGCGCACCGGCTCGGTGGTCGGCACCAACCGCGAGCGCTGCGAGATCTGCGGCGTCGTCGAGGTCGGCGAGAAGATGTCGCTGGCCGCATCGACCCTGCGCGCGCGGCTTCAGACGCTGACCCGCGCTCCGGCACGCATCGTGATTCGCACGCGTCCCGAAGGCGCGGCGGTGAAAATCGATGGCAAGCCGATGGGCACGACGCCGGTCGATCTCACCTTGGCCGCGGGTGAACGCCGCCTGATCATCGAGCGCGATGGCTACAGTCCCCTCGAGCGCACGCTCTCGGTCACCCGGGGCGTCGACGAGGCGCTCGACCTGGATCTGGTGCAGCTGCCGACGAAGTTCCCCTTCCGCGGCGCCGGCTGGGCTGCGGTCGCCACGGGTGCGGCGCTTGCCGCCGGCGGCATCTACCTGCTCGCCCTTCATGGCTCCGAGGTGAACTGCAAGGCCGAGGAACGCGACGCCTTCTCGAATTGCCCGCAGGTCTATCGGACCAACGTCGTCGGCGCGAGCCTGCTTGGCGGCAGCGCCGTGGTCGCGACCTTGGGCGGCGTCTGGCTCTATCTCGCGCAGCCGGCGTCGGGCGGCCTGCTCACGACTTCGACCGAACGCGCGAGCGTCACCCGCTTTACCGGCCTCACGGTCGGCGCCACGGGCAAGTTCTAAGCCCCGCGCGGCCGTGCCCGCGAGGCGCTGCTGTATCGCGAATCCGCTCCGCGCTCGCGCTCCCGCGCTCGCGCTCCCGCGCGCGTGGTCGCCGAGCAACCTCGCCCTTTCGCGGCTGGCCCGGCCTAGCGAAGCTTGTTCCGCAGACGATCGAGCCGGCCTTTGGCGAGATCGCCTTGCCCGAGATCGGCGCCGCGTTCGTAGGCCGACTTGGCGTCGGCAAAGCGCAGCAGCTTGAAGTAGGCGTCGCCCAGCAAGATGTAGAAGCGACCCGAGCGAGGCGCCTGCTGGACCGCGCGCCGGGCGTAGTCGAGCGCCTCGGCGTATCGCGATCGCTCGAACGCGACCTCAGCCAGACCGCTGACGGCGTTCACGTTGCTGGGATCGGCTTCGAGCGCCAGGTTGAAGGCGCGTTCGGCGTCTTGCAGCGCTAGGCGAGAGAGCGCCTGTCGCCCGCGATCCACCGCCGCGCGCGAGGTCTTGGGATCGCGGGGCGCAGACTTGATCTCCTCGTTTGCCGAGGCTGGGACCTTCTTGCCGGTTTCGACCGGAGCTGGCGCTGCGACGGGGGCCACCGCAGCCGCGGTCTTGATCGGTTCGGCTTGCGCACGGCGCTTGGCTTCGACATCGAGTGAATCGAGCTCGGCGGTTAGCTGATAAAACGGCCGCGCTCGCGCCACGTCGCCCTTGGCCCAGAGATCGTCGGCGCGGCGGCGGAAGGCGTCGGCCAGCTTGGCCTGCTCCCAGCCTTCCTTGTCGAGATGGGAGAGCGAACGAAGGGCGACCCGCGCCTCGGAGAAACGCTCTTGCTTGGCCGCGAGGAGGTAGGCCGATGCCGCTGCCTCTTTGGCTTCCTCGGCTTGCGAAGGCGGCGCGGCTGGCCGTGCCGCGACTACGCGTTCGCGCGGCGGCGTTCGTTGGCGCTGCACGAGGCGGCTCTGTTCCTCGGCCGACAGCTCGGCCTTCGAGGCCAGTGCGTTGTCGGACGGCGTGAAAAGCAGCGCTTCTTTGAACTTCGGCGTCGCCAGGTGGTGCAGGCCCGCTTTGGCCAGATCGTCGCCGACCAGCGCCAGCGTCGATGCGTAGACCCTGCGCAGATCGTCGGCGCCTTTCGAGCGACTCTTGGGGCCGCGCAGCCGCGCGTGCTCGGCTTCGGCCCGCTCGATGAAGCCCAGGGCTGAGGTCTCGGCCGGGCGGCTGTAGCGGCGAGCATTCGCCGCGGCCGAGGCCTTCTCGAGCAGCTCGGCGACCGAATCGGCCTCCTCGGTCTTGGTTAGCGCGACGTACTTGACCACCACCTCCGGCGCTCGGAAGGCGCCGTAGTAGACCGATGCGGCGGCGCCCGCCAGCGCCAATGAAAGGGCGCCGGCGACGATGATCTTCTTCTGCCGTCCCCACGGCGACGGCATGCGCTCGGCCAGACGCCGCCGCCAGATCTCGTCGACCGCGGGCAGCTCGAGATCGTCCCAGGCCGTGCGCGTGCGCGTGGCGATCTGAGCCTCACAGAGCATCGCCTCGGCGATCGCCATGGTGGCCGGTCGCGCTGCCGGCTCCTTTTCCAGCATCTGCAGGATCGGCTCGCAGAGGGCAGGTGGCAGCGGCCGGCCCTCGCGGTCGAGCATCGGGGGCGGCGGATCCTCGACGTGCATGGTGAACGTCGCGATCGGGTTGATGCCGCGGAAGGGAACCTGGCCGGTCAGCGCCTCGTAGGCGAGCACCCCGAAGGCATAGATGTCCGCGCGATGATCGAAAGCGGCGCCGAGGAAGCGCTCGGGCGCGACGTATTCCGGCGTGCCGGTGATCTTCTCTTCCGGCGTGAGTCGCCCCACCAGACGCGCGATGCCGAAGTCGACGACCTTGACCGCGTCGTTGCGCCGCCCACGCGGCATCAACATGACGTTGTCGGGTTTGACGTCGAGATGGACGAGGCCCTTTTCGTGTGCGGCTTCCAGCGCCTTTGAGATCTGGCGCAAGACGGGCAGCGCACGCTCGGGCGCCATAGGTCCGCCCTCGCGAAGGTGACGTCCCAAGGAATCGCCCTCGAGATACTCCATCACGAGGAAGACGCGGCCGTCGGGCGTCTGCCCGAAGTCGGTCACGTCACAGATGAACTCGCTGCCGATCTTCGAAGCGGCGCGCGCTTCGGCGCGCAGGCGATCGATGGCTTCTTGCGAACGGGCGGTATCGGAACGGAGCACCTTGAGGGCGACGCGCTTTTCGAGCACGACGTGTTCAGCAGCGTAAACACTGCCCATGCCGCCGGCGCCGAGCTTGGTGATCACTCGGTATTGCGACCCCGGGATCACCATGCCCAGCGCAAGGCCTGTGTCGCCCGCAACCGTCGCGTGTCTCGGAGGGCCGTCATTCATCCGTATGGCGCCCATTTTATCCGTGTGATCAAAAACAGTCCGTCAGGAGTTAAGAGTCTCGTGCGATTCGTACGCGGGGCACGGCACGAAAGAATTCAGTTGGTTGGGGAAACCTCCCCCGCCTTCATCCATCGTCGCTTCGGGTCGCGGTCCGTAGGCCAAAGCCGCTTTTGTGGCCGCCACGGCGTGGCAGGGTGGGCGAGGGGGGTCTACCGACCACATCGGCCCACGTGAAGGCGTTTGCCTTCCCATGATCGTCGCTCGGCCTTTCGGATATGTTCGCGGCCCATGGACGTGACCGGAAAGCTCGGCGTGAGCCCGAGCGGCAGCCCGAACGCTTCGAGCCTGACCCAGATGTTTGCGGCGTTTGGCCAGGGGGCGGCGATCCTCGACCTCGTCATCGTCTTCCTGCTGGCCGCGGGCCTCGGCGCCATCATCGCGTATCACCCCCGCACGCGCGCCAAGGCCTCGACCCTGGCCGAACTCGAGCAGCCCAAGACGTTCATCCTGTACGCCCTGGTGGGGGCCGTCATCGCGCGCATCGTCGAAGCCAACTCGGCCATGGCGCTCGTGATCTTCGGCATCGGCGGCCTGATGCGTTTTCGCACCGACGTGGGGCCCGCCAAGGACACCGGGCGCGTCATCCTCACCGCCGTGGTCGGTGTCTGCTGCGGACTCAAGCTGCTACCCGTAGCGGTCACCGCGACCGCGTTCGGCTGGGTGCTGCTTTATGTGCTCGAACGGGAGACCTTCACTCGCCTTCTGGTCAAAGGCATTCCCGCCGATGCGCTCGCCCCCGCGACCGATGCTTATCGCCGCGTCGTGATCGAAGCTGGGTTTCGCATCCTCGGCGAACGCAAGAAGGTCACCGAGGGGCTTGTGAGCTTCGTCTTTGCCACGCCCGTCGCTTTCGACAGAGAGCGCTTCGAGCAGCACCTGGCTGCTTCCGTGCCGCCGCAGCTACGCGGCGCGATCGACTGGGAATTTTCCTGAGCCGTCCGCGGGCTCAGACCGGCCGCTTGGGCATCGTGATGTCGGGCGCGCGGCCGTAGACCGGGACCGCAGTCCCGAGATCGTCGTGCTCGCCCTTGCCGAGGCGTGCAAGCGCCAGCTTGGCGATGGCCCCTGCGCTGGGGCCGGGAAACCCGATCTGCACCGCCGCGGGGCCCATTAGCGCGGCGAGACGGTCGGCATAACGATCGGCGCCGGTGCCCGCGAAGATCACAGGCTCGCCGGTGGCGCGGGCTTCGGCTACGAGCCGATCGGGATCGAGGCGCAACTCGCTGGTCAGGCTGGTGGGAAACGGATCCGTGCGACGGTGCAGCTGCGCGTAGATCTCGCCCTTGCCGGCGTCGATACAGGGTGCGAGCAGGGCTGAGCCGGGAGTGCCCGCCAGGTCGAGCGCAAGGGCTGCCAGTGACGGCACGAGGACGAGCGGCAGATCGTGGGCGAGCGCGAAGCCCTTGGCCACGGCGAGGCCGACGCGCAATCCGGTGAAGCTGCCGGGCCCGCTCCCGCAAAGCACGGCGCCCAGGCCGGAGACCCCGATGCCGACCTGTGTCAGGAGCTCGTGGCAGAGCGGGAGCAATGTGGTCGAATGGCGGTCGCTCACGCGTTCGCCCGCGGCCAGGGATCGGCCGGTGTTGTCGACGATGGCCACGCGCGCGGTCGGACCCGACGTATCGAGCGCGAGCATGGGCCGCTGTTGGGCATCCTGAATCGACGACTTCGTGGTCACGCCGGCGGTGCTCTAACACGCTTCGGGCTCCGGGAACACGGCAGTTGCGGCCCCGCGCGCTACACTTTCCGGGTGAAGAAGGCGTTGCGGTCGGGGGAGGAGCTGGCGTCGGTCGAATCGCGTATCGAGGAGATGGACCGCAAGCTCGACCGGCTGCGATCGCTCTACGAATCGTTCTTCATGGGCACCGAGCGGACCCCGCCCAACGTGCCCCGGCGAGAGCTCAACCGCCTGATGCTCGAGATGCAGCAGGTGCCGATCGGCAACGCCACCATCCGCTTTCGCTTCCAGAGCCTGCTGCAGCGCTGGGTGATTTTGACCGCGTACTGGAACCGCACGATGCGGGAGATCGAATCGGGCACCTATCGGCGCGACCTGGCCAAGGCGCACCGGATGCTGGCCAAGCGCGGCGGCGTGCTGACCGAGGAAGAAGCGCGCCAGCTCGGGATCCCCTCGAGCCGGGTCAAAGCCTTTGTCGAACGACAACAGCGGCGCCCCACCTCGATGCGGGGCGAAGCACCGCCGCTTTCCGACGAATTCGCCGCCCAGGGGAATGGGACGATTGCCAGCGGCGCTCCCACCGCGATGGAAGCCGGCGCACATGGGACGGCGAACGAGGTGCAGCCGCCGGCAGCGATCGCCGCGGTCCCACTCCCACGTGCTCCCCGGTCTGTCTCCGGCGTAGTCGGAGCCTCGGATGGACCGAGCGCCGCTGGGGCCAGGGTTCCGGGGCTCGGCGCGGGGGAGCTGGAAACCTTCTATGCCCGCTACGCGGCCGTGCACGAACAGGCGACCGGAGGGCCCCCGCGCGCTTCGCTCGAACAGATGCGTTCGAAGCTGCAGCAGGAGATCCCGAAACTGATCGGCGACACAGGCGGCCGCGTGGAGCTCGACGTGGCGGTCGAGGGCGGCAAGGTCAGGCTCAAAGTGCGACCCGTCCGTTGAGAACAGGCCGGTGACGTAGCGGCCCGGCGTAAGGGCGAGTGCGGCTGGCTGCCAGGCGCCCTGGGGGCGAGGCCGGCTTAGCGCTTCTGCGCGACGGCCTGGGCGGTGCCGTCGGAGAGCGCACGGTGCAGGCGCCCGGAGGTAAGAAGAACCGCCACCGCCGCTGTGAGAAAGCCGGCGTAGACGAGTGCCCGTTTGTTCATGTGGCAGACCCTATCATGGAACGTCTTGGCATCGGGAGTCGAGACCACCACCGAAACCAACACCAGCCCCGGGCCTTTCGCGGCTTTTTTAACGGGATTGACGCTTCGCCCTATACGGTGAGGCCTTCGCGCCAGAGCGCAGCCTCGATGGCGCCCAGGAGGGGGGAGACGGTCTCGGCCTCCTCGGCAGCGATGGCGATCACCCGCGGATCGTGGGTGAGCCGCTCGCGGTCCTCCTGGGGCAGAAGATCGATCTTGTTGAGCACCAGCAGCCGGGGCGTCTCACCAAGCTCGAGGTCCTTGAGGATGCGCTCGACGGCGGAGATCTGGGATTCGTGATCCGGGTCGGCGGCGTCGACCAGGTGGAGCAGCAGGTCGGCCTCCCGGAGCTCCTCCAAGGTGGCGCGGAAGGCCTGAGCCAGGTCCTTGGGCAGGTCGCGGATGAAACCGACCGTGTCCGCGATGACGACCTCGCGTTCGCGCGGAAATCGCAGGCGCCGGGTCGTCGGATCGAGGGTCGCGAACATCTTCTCCTCGGCCAGCACTTCGCTGCTGGTGAGGGTGTTGAGCAGCGTCGACTTGCCGGCGTTGGTGTAGCCGACGATGGCGACCACCGGGATGCCGCGCTTGGAACGCTGTGATCGGCGCTCTGCACGCTGCCGGCCGAAGCGTTCGATTTCCTCTTCCAGACGATGGATGCGCTCGCGCGCACGGCGTCGGTTGATCTCGAGCTTGGTCTCGCCGGGGCCGCGGCCGCCGATGCCGCCGACGAGTCGGCTCATCATGGTGTTCTTCTCGTGCAGCCGGGGCAGGCGGTAACGCTGCTGCGCGAGCTCGACTTGCAGCTTGCCGTCGCGGCTGCGCGCGCGTTGCGCGAAGATGTCGAGGATCAGCATCGTCCTGTCGAGCACCTTGATGTCGGTGAAATCCGCGATGGCGTGCGCTTGGCCGGGGGTCAACTCGGGGTCGAAGATGAGCGCGGCGGCATCGACCTGCATCGCGCGCACGAGGATGTCTTCCAACTTGCCGCGGCCGACGAGGTACTTGGGATCTGGCTCGGGACGGCGTTGCATGACGACGTCGCTCACCACGATCCCGGCCGTCCGGCACAGCTCGCGCAGCTCGGTGACCCGCGCCTCCATCGAGACGCGCACGTCGCCTTGACCCCGGCGGGTGCTGACCACGACCAGCAGGGCGCGCTCGCTGCCGCGGGTGTCCCGCGCGAGGGTGGTCGCGCGATCGAACTCGGTCTCGAGCGCTGACACCAGGGCGGCGGCGTCGATCGCGCTTTCACGAAACGGCTGTGGCGGCAGCACCGCCCACGGGTTGGCGCCGCTGGCCGAGGGTAGCAGATGGGCGACGTGCAGATCGGCCGGGCGGCCGTCGCGGGTGACGCCGACGGCGGCGACCAGATCGAGGCGCAACAGCGCCAGGTCGACGAGATCGTCGCGCGTGAGGGCTTCGTTGCGCAGGTGGGTGTGCACGAGGCGCAGGCCGCGAAAGCGACCGCGGCCGGCCCGGAGGCGACCGACTTCGGGAAGGAAGAGGCGCGAGGCATCGCCGACGATCACGTGCTCGATGTCGCCGCGGCGGTTGGTCAAGATGCCGACCTGCCGCTCGAGATCGCGAGAGATGCCGCAGAGGTAGCCCGCCAGCTCGGACGAGACGATCGCCTCGGGGGGGATGCGACGTCGGTAGACGCGCTCGAGTGCTTTGAGCTCGCTGGGCTTGAGGCCGCTGAGGTTGCCGGTCAGTTCTTGCAAAGTTGAATCTCGCGCACGGACACTGTTCGTTCGGGCGGCGCAGTTTGCCTCCAAGAAACGACAATCACCAGCGGTGCCCTATCTGTCGCACCGAGTCGAGGAAGCGCCTGGAGGGGTGCCCTTCGGGCGAGAGGTCACGACCGAGGCTCGAGCATCGTCGCCGGCTCGCTGCCGGTTCGTCAGCCGGCTTCGTCGACGGGGCGGGGGGGCGTGGACCCGGGTAGCGGCGGTGTGTTGCCAGGCAGCCCACCCGTTCCCGATTGGGCGGAGGGCGAGGCGGGGGCGGCGGGGATGGGCGCCGCGGCCCGATCGTCGAGGAGATTGAGGGCGACGGCGAGTGCGCGTTTGGCGCGGTCGACGACCTTCTCGTCGCTACGCAGCTTCTGGTACGCACGCATGATCTGATCTTCGTACTCTGCCGTCTTGCTCTCGAGGTCCGCGGTGCGGTCTCGGAGCTGCCCGAGCTTGTGCTCGCGTGCAAGC
>JANNNO010000312.1:0-18187 GCA_031398585.1 Myxococcales bacterium | reverse complement strand
GAAAGCAGGCAGACCGTCGGGCTCGGCAGCGGGGATCGCATGCGCCTTGTCCGGGTTGGTCGGATCGTCGTCGAAGCTGTCGTCAAAGACGATGGTCGCCGCTGGTGCCAAGGTGGCATCCGCGTGCGCTTGGGCGAATGGAATCCCAACGGCCGCGGGCATCCCAAGAAGGGTGGCAGGGTTGGCGGCCGGGAGGGCGTAGGCCATGTCGACGGTCGGCACGGGCGCAGGGAGGGAAGCGGCGACGCTGGTTGGCGCGGATGCTTCGATGGGGATCGCGGCTGGCGGCAACGGTACCAGGAGCGGCTCGGGAGTAAGGGGACTGTCATCCGCGGCTTCACCGGCATCCTCATCGATGAAGCCACCGGTGGCGGGTTCCAGCGTCTCGCCCCGGGCAGCGAAGAAGTCGCGAAGTTGTGCGTCGTGCCGGCCGTTCTTGAGATCTTTGAGGATCGACTTGTGCTGGCTCTGCATCAAGGCGCGCACGATCTCCGGCGCGGCCCCGCCATCGTATTCGTGTCGCTTCGAGGCGAGAATGGTCCCGCCGAAGTACAGGTGGGTAAAGATGCGAGGGTTAACCGGACCCGAGTCTTCGGTCTGCACGTGGAAGACGCGCCCGCGATATTTGACGTTGTGGTTGTAGCCCAGGACGGGGCTACGGGCCGGCTTCTGCATACGACTCGATTATAGCCATCGGCGCGTTGGACTGCTCACTTCAAGTCTGTGTTAACCTCTGACGAAGGAGTCCGGTAGCGTGGTCAGCGTGACCGCTCGAAAGATCCGCGACAACAGTCGCGACCGCTCGTCACCCATGACGCTCGGAAGAGCGTACACGGGGTATCTCATCAGCTACCCGACCATCGGGCGCGGCATGGTGATATTCCGGGATCCCAATGGGCACCGAATGGTCACGACTCCGGTTCGTCGCGTGCTAGGTGAGTTCGGGTCGGAAGAGGTGTACGTGGAGACCGAGAACTCGGTCTACCGTCTCACCTTCCGCTCGGGCGCCCAGACCGTGTCCTCGCGTCGCATCGTCCGTGAAGCGGACGCCGGCTGACCGCGAAGCAGCCGCCGTTTGACCTGCGAAGGGGGACGCTGGCCAACGTCAGCCGTCGTCGCTCCGGTCGGATCAACAGCTACCCGACCTCGTGCCGTCCGAGTCGGCGGTCGGGACGATCTCGGGCAGAGCGCTCCGCTCGATGCGCACGAGATCGCGTAAGCGGATCGCGGTGACGACCTGACGGGCGAAGAGAACGAAGCCAGCTGACGGGACGAGCCCGACGATGTCGTTGCCCGGAAAGCCGGTCGGCGGTCGGGTGGGGCTGGGCTGGTTCGTCATGGTCGTCTCCTCGCGCCCTCACAACGATCGAACGGCCAGGTTCTCCCCGAAAAACTTTCTGGCCCCCCATTTTTCCCGCGCTCGAACCGCCCCGGCCGCGTCCTTAGCCGGCGTGCGACGCGAGCGACGCTTGGCGGGGTGGGCGCGGCTATGAAATGCTGGGCGCCGAATGCTTCGGCAGGCGCTCGTCCTGGCCGCGGGGCGTGGGCGCCCCGTCGCCGACCCGGAAACCCCCAACTGTCTCTGCACCGTCGGTGGCGGTCCGATCATCGTGCGAACGCTGCGCCAGCTCGCGCGCCTGGGCGTGGAACGAGTCGCCATCACCATCGGTTGGCAGGGCGAGCACCTGCGCCAACGGATCTCGGCGCTGGCCGGGCAGCCCGGTCCCTGGCCGCGCGAGATCGTCTTTTTCGAGAACCCGGGCTGGGACAAACCCAATGGCCTGTCCGTCCAGGTCGCGCGTTCGTTTCTCGTCGAGCCGACGCTGGTCCTGATGGCCGACCAGGTGGCGGCGCCTTCCTTGATCAAGCGCTGCTTGGCGCCGTTGCCGGCTCCCGATGCGACAGTGGTGGGGATCGATCGCGCGCTCGCCCACGTCTTCGACATCGACGACGCCACCAAAGTGGCCCTGGCAGGCGACCCGCGCAGCTTGCGCGTGGCCGAGATCGGCAAGGCACTCGCCGACTACGACGCCGTCAGCACCAGCGTGCTCGCCGTGTCACCGGCTCTGCTCGATTGTCTCGATGCTCTGCCCGAACCGTCGTTGACCCAGGGCCTCGCCGAGGCTGCTCGTCGGGGCAAGCTCGCCGCCCTCGAAGTCACCGGTGGCATCTGGCAGGACGTCGATTCGGCGCAGATGCGGCAACACGCCGATTGGCTCTTGCGCGCGTACGGCGACGATCTCGAACGCCCCGCCGTGCAGGGGGAAGAGACCTCGGGCGCGACCGATACATTGGCGCTGGTTGAACGGCTGCTGCGGGAAAAGGACGCCGCTCGCTACGTCCTGTTCAACCCGGGGCCGGTGATGACGTCGACGCGGGTCAAGGCGGCTCTCGTTCATCACGACATCTGCCACCGCGATGAGGACTACACCGGCGTCGTGCGGCGACTGGAAGCCAAGCTCCGACCGGTCTTCAACGCCACGGTCGAGCACGATGTCTTGTTGCTCACCGGCTCGGGCACCTCCGCGATGGAGACGGCCATCTCGTCGGCGGTCGCGCCCGGGCGCAAGCTGCTGAGTCTGTCCAATGGTGCCTTTGGGGAGCGCCTGGGCGACATCGCCGACGTGCACGGTCTGGCCCATCAGCGCATGCGCCTGCCCTGGGGAGAGCCGATGGACCCGGCGGCGGTCGAAGCGCTGCTCGATGCGGATCCGTCGATCGGCGCGGTCGCCATGATTCGCCACGAGACGTCCGTGGGCCTGCTCAATCCGGTGGCCGCCATCGGCAAGCTCTGCCGCGCGCGTGATCTCTTGCTGGTGGTCGATGCGGTCTCGGCTCTCGGCGCCGAGGAGCTCGACGTCGTTGCCGACAACATCGATCTCTGTTTTTCGTCGTCGAACAAGTGCCTGCACGCGGTGGCCGGCGTCGCCTTCATCTGCGTGGCGCCGCGGGTCTGGCCGGTGATCGAGGCGACGCGGCCGCGGTCGTATTACCTCGACCTGCGTCGTTACCGCCGCGCCAAGCAGGAGCTGGGGCAGACGCCGTTCACGCCCGCGGTCTCGGCCTTCTTCGCGCTCGAGACCGCGCTCGACGAGCTGGCCGAGGGGGGCGGGGTGGCCGCCCGCCGCGAGATCTATCAGCGGCGCAACGGTCGTATCAGGCGCGTGCTCACCTCGCTCGGCTTTCGCTCCTTTACCAACACGGGTCGCGAGTCGATCACCATCTGCACGATGAAGGTGCCCGACGGCGTGGCCGTCTCGACCCTCTACGAAGGCCTCAAGGCGCGCGGCTACGTGATCTACAAAGCCAAGGGGCCGCTGGCGGCTGACCACGTGCAGATCGCCAACATGGGCGATCTTCCCGACGCCGTGATCGATGGGCTGCTGGCTGCGATCACCGAGCTCGTCGACGAGGCGCGCGCACCCGGTGCGGTACCGGCCGCGGGGGTGGCGTGATGGCTTCCATGCGGGCCGCTTTGTTTCGCAAGTACGGCGGCCCCGAAGTGATGGAAGTGGGCGAGGTTCCCCGACCCGAGGCAGGGCCGGGCGACGTGCTGATCAAGGTGCGCGCGGCGTCCCTCAATCACTTCGATCTGTGGGCGCGCCGGGGTTTGCCCGCGTTGCAGGTGCCGCTGCCCCACGTTCCCGGCGGTGACGTCGTCGGTGACATCGCCGAGCTTGGCGCCGGCGTCTCGGGTCTGTCCGAAGGCACGCGCGTCGTCGTCAATCCTGGCCTCTCCTGCGGGCGCTGCGTGCGTTGCCTCAGCGGCGCCGACAATCTCTGCGCGCAGTTCCGCATGGTCGGCGAGCACACCTGGGGCGGCCAGGCGGAATACCTCGCGGTGCCGGCGAGCAACGTCGTGGCAGCGCCCACCGCGATCCCCGATGCCGAGCTCGCCTGCTTGCCAACCACCTTCATGACCGCCTGGCAGATGCTGGTCGACAAGGCGGGCGTACGGCCGGGCGACGTTGTCCTGGTCATCGCGGCGGGCTCGGGTGTTGGGGCGGCGGCCATCCAAATCGCGAAGATCTTCGGCGCGCACGTCATCGCGACGGCGTCATCGGGCGAAAAGCTCGCACGGGCGCGCTCGCTCGGCATCGACGACGAGATCGATCTGTCGAAAGAGAGCCTGGTGGCGGGGGCCAAGCGCATCGTCGGGCGGCGGGGGATCGACATCACCATCGAACACGCAGGCGGCGAGACCTTCCAGACCGCGGTGAAGCTGGCGGCCAAGGGCGGTCGCATCGTCACCTGCGGCGCCAGCGGGGACTACGAACCTTCGGTGAATCTCCGGTACGTCTTCTGGCGCCAGATTGCGATCCTCGGGTCGACCATGGCGCCCAAGGGCCGCCTGCACGGCATTCTCGATCTCGTTGCTGCGGGGCGGCTGCGCGGCCTGGTGGATCGGGTTCTGCCCCTAGACGGTGTGAGGGAAGCTCACCATGCCCTCGAGGCGCGCCAGGTGGTGGGTAAGGTGGTTTTGACGCTCGACTGACCGCCGCGGCGCAGTTTGTGGCGCCGGAGCTAGCAAAACCTCGGCAAGGCGGGCCAAGACGCTTGACGGAGCGGATCGCCGGGACTAAGACTCTCACGTAAACGTAAGAGTTCGAGTTCACCGAGTCGCGAGCCGCCCAGAGCCACCCCGATGGATGTCCCCGCCGAAAAACTCTCCCTCCTGAAAGTGGGGGAGCTTGCCCGCCGCACCGGCAAGACGACGCGCGCCATCCATCTGTACGAGGAGCTCGGCCTGATCGCCCCGGCGGTCCGTTCCAAGGGCGGTTTCCGGCTCTACTCCCAACGTGCGGTGGAACGGCTCGAGTGGATCCAGAAGCTCCAGGACATGGGGCTGTCCCTCAGCGAAATCAAAGCCTTTCTTCAGGTCTGGGAGGCGAGCAACACGGCCCCCGAAGCGATGGCGACGGTGCGAGCCATCTTCGACGAAAAGCTTCGCGAGACCCGCACCACCATCGGCCGCCTGAGCAAGCTGGCGGACGAGCTGCAAGAGAGCCTCGCTTACCTAGACAGCTGCAAGTCCTGCGCGCCCGTCCACACCCAGCCCGAGTGTGGCAAGTGCGAGATGCACGGGCACGAAGGCAAGGCGCCGTTGCTGGTCGACGGCATCACCAAACACTGAGCAATCGCGGAACGACAGGCAGGACGATCAAGTGGCCATCAAGCTCCCCATCTACATGGACAATCACGCGACAACGCCGGTAGATCCGCGCGTCGTCGAGGCGATGTTGCCGTATTTCACCGAACACTTCGGCAACGCGGCCAGCCGGTCGCACGGCTTTGGCTGGGACGCGGAGAAGGCCGTCGACCAAGCCCGCGAGCAGGTCGGGGCGCTCATCGGCGCCTCGGGCAAAGAGATCGTCTGGACTTCGGGCGCGACCGAGTCCGACAACCTCGCCATCAAGGGTGCGGCCGAGTTCTACCGCGACAAGGGCGATCACATCGTCACGGTGCAGACCGAGCACAAGGCCGTGCTCGACACCTGCAAGCGCCTCGAGAAGGAGGGCTTTCGCGTCACCTACCTGCCGGTCGAAAAGGACGGGCGCGTGAGCGCGGCGCAGGTCGCAGCCGCGATGACGGACAAGACCATTCTCGTCTCGGTCATGCTGGCCAACAACGAGATCGGCACCGTCAATCCGGTGGACGAGATCGGCGCCGTCGTCAAAGACAGGGGCGCGCTCTTTCACATCGATGCGGTCCAGGGCGTGGGGCGCATCCCCTTCGACGTCAACCGCGCCAAGGCGGATCTGGTCGCGCTGACGGCGCACAAGATGTACGGGCCCAAGGGAGTGGGCGCGCTCTACGTGCGTCGCAAGCCGCGCGTGCGTCTGACCGCGATCATCGACGGCGGCGGTCACGAACGTGGCATGCGTTCGGGCACCCTGAACGTCCCCGGCATCGTCGGCATGGGTAAGGCGGCCCAGCTCTGCGCAAGCGAGATGGCGGAGGAGGCGAAGCGGCTGTTTACCCTGCGGGAGCGGCTGCGGATCGGCATCGAAAGCCGGGTCTCGGATACGTTCATCAACGGCTCGCTCGAGCATCGGCTGCCCGGCAGTCTCAACATCAGCTTCGCCTACGTCGAGGGCGAGGCGATGCTGATGGGGCTCAAGGACGTCGCGGTGTCGTCAGGTTCGGCCTGCACGTCGGCGTCGCTCGAGCCGTCCTATGTGTTGCGCGCCCTCGGCGTCGAAGAGGAGATGGCTCACACGTCCATCCGCTTTGGCCTGGGACGCTTCAATACCGAAGAAGAGGTCGATCACGTCATCGACGTGGTTGCTGGCAAGGTCAACAAGCTGCGCGAGATGTCGCCCCTTTACGAAATGGTAAAGGAAGGCATCGACATCAAGAGCGTGCAGTGGGTCGCGCACTAACGGAGATCGTCATGGCATACAGCGAAAAAGTCATCGAGCACTACGAGAACCCCCGCAACGTCGGGAGCCTCGACAAGAGCGATCCCCACGTGGGCACCGGTCTGGTCGGCGCGCCCGCCTGCGGTGACGTGATGAAGCTGCAGATCCGCGTGAGCGACGGCGGCGTCATCGAGGACGCCAAGTTCAAAACCTTCGGCTGCGGCTCGGCAATTGCGTCGTCGTCGCTGGCGACGGAATGGATCAAGGGCATGACCATCGACCAGGCGATGGAGGTGAAGAACACCCAGATCGTCGAGGAGCTGAACCTCCCGCCGGTGAAGATCCACTGCTCGGTACTGGCCGAAGACGCGATCAAGAGCGCGATCGCGGACTACAAGAAGAAGCAGGCAACCAAGGCCTGATCGCCGGCATCCAAGCAGACGAAGCCGACCAAGAACAGACCAAGTAGGAGACGAGATCGTGGCCATCACGGTATCCGAGCGAGCGGTCCAGGAGATCAAGAAGGCAGCGGGCAAGCGCACCACGGCGCCCAAAGGCCTGCGTGTCGGGATCCGCGGGGGCGGCTGCACGGGTTTCTCGTATCTCTTCGAATGGTCCGACAAGGATCCGCGGCCCGAGGACAAGGTGCTCGACTACGAAGACGGCACCGTGAAGGTCTTCGTCGACCCCAAGAGCCTGGTCTTCCTGGATGGATCGACGCTCGATTACGCGACCACGTTGATGGCGCGCGGGTTCAAGTGGCTGAACCCCAACGCCAAGGGTGAATGTGGCTGCGGAGAGAGCGTTCAGTTCTAGCGAGGACCCGCCTGCCGGCGCCATGACGCCGGCCGTGGAGCTGTCCGAGGTGTTGCCGTGATCTGCTGGTCCTGTGAAAAAGCCGCTGGGCAAGGTGAGCTGTGCGAGCGCTGCGGGGCGCTGCAGCCGCCCGATTTGGCGGCGGATCATTTTGCTGTGCTCGGTGT
Organism: Myxococcales bacterium; assembly: GCA_031398585.1. Taxonomy (GTDB): domain Bacteria; phylum Myxococcota_A; class Polyangia; order Fen-1088; family Fen-1088; genus JANNNO01. The sequence goes on along the minus strand of JANNNO010000312.1, from coordinate 10,842 downwards.
CGAGCGCCGCTTCGCCATCGATCTGCCCGAGGTCGAGCGTCGCTACAAGGACGCCGCGCGCCGGTTGCACCCCGACAAGTTCGTGAAGGCAGATCCCCGGGCGCGGCGAGCCTCGATGGCGCGATCGGTGAGGGTCAACGACGCTTGGAAGACGCTCAAGGATCCCGTGCGGCGGGCAGAGTATCTGCTTTCGCTGGAGGGCATCGAGGTGGGCGGGGAGCAGGGGACGGTCAAGCGGACGACCGCGGGCGAGACGCGCGTGCCGGTGCCGCAAGAGCTTTTGATGGACGTGATGGAGCTGCGCGAAGGACTGCTGGATGCGCGGGCCGAACGGGATCACGTGCGAGAGGCGGCGCTGGCTGCCGACGTGAGAGCTCGACGGACGGGCGCGATGGAGGCCGTTGCGGTTGCTCTCGGGAGCGAGCCTGCCGATCTCGAACGGGCCTCGCGCGAGCTGGTAGCTGTGCGCTACTACGATCGATTCTTGGCCGAGGTCAGTGAAGCGGCGGGCTCGAGTGTGGCAGTGCTGTCGGGCGCGGGATCGCCAGCGCGCGGTTGACCTACCCCAGGACGAAGAAGGACGTTGTGACGAGAGGGACGAGCTCGAGGATCATTCATGGCTGAGGCGTTGTTCGACATCATGGAGCCCGGCGAGACGCGCGAGAAGGCGGCGTGCGCTCCGGGAGAGGCACGCGCGATCGGCATCGATCTCGGGACGACGAACACGCTGGTGGCTGCGATCGTCGAGGGGCAGCCGCGCTGTCTGGCGGACGAGGGGGGAGGGACCTTGCTCCCCTCGGTGGTCCACTATGGACGTGCGGGCGAGATCATCGTCGGGCAGGGCGCCCGTAAGCTGGCGCCGCAGTCTCCTCATGACACGATCGCGTCGGTGAAGCGCTTCATGGGGCGCGGTCCCGGTGACGCCGAGTCGACCCGTCGCTTGACGCCGTACCGGTTCGCCGCGGGCGGCTCGGCAGACGCCGTGGTGCGCTTTGCGGTGGGCGAGGGCACGCGGGCGGTGACGCCGATCGAAGTGTCGGCCGAGATTTTGCGGGTCGTCAAGGCGCGCGCCGAGGCGCAGCTGGGTGGACCGCTGGGGGGTGCCGTGATCACGGTGCCGGCCTACTTCGACGATGGGCAGCGGCAGGCGACGCGCGATGCCGGACGACTCGCAGGCCTCGAGGTCTTGCGGTTGGTGAACGAGCCGACCGCCGCGGCGTTGGCTTACGGTCTCGACAAGAAGGTCGACGGCAAGTTTGCGGTCTTCGATCTGGGCGGTGGGACGTTCGACGTTTCCGTGCTGCAGCTCGATGGCGGCGTCTTCGAGGTGAAGTCGACCGGCGGTGATTCTGCGCTCGGCGGCGACGACTTCGATCGCGCGATCGCCGGTCACTTGTTGGCGGCTGCAGGCCTGGCGGCCGATGCGGGCGGCGATCCCTTCTTGACCCGGCGGGTGCTGGACGCGGCTCGGGCGGCCAAGGAAGCGCTGTCCACCGCAGAGCGGGTGTCGGTCGACGTGGAGACGCGCGGAACCGGGGCGGGGACGCGCACCAGCGTCGAGCTCACGCGGGAGCAACTCGAAGCTCTGGTGGCTCCCGTGCTGGAACGATGTGCGGGTCCGGTGCGACGGGCGCTGCTCGATGCCGGCATGGCGGCGGGAGAGCTCGACGGGGTGATCCTGGTGGGCGGTGCCACGCGCATGCCGCTCGTACGTCGGTTCGTGCACGATCTGTTCGGGCGTGAACCGCTCGGTGACATCGATCCCGACGAAGTGGTCGCACTCGGCGCTGCGATTCAGGCGGATCTTCTCGCGGGTGCGGGACGCGACGACGTCGTCCTGCTCGACGTGGTGCCGCTGTCGCTCGGGCTCGAGATGATGGGCGGCGTGGTGGAAAAACTCATCCACCGCAACACCACTGTGCCCTGCGGAGCGACCCAGACGTTCACGACCTACGCCGAGAACCAGACGGGCTTCAATTTGCACGTCCTGCAAGGGGAGCGCGAGCTGGTTGGCGACTGCCGATCTCTGGCGCGCTTCATCCTCGGTGGGATTCCGCCCATGCCGGCCGGAATGGCCCGACTGGAAGTGACGTTCCTGGTGGATGCCGATGGCATCCTTCACGTCTCGGCCAAGGAGGAGACGACGGGGAAGGAGACCTCGATCGACGTCAAACCGAGCTACGGCCTCACCGACGAGCAGGTCGAGACGATGTTGCTCGAGTCGTTCTCCCACGCCGAGTCCGATGTGCAACGGCGACTGCTCGCCGAGCAGCGGGTGGAGGCCGAGCGCATCTTGATGGCGACGCGCACCGCGATGGAGTCGACGCCGGAGCTGCTCACGGAGGAGGATCGTGTGGCGATCGGCGCGGCACTGGTCACGCTCCAGGTCGCCAAGACGGGCGAGGTGGCCACGACCATCAAGGCGGCGGTCGAGGCGCTCGACCTTGCTTCCAACGAGTTCGCCAAGCGTCGGATGAATCGCGCTCTGCAAGAGGGCATCGCCGGTCGAGCGTTGACCGACGTTGAATCGACGATGGCCGCGGGGAAATGACAATGGCAAAAGTCCGATTCGAACCCGATGGAATCGAAGTCGAGGTGCCGGTGGGCACGTCGTTTCTCGAGGCCGCGCGGCTGTGCGACGCTCACGTCGGCTCGGCGTGCGGGGGCGTCTGTGCCTGCTCGACCTGTCACGTCTACGTGAAGGAAGGCTTCTCGGCGCTCAGCGAGATAGAGGAGCAAGAAGAAGACATCATGGACAAGGCCTTCGACGTGAAGGCCACGTCGCGGCTCGGCTGTCGCGCGCGCCTGCAGGCTGACCGCACCTACGTCGTCGAGGTCAGTCGCGAGAGCAAGAAGGCCTTTCTCGACGAGCACCCCGACATTCGCAACGCGCTTGCCGCCAAGGCCGCGCAGTCATGAACCCGCGCGCCGTCATCATCTATGACGGCGTCTGCGGGCTCTGCGATCGCTTCGTCTCGTTCGTGATCGCGCGGGATCGGCGCGGGAAGTTTCGCTTTGCGCCCCAGCAGGGATCGTTCGCGCGGCGCTGGCTGGCGGCGAACGGTCGCAGCGAGGCCGCCGGACAGACAGTCGTTGTCGTGACTGCCGACGGGCGACTGCTCGAGCGATCGCGCGCCGTCTTCTTCGTGCTGCAGGGTTTGTCGTTGCCGTGGCGGATGCTGGCCTGCTTGCGCTGGTTGCCGCGGCCGCTGCTCGACTGGGGCTACGGGCAGGTAGCGAAACGCCGGCGTCGACTCTTTGGCGAGGTGGCGTGTCGCATCCCGCGTGGCGAGGAGCGCGCGCGGTTCGTCGCCGACGATGCACCGACCGACCTGGCCAACGTCTTTGCCGGGCAGTTGAATCGCTAGCGCGCCGCCGGGGGAGGCCGTCGCAGGGCGAGGCGGGTCAACCGTTGTCACCGGGTCGGGTGCCGTCGCGCCCGGTGTCCCAGCCTTCGTCGGCGTGGCGGCCGGCCCAGGCCATCGGCGCCGATGCGTAGGCGCCAAGGCTGTGCGGCGTGATGACGATGAGGCCGGTCTCCGCTTTTTGCGCGATGAGATCGACGCCCCGGCGGGCGGCGCGATCGGCGGCGGTGGCGGGATCGGGATCGCTGGCAGCGCCGTCGCGCAACCAGCCGCAGACGGTGTTGGCGAGCAGGACCTCGGTGATGCGCTCACCGGTACCCGTCGCGGCGGCGGCTCCCGAGTTGCTCGCCCAGAGACCCGCGCCGTAAAGCGGGACGTCGCCGACGCGGCCGCGCAGCATGACCGCGGTGCCTCCGGTGGAGAGCGCCGCCACGAAGCGGCCGTCGGTCGTGCGAATCACCAGGCCGACGGTGTCGTTGCCGCGTTCCGCCGCCGTGATACCGAGCTCCTCGGGCGTCAGGCGATAATTCCAGCGCTCACGCCATTCGTCGCCGCGCCAGAACGCCGCGAGGCTCGGGTCGCGGCGGGCGAGGCGGTCTTTGAGGGCTGCCGTCGCAGCGGCGCGTTCGGGGGTCGTCGGATCGTAGGGCAGGTGGCCGAGGCGTCGGGCGAACTGGGTGGCGCCGTCGCCAGCGAGCAGCAGGTGAGGCGTCTCGCGCACGGCCGCTGCCACGTGGATCGGATTGCGCACGCCTTCGAGCGCGGCCACCGCTCCGAAAGATCCGTCGCTCGACATGATGGACGCGTCCATCTGGATCGAACCGTCGAGCCGCACGACCGAGCCGGTGCCGGCGCTGAAGCGGGGATCGTCTTCCAACACGACGATTCCCGCGACCGCCGCCGCGACGGGATCTCCCGTGCGCGCGAGCTCTGCGAGCGCGCCATCGACCGCCGCGCGGCAGCCATCGGAGGCTTCCGACGGCGAGCCGACCCCTCCATGAGCAACGGCGGCCGCGCGCAGGGGCCCGTTGGCCGAGGGCGACGCAGGCGGGGTGACGAAGTCCGACGAGGGAGCAGCCACGCGAGTCACGCCATCGACCGTAGCACGCGCGATCGCGCCGGTCAGCGCGCCGAGCTGGATACCAGCTCGCTGGGATCGATCTCTCGGTGGCTGCCCGCTGCAAAATCGACGGGCAAGTGGTAGGCGCCAAACGAGATCCGGCACAGGCCGAGCACGTGACTGCCGAGCGCCGCAAAAATTCGCCTTACCTCGTGGTAGGCGCCGCCGACGATGGTGACTGTCGCGAGGCACGCCGTCTCGTCAGGCACCTGCAGGGCAGGGTGGGCGTCACCGGCCGACAGCGGTTGGAGCGCGGTGATCTGGGGCTGGTGACCGTCCTCGAGCGTGAAGTTCGGAGGTAGGGCACCGAACGGTCCAGCCAGTGCCGCGTGGTAGGTGCGGGGGACGGCGCGCTTGGGATGAGTCAACCGTTGCAAGAGGGCGCCGTCGGTCGTCCACAACAAGAGCCCCGAGGTCTCGAGATCGAGCCGTCCCACCGGACGCAAGAGGGCGTGCAGGGGCGCCCCGTCGAGAAGGTCGAAAGCGACGGGATGCCGATCGTCGCGCAGAGCCGTAATCACCCCAGTCGGCTTGTGCTGCGCAACGAGTACGTTTTCACGCAGCGTAAGCGGCTCACCGCCCACCCGACAGACCAGCGGTGCTGTCACGACCCGCCGAGCATCGCGCAGCGCCTGTCCCGCCTCGTCCTCGACGTCCCCCTCTTCAATCAGACGGCGCGCCTCCGTCTTGGAACAATCGAGATTGCGCGCCAACAACTCATAAAAGCGAAACACGCGCCCATGCTACCCGCCCCCCCACGCCTTTTGCACCTCCATCCCCCTGGCCGCCGCCGCCAACACGCGGCCGGCTCGACGCCAAGCCACACCGCCTGTACAAATGCCGGGTGATCGCCGTCGTCGCGATGGTCGCACTCTCCGCCGCGCCGATGGTGCAGATCGAAGCCGTGGGGGCGCCCTCCTGTCCAGCGGCTCACGAGATCGAGCCCATCATCGCTCGTCGTCTCATCACGAATGCCGGTGCCGCCGGCCCCATCTGGCGACTGCGTTACCAGGTCGACGAAGGTGGCCAGCTTGACTTCGCTCTCATCGATGCGGTCGGCAGCGAAAGGTTGAAGCGACGAATTCAGATTTCGCCCGGCGATTGCGAGGCCGCCGCCGTGGCGCTGGTCGCCGTCGTCGAACGACACTTCCGAGCCGTCGGTTGGACCTCCGGAACCCCACTGCCGCCGCCCGCTCCCGCGCCGATACCTGTGGCCCCCTCGCCAACTGCGTCAGCATCCGCGTTAGCGTCGTCGGCGACGTACCTTTTCGGACTCGCCGCCGGGGTCTGGCTTGCAGACGCGACTCGCGCGGTGGGCACCATCTCCGCGGCGGTCGATCCAACGGGCACCCCCCTGCGCCTCGGGCTAGCCATCCTCATGCCGCCGCACGTGCGCAGCGAATCGCTGGGTGGTGGGGCAACGGCGTCGGAGCGCCTCTGGCCGTTCCGCCTCTCGGCTGGGTACCGGCGCGAAGTTGCCTCCTGGTCGCTGACAGTCGGTCCGGACGCACTGCTCGTCCTCGGCGCTGCCGCAGCCGAGTCGATCACGACGACGCAATCTCGCATCCGCGTTCACATGGCGGTGGGCGCGGGTTTGCAGCTGAATTGGGCCCTACCTGGCTTTTCGAGGCGCTGGCAGGTGATCGCGGATGGGGCCATTCATCGCCACGTCGCGGGGCGCGCCCTTCACATCGATGGCGCGGCGGGCACTCGGCGCGGCGTGCTCGCTTTGCCGCACTGGCAGGCGCTGTTGGGATTCGGCTTGGCGCGAACGTTCTGACGGCCCGTGACTTTTCAAGCGGTTGCGATTTTGCCGGGAAGGTTGGGCCGCGCTTTGGCTCTAACCGAATCGCTTCCGTCCATGGCCGCGCTTCGCCCCGCACTCCCCACGCCGCTCGTCGATCGTTGCCTAGACGGCGATGAGGGCGCGTGGCGCGCCCTGCACAAGGACTACCAACCACAGGCCGTACGTTTCCTGCGCCGCCTGGGCGTGCCGCCGAGTGAGGCCGATGACCTCTGCCAGGAGGTCTTCATCCAGGTGTTTCGCTATCTGCCAGGCTTCCAGAGGCGGGCGGATTTTCGTACCTGGCTGTTCAAGATCTGCATCAGCCAGGCAAATCGCCGGCGGCGGACGCAGAGCTGGCTCGCGCTCTTCGGGCGGCGCGCCGCCGCGGAGGCTGCCAGTGCCGGGCCCGAATGGTCGAATGAGGAAGCGGCTCGCAGGGCGCAGCAGGCCCTGGATCGGATGAAGCCGATTCACCGCCAGGCCTTCGTGCTGTTCGAGCTCGAGGGTCTGTCCGGGCAAGAGATCGCGCGTGTATTCGATTGCCCCATCGCCACCGTTTGGCGCCGGCTGTCCTACGCCCGGCAGGAGTTCGAGGGCTGGGTCAAGGAAGGTCCGCTGGGACCGGCAAAGGACGGAGCGCGATGAGCAACGGCGGCAAGAGACTGCTCGAAGAGGCAAGCGCCAGCAGCCGCGCGCTGGAGGCGTTCGACGCCAGCACCGCCCCCGCCCCGCACGAGCTTGCCGGCGCGGAGGAACGCGCTTGGCGGGCGCTGATCTCCGGTCAGACCACGCGCCGGTCTCGCCGTACCCTCTGGTGGGGTGTGGGCGCCCTGGCGGCCGGCGCGTGTGCGATCTTGTTGTTCGCGAGAGCTCCAAGTCGAGAACGCGCTGTCGCGATAGCCGTTGTCGATTCCGTTGACGAGCGCAACGATAACGTCCGCCCGCCGCCCAGACCCCTCACCCGCCGACCTACGGTCGTCGACCTCTCCCCCAAGGGGCGAGGTAAAGATCCAGAGGCGACAGCCCGCGGAATCCGGCCAAGAGAAGGTTTGCGGGGCTCGACCGCAGCGTCCACCGCCCAAACCGAGCGGTCTCCCTCGCCCACGGCAGTGGGAGAGGGCGGGGGTGAGGGTGGTCGCCACAGCCGCAAGAGCACGGACCCAGCGCCCGAAACCCGCGAAGCGCCCAAAGCGGGCGAAGCGGCTGAAGCGGGCGAGAGGGTAGCGAGGCGACAGGCTGAGCGGACTCCCTCGCCCACGGCTGTGGGAGAGGGCGGGGGTGAGGGTGATCGCCGCAGCCGCAAGAGCACGAACCAACCGCGCGAAGCGGGCGAAGCGGGCGAACCGCGTGAAGCGGGCTAAGCGGGCGAGAGGGTAGCGAGGTGGCAACCTGAGCGGACTCCCTCGCCCTCGGCAGTGGGAGAGGGCGGGGGTGAGGGGGATCGGCGTAGCCCGCGAGCCGGCGACCAGATGCGAACTGGATCTGGCGGTGTTTCGCCGGCGGCCGTCGGCGGTGTTGGTGTGCCTCCACCCGTTCAGCCGTTGCCGTTGGCGGCGCCGTCGCTCGTCGCTCTCGCCGGGCGTCCGCTCGCGCTCTCTACCGGACGTTCGCGTGTCGATGCCGGGGTGACGGTCGCGGTCGCCAGTGGTGCGCGCGTCTGGGCCAGTCGCGACGCCGAGACCATTCGCGTCTCTCTCGACAGCGGCAGCGTCGAGCTGGCGGTCGCTGCCCGTGACGACGGTCGTGGCTTCGGTACGCGTGCGACCTCACCCCGCCTCGACGTGCGTGCTGGCGACTTCCGTTTCGTTGATCTCGGCACGATCTTCAGGGTCGACCGCCACGGCCAGCAGGTCGAGCTCCGGGTGAGCGAAGGGCAGGTCGCGGTCTGGCGCGGCGAACAGCAGCTGGCCATGGTTGGATCCGGGAGTCACTGGTCGGGTTCGTCCGCAGAGGTCGCAGCGGGTACCCCCGCTTTACAGACCTGCGCCGCTATGGCCGATGGGCCTCGGGCGGCGGAGGCGCTCTCCTGCTATCGCAACCTGGCCTCCGGTAACGGTCTCGTGGCCGAGACGGCGCTCTACGAGGCCGCCCGCCTGTACCATGAACGTCAGGGAGACACGCCCGCAGCCGTGGCCACGTTGCTCGAGACTCGCCGGCGTTTTCCTTCGGGTGCCCTGCGCTCCGAGGTCGACGTCACTCTGCTGGAGCTGTTTCCGCGCATTGGCCGCCACCGACAGGCGCTCGACGAGAGCGCGGCCTTGCTGTCGCGGGAGCCCCGCCACCACCGCGCCGCCGAGCTGTACCTGTTGCGCGGTAATATCCTGCGCGAATCGTTCAAGGACTACGCGCGGGCCGCTACCGAATACGCCGCTGCAGATGCGGTCGCCGGCGATGACCTCGGCGATGACCGCACGCGAGTTTCGGACGACGCCGAATTCTTCCGGGCGGTTTGCCTGGAAGCGAGTCAGCAACGGGAGGCGGCCCGCGACGCCTACCGTCAATACCTCTCGAGCGGTCACTCTCGTCATTTCGCCGAGGCTCGCGAAAGGCTCGCGCGTCTTTCTCCGTGAAGGTCGCTCCCCGCTCCGGCTCCAACCTGGACATGAAGCACACGTCGTTGATCTGTCGAACGTCTCCGGTTGCCGCGCGACCGTCGCGGCCCCGCCATGCCCTCATGGCCCTGGCCGCCCTCTTCGTCGGAGTCGCCTGTCAGTCGGCCAGCCTCGGGACCGACAAACGAGATGGCGGCAGCGCCGATTCGCAGACCCCCTTCGGCTCGCCGCCGAATTCCATGCCTATGACGCCGGCCCCGACTCCGCCGACGATGGATTCGGCCCCGGTTGGCTCTCAGCCAGGCGCGCCCGCGCCAGCGCCAGCGCCAGCGCCAGCGCCAGCGCCGACGCCGACGCCGATCGACGCCAGCCCGATCGGTCCGACGCCGCCACCGATCGACGGGGCCCCCTTCGGCTCGCCGAAAGACGCCGCGCCCGCTCCGGCGCCGAGCGACGCCATTCCCGGCGGATTTGGCACCGACTCCGCAAGCAAACTCTGCGGAGGAGCCGTCTGCGGCCAAAGTGAGTACTGTTTCAAGCCGGCTTGCCACGCGCCGGATGCCCAGGGCAAGTGCACCTCCCGGACCGCGGGCGGCTGTCTGGCCGTGGTGGTCTGCGGCTGTGACGGCAAGATTTACGGCTCGGCGTGCGGCGCCCGCGAGGTGGGCGTGAACGTCGACCCCACCGCCGATCCTCACAAGGAGTGCAAAGGCCTGCGCGAGCCCACCGTGGAGCCTGCGGGTTCGAAGTAAGACTCCGTGCCGAGCGTCGCGCGGCGCGCTGCTCCGTAGCGGTCAGCAGCCACCGACGGGCTAGGCAGACCTCCCGTCTCGGACGATCCTCGCTCGAATGCCCGCTTGCCTTCACATCGTCCTGGTCGAGCCCGAAATCCACTGGAACACTGGGAACGTCGGGCGGACGAGCCTGGCCGTGGGGGCCACCCTCCATCTCGTCGAGCCGCTTGGCTTTTCCCTCCAGGACAAGCACGTTCGTCGGGCGGGGCTGGACTACTGGCCGCGGGTGCGCCTGGTGACGTGGCCAGACTGGGCGGGCTTCGAGGCGGCCCTGCCGGACCTGGGCGAGCCGTTTTTTTTCACGGGTGGGGCGACGCAGGACTTCTGGCAGCCGAGCTATCCCGAGCGTACCGTGCTGGTGTTCGGTCGCGAGAGCGTGGGCTTGCCGCCCGGGTTGCTCTCGCGGCATCCGGACCGCACGGTTCGCATCCCGATGCAGGATGCAGCCTTGCGATCGCTCAACCTCTCGACCGCGGCGGCTCTGGCGTCGTATGAAGTGATCCGTCAATGGCAGGCAACGCCCCCCCGGCCCGCCTTGGGCCCCACGTCCCGTCTTCCTTCGCCCTGAACCGAACCCGCCCACGGACCTCGTCCGCGAGCCGTTTTGGGGCGTACTTCTCCATCTTCTTCTTGCGCGCCTTTTCTCTGTTGGCGCTGATGGCACCAGTTGCCGCTGGAGAGGCCTTCGCCGCCGACAAGGTCGCGGTGCTACCGCTCGAGATTGGCGGTGGCGTTCCTGCCGGCAGAGCTGCCCTCGAGGCGGCGGTCGGCAAAGGCCTGCTGGTCGGCGGTCGCCCCGTGGCGATCGGACCCGAGGTCTCGGCTGCGCTCGGCAAGGCTGGCGCGCGCGTCACCTGTGCCGATGGCGCCTGCTGGAAGGCCGCGGGTCGCGCCCTCGAGGCGAGCCACCTGCTGGCCGGGAGCATCGATCGCAAAGGCGAACACTTCGAGGTCGAGTTCCGCCTTGTCGACGCTCGCGGCGGCCGGGTCGTCCTCTCAGAGGTCAACCGCTGCGAGGTTGCCGACTGCTCAGTCGCCGAGCTCTGCCGCATGACCGTGCACGAGCTGGCACGGGCTGGACTTCCGGTCGCTCCTGCACCGGTCGTGGCAGCAGGTTCCGAGCCGGGCGCTTCCCCTTCGTCGTCCGCTCCCTCCGAGGTGGTCGCGCCCCCTCTGCCGCTGCCGTCACCCGCGACCTACGCACCCGATCTCACGCGCCCCAGCC
>JANNNO010000298.1:0-3808 GCA_031398585.1 Myxococcales bacterium | reverse complement strand
GATGGTCTCCTACGAGGTGACGATGGGCATGGCGGTGCTCGCCATGTTCCTCCTCTACGGCACCCTCGAGCCCAGCGCCATGGTGGCGCTCCAGGGCCCCTGGCCCTGGCAGTGGGGTGTGTTCGGCATCCCGGCCTTCATCGCCTTCATCCTGTTCTTGACCGCGGCCATCGCCGAGACCAAGCGAACCCCCTTCGACATCCCGGAGGGTGAGCCGGAGATCATCGGCTACTTCGTCGAGTACTCGGGCCTGCGCTTCGGCATGTTCTTCCTTGGTGAGTTCATCGAGATCGTCTTCTCGTCGGCCCTAATGATCACCATCTTCTTCGGCGGCTGGCGTTTCCCCGGCGACGAATGGCTGGCGGCCAACGCACCCAACCTGGTCTTCGTGCTGGCCACTCACGTGGTCTGGATCATCAAGGTCTTCATCTTCTGCGCCTTCCAGCTCGCGATTCGCTGGTCGCTGCCGCGCTTCCGCTCCGACCAGCTGATGCAGCTCGGCTGGCAGCGGCTCTTGCCGGTCTCGATCGTCAACGTGCTCATCGCCGCGGGTTGGATTCTCTACACCAGCAGCTAGAATCGGAGCCTACGCCATGGCCATCGGAGTCAAAATCGTCGCTCGTCCGGGCGGCCTCGCCCAGCAGGCTTACCTGCCTGCCATCGCGGAAGGCCTGGGCGTGACGTTCCGTCACTTCGTCAAGAACTTCATCGGCAACGTCACCGGGCGTCGGGACAAGACCGACATCGTGACGATTGAGTACCCGGAAGAGAAGCTCAAGTACCCGGCACGTCACCGCGGTCTGCACCGCCTGATGTTGCGTGACGACGGGCAGGTGCGGTGCGTGGCGTGCATGATGTGCCCGACCGTCTGCCCCGCCCACTGCATCACCATCGTTCCGGAAGAGGCGCCCGACGGGACCATCGAGAAGCGCCCCAAGATCTTCGAGATCGACGAGCTCCGCTGTGTGGTCTGCGGCCTTTGCGCCGAGGCTTGCCCGTGCGACGCCATTCGCATGGACACGCTCGAGCACGCCAAGCCGACCTACCACCGTCACGGCGCCATCCTTGACAAGGAGGAGCTCATGTCACGAGGGATCCCCTCGGAGGCGACCCAAGGTGGCGTGGGGGCTTTCTGGCGCGAAAAAGTGCAGGGCATTCCGCAGACCCCACCCAAGGCCGAGATCTCGCCGCCGGGATCGCCGACCGGCCCCGTGCTGCCAAAACTTCCGGGCTGACGGCCGCGCTGCTCGCCCTTGACCGACACCGGTGGGGCGCTCATCATCTGATACGAACCTTCTGCGCGGTTCGAGCTCGGGCGAGATTTTTTTCCCTACAGGCAACGCCCAGGGAGCTGCCTCTGACCGATGGAATGTGCACGCCCGCGAGTCGGGAAGCCCGATGCGGTCAAATCCAAGCGGCTCCCCCCTTACGATAGTAGGGGCTCAGAACTCATCCGAACGGCCGAGGCGGAAGGTTCACTAATTTCTTCACGGACGTCTTCGTTCGCGAACTGACGACGCCGGATTGCCGTCGCGGCTCAACTGAAGCGCCGCATGCTCACATTCATGCAGAGACCGAGCGTGAGCATCGTGGTCAGAAGGCTCGAGCCGCCGTAGCTGACCAGCGGTAGCGTGAGACCCGTCACCGGCATGACGCCGATGACCATTCCGAGGTTGAAGAGGCACTGCCAGAAGAACATCGCGGCGGCGCCGATGCATAAGATGGCGCCGGCTCGATCCCGAGCGTTGCGGGCAATCCTGAGTAGCCAGAGGATGAGGGCGCAAAAGCAGCCAATGAGCGCCGCGGCCCCAACGAAGCCCCACTCCTCGGCGAACACGGCGAACGGGAAGTCGGTCCAGAGCGCGGGCAGGGTGCGCGCCCGCACCTGGGTCGCCTCGAGGTAGCCCTTGCCGAAGAGTCGCCCCGATCCGACCGCGTGCATCGCTTGTTGCGGTTGCCAGGCGCGGGCTGGATCTGCCGCGGGGTTGACGAAGGCGATGATGCGGCCGCGCTGGTAATCGTGCAGGCCGTATTTCCAGAGCGGCAACAGCGCCGCCGAGGCTGCGAGGGCGAGGCCCGCCCAGGTCGCGAGCGACAGGCGCGCCGTCAACATGACGGTGAGGAAGATGAAGATCAGAAGCATCGCCATGCCGAGGTCGGGCTGTACCGCGATGAGCCCGATGGGCAGGCCGGCAATGAGGAAGGGCACGATGAAGTGCTTGAGCCGCCGTTCTTTCACCGATGGTGCGTTCTGAATGTGGCGGGCCAGCGCCAGCACGATGATCGGCTTCATCAGCTCGGATGGCTGCATGACAAGCGGGCCAAAATGCAGCCAGCTGCGGGCACCGCCGTGCACCTGGCCGGCGACCATGACGTAGATGAGCAGGCCGACCCCAACGGCGTAGATGAGATAGCTCGCCGCTGCCAGGCGGCGGTAGTCGATGGCCGCTGCCAGCCCCGCCACCACGAAGCCGAGCCCGAGCCAGAGCAGCTGCGTGTTGATGAGACCAGGCAGGCGGCCTTGCAGCGCGCTCCAGAGGTTGAGGGCGCCGAGCAGCAAGATCACGAGCACGAGGCCGGCCAACGTTGTGTCGAGGCGGCCAAAACGTCCGCGCAGCTGCGGCGGAGTCATCGGGCTCATGGCGCCTCGCTCCGGTTGGGATCGAGAGGGGTTCCGGCCGCCCCGATCTCCTCGCCCGGCGTTGGAGCCGTCGGGGCAGGGGCGAGCAAACTGTCGACCACCGCCATGGCGATGGGCGCCGCGACCTCGCCGCCCAGCCCGCCATTTTCGACCACGACCGCAAACGCGATGGTCGGCGCGTCGGCAGGGGCAAAGCCGGCAAACCAGGCGTGATCCTTGTGCACCCCAGGGGCGCTGCCGCGGCTGTGGGCCGTGCCGGTCTTGCCAGCCACCCTGACTTTGCGCGAGCGGGCCCGGTGGGCGGTGCCTTGGCGATCGTTGACCACGCCATCGAGGCCGGCGTGAAGGCGCGCCTTGCTGTCGGGGCTGATGGCGAAGGTCCGGCGCAGGCGCGGCGGGCGGCGCTCCACGATGGCGCCGTCGGCCGCTTCGATCCGCTCGACCAGCTGGGGCTCCATCACTTTGCCCCCCGATGCGAGAGCGGCGTAGGCCATGGCCATCTGCATGGCGGTGACGCGGGTGTCCCCCTCACCGATGGCGGTGTTGAGTGCGTGGCCCATCGAGAAGCCGCCGCGTTTGCCACCGCCGGCGCGCTGCCGGTGCCATTCCTCGGTTGGCACGAGGCCGGCGGATTCACCGTTGATGCCGAGGCCAGGCGGCTCGCCAAGCCCGATGCCGCGGGCGGTGGTGGCGATGATGTCCATCATGCCGGGGCGGGCGCCGAGCTCGTAGAAGTAGACGTTGCAGCTCTGCACGATGGCGGTCTGCAGATCGACCGGGCCGTGCACGTGCATGCACTTGAACTTGCGTCCGCCGAGCTCGACGGCGCCGCCACAGCGGGTGTGCGCCTGGGGACGAAGCACGCCCGCCTCGAGTCCGGCCAGCGCCGTGATGAGCTTGAAGGTCGAGCCCGGGTTGTAGGTATCGGCAATCGTCTTGTCACGAAATACGCGACGCGGATCCGCGGCCAGTCGCGCCTCGTCGTAGGCAGTCATGCGACCAGAAACTATGTTGGGATCGAAACCGGGGGCCGAAGACATCACCAGCACGCGCCCGGTCTCGACCTCGATCGCGACCACGCCACCCGTGCGCGCGGGGCCGAAGGCCTTTACCGCGGCGGCCTGCGCGTCGAGGTCCAGAGTCAGCACGATGTTGTGGCCGGGTACC
>JANNNO010000286.1:0-2697 GCA_031398585.1 Myxococcales bacterium | reverse complement strand
GACGTCCCCGCGAGGATAGGCTTCGCGCGGCTTCGGCATGACCAGTGGCGCGCGTGACATGGATTCGACGCCGCCGGCGATCACGAGATCCGCCTCGCCATGCGCAATGGCCCGCGCGCCCGCCGCGATCGCTTCGAGTCCCGAGCCGCACAATCGGTTGACCGTGGCGCCTGGGACCGTCACCGGCAGTCCCGCTAGCAGCGCGGCCATCCGCGCGACGTTGCGGTTGTCTTCGCCCGATTGATTGGCGCAACCAAGGATCACGTCGTCGACTCGTGAGGGGTCGAGGCCCGCCCGCGCGACGACGGCGCCGATCACGTGTGCGGCGAGATCGTCGGGGCGAATCTCTGCCAGCGCCCCGCCATAACGCCCGAACGGCGTTCGCAACGCCTCGACGATGAAGACTTCCCGCCCCGCCCCCCCCATGACTACTTCTTTCCCGCCGGTGCCGGCGTTGGTGCTGGTTGCGCTGGCTGCGGAGCCGCCTGCGACGGAGTGGGCTGCCGGGTCGGCTGCGCGGGCCCCAGTTGGCCTGGAGCCAGAAACGGCGCGGGCAGGATCGGCGGCCGCTCCATCGCGCGACGGGTGCGCTGCAGCTCGATCTCACTGATCAGCAGCGCTGGCGCCACGGTCGAGACGGGGACGTAGCCGGATTCGGCACCGCAAAAGCCGTTGAAGACTCCGTCGGTGTCCGACGCCGCCTGGATGCGATTGAGCGAGCCGATCGGCGTGCCGACGAACTCGACCCCGCGCACCAGGGTTTCCTTTCCGGTCTTCGCATCGACTTTGTAGACGATGCGAGGCATGCCCTTGAAGGCTTGAAAATCGTAGGTCGTGGTGTTGGTCTGCCCGCCGCTGATGTCCGCGATGATCAACCCGAAGGCCTTGTTTTGCCGTCGGATCTCGTCGAGCAACATCGTCTTCAATTTGGCGTAGCTCACGATGCGCGACGACCGCACGATGGTGTTGCCCATGCGGCCCATCGGATCCAACGTCGCTTCGGAGCGGCCATGGCCATTGGAGCGCGGCGAGCCTTTCACTGGCGTGCGGCTCTTGAGGTAGCTGCGCAAGACACCCCGGTCGACCAACGTCACCGGTCGCGCCGCCACACCTTCGTCGTCGTACTTGTAGTAGCCGTTGAGCGAGACGTTGCCGATCTTCCGACGCGTCGGATCGTCGAGCACGCTGAGAAACGTCGGCAGGATCGGGTTGCTGATCTGTCCTTTGAACGTCGCGCCTTCGGCGTTGTCGTTCTGGCGCTCGCCTTCCAGCCGATGGCCAAGCGCCTCGTGAAAGAAGACGCCAGCGGCTTCCGGCAGCAGAATCGCCGGCCCGTTGTAGGGATCCATCATGGGCGCGGCAGAGAGCTTCTTGATCTCGTCGGCCAGCTGGTGCGCCGTCGCGACCAACGCCTTTTCGTCGGGCAGCTCGGTCTCGACGGCGCCGTAGAAACTCTTGTAATGCGGGACCAGCAGGCCGTCGGCGGCTCTCCCCGCGGCCGAGAAGTGCAGCGCCCATATGAGGCGTTCGGTGACGAGCTCGGTTCCCTCGCTGGTGACGATGAAGCGCGTCTGGTGGCTGACCGAGAGTTTGACCTGCGAATCAAAGATATCGGCGTAGCCGCGAAAGACCGCCGAGACCCGCCGCAGCCGATCGGCCCAGGCAGCGCGGTCGACCTTCACGGCCACCAGCGGATCCACGACACGCGCGGCGTCCTCTTTCGAGAAGCTGGCGACGGTTTCGTCCTCGACGACCTTGGTCACGCGGGCGCCCCGCTTTTTGTGAAGCAGCGACAGCGCCCGCTTGTACTTCACGTCGGTCTGCAGCCAGAGGGTCGCTCGCAGGGCGTCCACGTCACCGTCGATCGGCGCCGCCGAGGGCGGGTCGTAGCGATCGAGGTCGTCCATGTCGAACATCTTTTCCGCCGTGTCGTCGGCGGTGTTGTCGAACTGGTAGTCGCCCACCCGCGCCTCGACGTGGGCCTGACGGGCGCGCGTGTGGTCGTCGTTCAGCAGGGCACCCAGGCGCGCCGAAATGTCGGTCTCGTCGTAGTCACGTACCAGGTAGCGAAGAAAATACGGTCCAGGCTCCTTGGGCAGCCGGAGCCGTTCCATCGAGCGAGTCAGCTCGGCTTTCAGAGCGCCGAGCACGACCAGGCGCGGATCGTTCGTGTTACTGGCCGGGGGCGGGCTGGTGACAGGTCGTGCCGGGGCCGCCGCTCTGCTTGCGTCGGGCGCGGACGTCGCGGACTGTGCCTGGCTGTCGTTCGTCAGCCAGGGGAAGACCGAAGCCAAGGCGGCTGCCATCACGAAATTGGGCGCGAAGAGAGGACGGCGAGGGCGGCGGGGACGGGGCGGACGACGGCTCCAAAGCGGCTGGCTCGACATGCGGTTCGGCGATCTTACCCGTGGGGCTGCGGGCTGGCCAGGAGCGAGGGAAGCGATGGAATTGCGGGGGGACCAGGTCGGCCGGCCGAATACGGATTTTCCTTCGTACAGTGGCGGCAAAATTTAACGGGAACACGTGGACAGGGCAGGCAACACAACCCGCTGCCCTGGGGCCAGGCCCCCGGGCTCGCCGACGCCGGCCACGACACCGTGAGGCACATCCAGGAGAAGATGGGTCAGCTGACCGGTCCACCCGGCGTGCTGCGATCGCACGGTTGCTGGAATGACCACGGGCCGCGACCTCATTCAG
>JANNNO010000272.1:0-3512 GCA_031398585.1 Myxococcales bacterium | reverse complement strand
TCAGTCCTTCACCCTCAGTCCTTAATATCCCCATGTATACGGCTGATACTCCTTATGGCGGTGAACATACGACTTCACATAGGGGCAAAACGCCTGAATTTTGTGACCGTTCGCCACTGCATAGTCCAGCGCGACCTTCGCCATCTTGCTCACTCTCGATGTCACGTGGGCGGGCACGTCGGCTACCCAGGGCGGCAGCGGCCAGGTGCGCATCTACAACCGCGTCGACATCGCGGCCACAGGCAATACGCTGGGTGGCAAGGTCGCACCCTGCGGGACCACGTTGCCCGAGACGTCCCTCACGGGCCTTGGTCGCGTAGCAGCCGGCGGCAACAAGATCTTGATCGAAGTGCCCGAGACCGTCTGGGAGGCGCCGTCGTTGCCGCGCTTCCCCCTGCGCGGTACGCGCGGGCATTCCGGCCTCGGAGCGCCCGTCGCCATCGAGCTGGCAGCTCCCCTCGGCTTCGATCCGACCGATGTCGCCGCGCCCTGGCCCGAGTCGTACACAGGGCTTGCGGCGCAAGTGCGTGACGTCGATGGTGATGGATCTCCAGGCTATCAGGCACGTCCGCGCAATGGTGACGGATACGTTCTGCCGCCCACCTCGCTTGGTTTGGGGGGGCTGGCGCCCGCGGCCGAGAAGGTCTTTCTCGTGTCACGCAACGTGATGACCTTGATGGGGAGCCGGACGGCGTGCGACGTCTTTTCGGGCAGCGCGGCGGTGAAATCCTTCGACAGCCACGTGGTCGGCTGCGCGATTCGCGGCGGCGGCGCGTGCAACGATCGCCAGGTCGACTTCGTCGATCAGAATCGAATGAAGTACCAGGTGAAGTCGGCGACGTTCACCGCCAAGAAGGTGGCCGTGGATGCCAGCTGCACCGAAGTCCGCCGCACCCTCAACCCGTGACATGCCGATGCCAGCGCAACCGGTTGCCGCTGACCCCCTCGTCGCGCGTTCGGCACGTCTTGCCAAAGGCAGCCAGTTCGTCGAAATCGCCGTTGGGATCGCGCTCGGGATCGTGATCGTCGGCGCAACCGGCGATCGTGCGTACGCCTCGGGCTTCAGCTCGGCCCGCTTCGGCGGCGAGCACGGCCACCCGACCACCAGCAACCCGACGGCCCTGCACTACAACCCCGCCGGCATCGCCCTGTCGTCAGGCACCAGCCTCTTTGCCGACGGCGTGTTGGCCTACCGACGCGGCAGCTGGGAGCACCAGCCTCACCCCACCGAGCGTGCCGATCCCCCTGGGGCCGAAGGCTCCAACGCCGGGCGTGCCACTTTCGCCAATGTCTTTGGCGGGCCGATGCTGGGCGCCACCACGCGGCTCGCCGATCTCGCGGTCGGCGCTGCGCTGCTGTTCCCATTCGGCGGGCGATCGCGCTGGGATCAGAACACCCGCTTCGCTGGTGACGCCCGCTATCCGCTCGCTGCCGATGGGGTGCAGCGCTGGCACAACATCGCGGGCGCGATCACCGTCGGCAGCCTCAGCCTCGGCGCCGCCTATCGACTCGGCTCGCTCTCCATCGGCGTCACCGGGAATCTCCTGCGCTCGTCGCTCGAGCAGAGCCAGGCCAAGAACATCGTCGGCAACGGCGAGCCCGACACCAGCCGCGAAGGCCGCGCCGAGTTGTCGGTCAGCGGCTGGCACGGCAGCTTCGGTCTCGGCCTGCTGTGGGAAGTGATTCGCGATCGCCTTTTCATCGGCGCTAGCTACCAGGCGCAGCCGGGCCTGGGCGAGATCGAGCTGACCGGGACGCTGACCACGCGCTACGACGGCGCCACGTCGATCTTTCCCGCGACGTTCCGCCAGGCACTGCCCGACGTCACGCGATGGGGGCTGCGCTTTCGCCCCCTGCCGTCGCTCGAGCTGCGGCTGCACGGCGACATCACGCGCTGGAGCGTGCTCATGACCCAATGTGTGTCGCTGCGAGATCGGCCGTGCGAGGTCGATCCCGACGGTCGCGACATCACGGCGGACGCGTCGACCATACAGAACATTCGCCGCCGCTGGCGCGACACCTGGGCGGTGCGCGGCGGGATCAGCCATTGGCTCACGCCCGCGCTCGAGATCTATGCCGGTGGTGGCGCCGAGAAAGGTGCGCCACCGGCAGCCACGCTCGACCCCGGATTGATGGATGCCGACAACGTTCAGGGATCGCTCGGGACGCGGGTCGAAGTGGCCGCTGGCTGGTTCGTCGCTGCGACATTGACCCACGTTCACTACTTTCCCCGCGACAACACCGGACGCAGCGAGCTGACCGCGCCCGAGTTGCCGACCCGACGGGCGGATGGGGGCGGTCGCTACGAGCTTGCGCTTTCGTTGTTCCAGACCAGCTTGGAAAGGCGATTCTGATGAACAGAGCGGCCATGACCCGATCCCCCGATCTTGCGCCTGACCCTTCATCGTCGGACTGGCGACGCCTGATCCCTGACGCGCCCGGCACGCTGGTCGACCTGTTCGAGCGCAGCGTCGCGCGCTTCGCCGCATCCGAGCTCTTCGTCGAGAAGCGCGACGGGCAATGGCGCCCGATTCGTTACGGCGAGTTCGGCGTGCAGGTGGATGAGCTGCGCGCCGGACTGGCCGCGCGGGGCGTGCGGGCCGGCGATCGCATCGGCATCATCGCGGGCAATCGCAGCGAATGGGCCATGGTCGCGTATGCGGCTTACGGCCTTGGCGCGGCGCTGGTCCCGATGTACGAGACCCAGCGACCCAAGGACTGGATCTTCATCGCTCGTGATGCGGGCGTGTCGGTCCTCTTCGTGGCCACCGCAGCGGTCAAGGCGGAGATCCTTGCACACCGGACCGAGCTGCCCGGTTTGCGCGAGATCGTGGTCATCGATGGCGGCGGCGGTCGCGACGTCGACGACTCGCTCGAGGGCCTGCGGGCGCAGGGCAGGGCGAAGCCGATCCCGTCGCAGGGGCCCGCGCCAGGCTCCGCGGCCTGCCTCATGTACACCTCGGGCACGACAGGAGATCCCAAGGGCGTCGTGCTCAGTCACGACAACGTCGTCTCCAACATCCTCTGCTTGCGCAGCGTGATCCCGCTGGCGGCGGAGCACAGGACCCTGTCGTTCTTGCCCTGGGCTCACGCGCTCGGCCACACCGTCGAGCTGCACATGCTGGTGGCCTCCGGTGCGTCCACCGCGATCGCCGAATCGGTCGACAAGCTGGTGGCCAACTTCAGCGAGGTGAGGCCGACCGTACTGGTCGCCGTGCCGCGGGTCTTTTCCCGCATCTACGCCGGGGTGGAGAAGCTGATGACGGAAAAGCCCGCCGCCATCCGCTGGCTCTACCGGCGGGGTCTCGCGCACGCCATCGCCCGTGGGCGCGGCGAGCGGCTCGGGGCGGGGGCCAAAGCGGTCCTGGCGCTGTGTGATCGCCTGGTCTTCTCCAAGATCCGGCAGCGCTTCGGCGGCCGGCTGCAGTTCGCCGTGTCGGGAGCGGCGGCTCTGGAACGCGAAGTGGCGGAATTCATCCAGGCGCTCGGCATCGAGATCTACGAAGGGTACG
>JANNNO010000178.1:0-8635 GCA_031398585.1 Myxococcales bacterium | reverse complement strand
GGTTCTGCTCGACGAGCTCGAGAAAGCCCACCGCGAGGTCCTGCTGTTGCTATTGCAAGTGCTCGAGGATGGGCGCTTGACGGATGGGCGCGGACGCACCGTCGATTTCACTTCGAGCGCCATCGTCATGACCTCCAACCTCGGCAGCGAGTGCTGGAAGCAGCGGGCACGGCCCCCCGCCACCTCGACCATTCTCGGCGTCGCGCGCACGCGCCTGCCACCTGAGCTCTGGAACCGCATCGACGAAGTGCTCTGCTTTGCGCCGCTCAAGGAGGCCGAGCTCGCCGGCATCGTCGCTCGCTTTGCCACACAGTCGAGTCGACGCCTCTACGCCGAGCGCGGTGTGGAGTTCGTCGTCGACGACGACGTCGTGGCCGAGGTGCTCGCGGCCGAGCCGGATCGAAGCCTGGGCGCGCGGCCCTTGCGTCGCGCCTTCGAGCGGCTGGTCGAAGGCCCCATCGCCTCGCGCATGGTGGCCGGCGATCTGCCGCGGGGCTCGCGCTGGCAGGTCGGTCTCTCCCGACGCGGTGAAATCACCATCGCGCCCCTGCGCTGAGGGCGTTTGCCCGGCCTGTCGTATATCCTGCGGCCATGAACCGAAGTTCGCTGTCTCGGCCCCCCCGCTCCCGTCGCCCCCTCGTGATCGCCGCCGCCGTGACCGCCTCGGCGCTGACCTGGGTCGCACCGGCTGCGCAGGCGCAAGCGCCGGTGCCGTTGGCGGACTCTCGCCCATCGGTCTTCACCTACGCGGGCCGGGGCTTCCTGGTCGGCGGCATGATTGGCCTGTCCGGCGGCTATCTCGCCGCCCGCAGCGGTGACTGGGAGTCCTCCGACTGGCAGCCACTCGCTTACGGAACCGGCATCGGCGCGCTCACCGGCGGTGCCCTCGGTCTCACCCTCGGCATCCTCGATACCAGCCGCAACACCCCCGGCTACGGCGCGCTCATTTTGCGCGACACCGTGTACGGCGCTGGCTTCGGCGCGGTCGCGGGCGGGATCGTCGGGGGCCTCACTGCCATCTCGAGCCGCGAGCCCGAACACATCCTGCTGGGCGCCTCGGTCGGCACGCTGGTCGGCGCGGTCGCCGGTGTGGTGCTCGGCGTGATCGAAGGCAACCGCGCCCTCGATCGCACCGGTTATGCCAGCGCGCGACAGGACGGTTTCCAGGTCGGTTTCGCTGCGGCGACGGACGTCGAGGGGGCGCCCGCCTGGGGGCCGCTCTTCTCCGGCGTCTACTGACGACCAAACGACGAACGGCGCCGCGGTCGCAAAGAAGACCCCGGGCGCCGTTTTCGTCGAGAGTCCCCGCGGGGGACGGAGCGAGCGTTCGCTAGCTGCTGGTAGGGGAAGCCACGCCGAGCTCGATCGAGCGCGCCAAGGCATCCCATTCGCGTTTCATCAGCTCGATTTGGGCGCGAAGCCGCGCCAGCTCTGGCCGAAGCCGCTCCAGCATCTCGTGCTTGCGCTCGGCGACCGCCGCTTCGTAACGAGTGATGGCCGCGTGCCACTGCGCCAGCTTCTCATCGAGCCTCGCACGCGTCTCGGTGAGACGATCGCGAGTGGTCGGGCACGCCAGCCGCGCTTCCAGGCGTCGCGCCTCCATGCGCAGCCGGGCGCGCAAGATGATGGCGTCGGAGGTGCGCTTGAGGTTGCGGGCCAGGCCGAGCCAGGCCATGCACCGGATCAACCACTTGCTCGGATCGAAGTGATGGGCGCGCACGCCGTTGCGGTAATCGACCGGGAAGGTGTGGTGAAAGTTGTGATAGCCCTCGCCCATGCTCAGCATCGCGGCAATGAAGCTGTCTCTGGCGCTGTTGCGGTCCGAATAGGGCTGGGTGCCCAGCATGTGGGCGAACGAGTTGATCGAGAACGTCACGTGGTAGACGAAGACCAGGCGGGCGAAGCCGCCGATGAGCAGGCCGCCCCAGAAATCGCCCAGAAGGAACCCGACCAGCGCGGGGACGCCGAAGCCGAAGAGGTTGCCGAGCGCCATGTAGTGCTTGTGCTGGAATCGCACCAGCGGATCCTTTTCCAGATCGGGCACCGGATGCAGATCGGTGGCGGCGGGCGTCTGTCGCAGGACCCAACCGATGTGCGAGTGCCAGAAGCCCTGGCGCGCGTCGTAGGGATCCGCTGCGGTGTCAGTGCGCTTGTGGTGGCGACGGTGGTCAGCGGCCCAGGTCAGCGCCGAGTTCTGAAAGTTGCCCGCGCCGAAGAAGAGCAGGAACGCGCGCAAGGACCAGTGGGCCTCGTAAGCGCGGTGAGAAAAGAGACGGTGGTAACCCGCCGAGAGAGCGAAGATCGAGATCCCGACCATGACGAAGGTGATGGCGGCCATCGCCCAGGTGCTCTGGAGCTGGGTGAAATAGAAGACTGCGCCACCGATCCCGACGAGATGAACCATCGAGAGGAACGAGATGTTCAACCACGAAAGAGGCATCT
This sequence comes from Myxococcales bacterium, assembly GCA_031398585.1. Lineage (GTDB taxonomy): Bacteria > Myxococcota_A > Polyangia > Fen-1088 > Fen-1088 > JANNNO01. The sequence goes on along the minus strand of JANNNO010000178.1, from coordinate 6,193 downwards.
TCGCGGGCGCTGGCGCCTCGACCCGAGACGGCTCGTCGGGTGACCCGGTGGTCGGTGGGCTGGGGTTTTCAAACGGCGGCATCGTTACTCCACATCGGCGGAGCATGGTGTTGAACTGAAAGCCAAAATGCCAGCGACAAATACCACGTCATGCCTCATTTCTCCTCGTTCCGATTGCGCGCCGTTTCTGACGGCGGCTCGACCTCCGTCGGCTCTGTGACGGTCGCGGGAAGACCGCGAAACCTCTGTCGAAAATTGAGTCATGCCAGCAGGGCTCCGACAGGACCGAGATCCCCGCTCGGCAGCGCCCGTTCCCGAGCGAGGCGGAGCACCTCGCGCCCCAGACGCTGGTAGAGCTCGAGCTCACGTGGCGCCACGGCAGCCAACGCCTCGATGTGTCGTTCCACGGAGGCAGCGTCGCCCCGAGCCACCGGGCCGGTCAAGGCCGCGGGCAGCCCCACCGAGGCGAGGTTGCGCACCACGCTGGCCAGCAACGGGACGAGCGCCCGTTGCGCCTCGGCATCAGAGACCCCCGCCGCGACCATCAAGCTCCTTGCCACGTCGGTGAGCGCGACCACGTAGTTCGACGCGAAGACCGCGCCGGCGTGATAGAGCGCCATCACCTCGGCCGAAAGGCTGAGCGGATGTCCACCGAGAAGCCGCGCGAGCCGCCCTGCCCGCTCCAGGGCCACGTCGTCGCCTTCGACGCCGAAGGCGGCTCCATCGAGATTCTGCTCGGTGCCCGGCGCCCCGGTGATCGAAACCAGAGGATGGAACGTCCCCAGTCCGGCGACCTTTCCCGTAAGGGCGCCCAGCACCTCGCGCGCGGCCCGGCTGCCAGCGGTGTGCAACACCACCTGCCCCGCCCCGAGCTGCACTTCCGTCGTGAGTCGCGTGGCGAGTTCGGGGATGCGCGCGTCCCGCACCGCGATGAGGATCACGTCGGCCAGCGCTGCGGTTCCGGGAAGCTCGCCGGCCGAGGGCAATGCGCCCGAGAGCGCGCCGCCGCCCTGGCCAGTTGGCCGCCCGTGAATGCCCAGCACCGGCACGCCAGCGCGGACGAGGCGCTGAGCGAGCGCTGTGCCGACCACGCCAGCGCCGATCACGAAGACAGTCGGGCTCGGCTCTGCCGAACATTCCAGGGCGACCGACCTCACGCTCTTGCCGATGCCGAGGCCTGGCGGGGGCTCGCCACTCATCCCAGCGGCCCCCGGTAGAGGTTGCGGGCCCGGATGTAGTCGAGAACCCGCTGCGAGACCAGCGGCCCCATCGGCTCGTTCGCCGCCAGTCGTCGCCGAACCTCGGTCGAGCTCACTGCAGGCATCTCGAGCCCACGGCGCGCGGAATGGCCACCTCTGCCGATGACGATGAACGAGACCAGACGCATGAGCTCCTCGGCGCCGTACCAGGTTTTCACCTCGTCCTCGAGATCGGCGCCGATCACCAGCGAGAATTCGACAGCGGGACGCGCGTGTTTCAAGGCTCGCAGGGTGACGAGGGTTCGGCTTTCGCCACCGATCTCGCCTTCGATCTCGCTGACCTCGGCCCGCGGTCCGAGGGGCTCCATCGCCAGCCGACACATCGCCAGGCGATCCTCGTAGGGTTCGAGCGCCTTTTCGAACGGGTGCCGAAAACAGGGAATCATCCACAACGCATCGACCGGCTCGGTCTCGAGCACGGTCAACGCCACCAGCTGGTGTCCGATGTGGGGCGGATTGAAGCTGCCGCCGAAGAGGGCCACGCGCATGCGCAGGGGCATTCTAGCGCCCAGGTGGCGCTGCTGCGAAGTAGCGTCGGGAAGCAGCGTCGGATCGGCCGCAGCCGATGAGGTCGCGCGTTCATCCGTATATGAGGTGAGGGCGGCGCCGTTCGGCAAAGGCGCGTTCGGCCGGTAGGAATGAGGCGCAGATCTCTTCGCACGACAGCCCCCGTTCGATCCCGAGCCGGACCGCATCGCTTCCGGTCAGAAGATCGATCGCGGGGCGGTCCGAGACGAATTCGTAAGGCTCCGTCCGCCAGGCAAACCGATCCCCGCCCACTGCCGAGAGCTCGCAAAGGATGGCGATGCCCGTGCGATACGGACGAAACGCCTCGCGCGAGGTGACGTGCAGCTGGATCCCACCACATGACTTGCCGGCGTGTTTGTGGAAGGTCGGCCGAAACGACAGCGGACGAAAAATCACGCCGGGAAGTTGGTGACGGCCGAGACGTTCGGCCAAGGCATAGCCGTCGATGAAGGGGGCACCGATGATCTCGAAGGGGCGCGTCGACCCACGCCCCTCGGAAACGTTGGTGCCCTCGATGAGGCAGAGCCCCGGGTAGACGTAGGCGGTGTCGACCGTCGGCATGTTCGGCGACGGCAGTACCCAGGGCAGCAGGGTGGCTTCGAAGGAGTCCCGGCGCCGCCAGCCGCGCATCTCGACGACAGTGAGCTGGCAGCCGAGCGGCTCCTTCCAGCGCTCCCCGCCCCAGGGGATCCCGGCGTTCACCAGCTGCGCCAGCTCGCCCATCGTAAGGCCGTGGCGAACCGGGACCGAGCCGAGGCCGACGAACGATTCGCAGTCGGGCGCGACCTCGCCGCCTTCGACCAGCACGCCACCTAGCGGGTTGGGCCGATCCAGCACCACCACCTCGACACCGGCGGCCTTGGCGGCCTTCATCGCCAGAGCCATCGTCCAGACGTAGGTGTAGTACCGGGTCCCGATGTCCTGCAGATCGACTAGGAGGACGTCGATCTCGGAAAGAGCGGCCGCCGGCGGTGAGAGGGATTCGAAGGTCGAGCCGTAGAGGCTGGTGACCGGGATGCCGGTGCGCCGATCCCGCTCGGTATCGACGCCGATCATGTCCTGCGCCTCGCCGCGCACGCCGTGCTCGGGACCGAAAAGATGCACGGGGCGAATGCCCGCAGCGATCAAGCGGTCGACCACGTGACCAAGCGCCGGTGTCACGCTGGCCGGGTGACAGAGCAGGCCCACCCGTCGCCCGCGACACAGGTCCTGCCGCTCGTTGACGAGGATCTCGATTCCAGGGACGACGGCCACGCGCCCTCCACGCTCTCACGCGCACCTGCCGCGGGCAAGGGCCGCGGTGGGGCCGCGACCTTGCCGGCGTTCCGCCGAGGATCAGTCGATGCGAATCGCCCGGAACGCCACGTCGTCCCCGCGCGAGATCAGCTGGAAGCGGACCATCTTGCAGCTCCACTTCTGCTTGAGCCCCGCCTCGGCCAGCCGAAGCTTCGCCATGAAGGCTGGCACGCTGAGCCCTTCGGACGGCTTGTTCAGATTGCGGAGCGCGTTCGTGTACTCGTTGAAGAGCCGCGGGTAGTAAGCCGCTTCGCTCTCCTGCCCCAGCGCCGCGGCGGCCGGGTTGGGTGAGCCGTCGCCCTCCTCGATGATCATCTGGTCGGCACGCCAGGTGTTGCCGCCGTCGTCCTCTTCCTCGACCGCGTCCTCGTTCGGCTCTTCGCGCCCGAGGAGGCGGGCAAGCATGACGTTGAGACCGTTGGAGAGACCCTCGAAGTCGGGACCGACCGGGCGGAAGGTGTAATCGATGTTCCCGTTGATGATCTCGCCGACCCCGAGCTCGATCTGATCGAGGGGGCCGATGAACCGTTTGGCCGTCAGCACCACGGCGATGATCAGAGTCAGCATCGCGATGAGGCCGAGCGCGATCACCTTGGCGGCGACCGCGTTGACCCGTGACACCGCGGAGCTGAGCGAGCTGGCCAGCGCGACACCGCTGGTCCGATCCGAAAAGTTTCCCAGCAGGGGCGCCGCGATGACCGCGTATTCGCTGCCGTCGATGGTCAGCCGCACGAGCGCCGTCGGCGTGCTCTTGCCCAGCGCCTGTTCGGCCAGCTTCTGGCCGCCGAAGATCACTTCGCCCAGCGCCTGCGTCTTGCCGACGTCTTCCTTGTTGGCATCCTCGGCGGTGGCGAAGCTGGAGGCCTGCATCTTGCCCGAGTGGAAGTAGCCGATCTCGGCGCCGATCTTGTCGCGGGTCTCTTGCGCGGTGGTGATGGAGAGTGCGTGCCCGATCAGCAGCACGCCGATCACCGAGCCGTCAGAGCGGGTGATGGGGCCCAGCGCCACCTGGGTCATGCGGCCGTTCATCGACCAGACATCCTTGATCGGCTCGCCCAGCAGCGCGCGCGCGACGGCGGGATAACGGCTCTTGAGATCGTCGCCGAACATGGCGTTGGGGTTCAGGTCGCGCGCGATGACCCGGCCATCGGCGCCCAGGATCGCGACGATGGCCGCGTGCCGGCCTTCTTTCTGCAAACCCGCGTTCTGAGCCTCGCACTCGGCGAAGGCAGCCTCGCGGCGTGCCGTCTCGTCGGACTTGTCGAAGACCCCGATGATGGAGGGTCGCTTGGCCCGGACGTAGGCCTGCATGGCCGCGTCCGCCGCGCGCAGGCGTCCGATCTCGGAGAACGCCCGCTCGGCTCTGACAAGGTTCTGTTCGACGTCGGCGATGGCGTTCGCCTTGAGGGCGTTCGACACCAGGAAGTAGGTGCCGAGGGTAACGAGGAGCACGACGGCCGCGGCGGCGAGCCCAATCTTCATCCGATGCATTGATTCCCTCGCGGTGCGAAGAGGGTGGGGAAGACGGCGACGGCTGAGCAATCCCGAGCGCCGCGGGGATTATCAGCACCTTCTTTGCGATGAGTCAAGAAAGTCGTCTCCGGCCCCGGCCCCGGTTGTCGCGCGGGGGTTCGGGCGCGGGCGTAGCGAGGTAAGAGGCCGCCGTGGGGGCCGCGCGCAGCTTTTTTGACTGACGGGAGATACTGACCTACATGTGATCTCATCGTCTACCTCGCTCTAGCCAGGAGATCACATGGCCGCAATCGCCTCGGAACGCCGCACCCGTCTACGCGCCCGGCTCGACGTGTTCGCCAATCGCTTTCTCGACGGCTACCCGTATCTCTGTCGCGCGACCGAGATCAGCCTCGATGGCCTGCGCCTCATGCGCCTGCACGAGCCCGAGCTGCCCCCACCCCGCTTCGTCGGTTTGCAGTTCCAGCTTCCCGGTTCGAGCGACGTGCTGACCGCATCGGGAGAAGTGGTGTTCGATGATCCTCGGTCACGCGCGGTCGGTCTGCGCTTCACTCACCTCGCTCCCACGACCAAGAGATCGATCGAGGCTTTCGTGAAGCGCTTCGCCCGCCCGGCGTAGCCGTTCGCCCGCCCGGGCGTGTGGATCGCCCCTCGGGCGCTGGGATCGAAAAGCGCGGCGGTGGCGTTTCCCTGGGAACCGGTGCGTGGTAAGAGCTGTCTTCCTCGGGCCTGATGCTCGAGCTCGTCTGCTTTCGTCCTAGCCTAGACAGCTTTCCCTTGAGGTCCCGGGTGTAGCCGACTCGTTCAATCTCCGACCATCGAACCGGCGCCCCGAGAGCTTGCGACACGCGACCCACACGGAGGTCTTCCTTTGGAGCAACCGAAGAAGCCAGGTCCCCGCGACATCACCGATCTGAAAGCCCGTCTCGGTCTCAACAAGGGAGCCGCACCGTCGGCGCCGCCTCCCGGCCGCGCCCCCTTCCCCCCCGGTCCGCCTCCGGGGCCCGGCCCAGGAGCGCCACCGCCCAGCGGCGCGCAACCGTTCTTCAACCCTTCGGGGCCCCCGCCGTCTGCGCCCCCGCCCATGATGTCTCGGGAAGCGCCGCCGCCGATGGACCCCTTCGCGTCGATGCGTCCGCCGCCCGGGCAGACGTTCGATCTGCGCCCCGTGGATGACGGGCAGCCCGTTGCCAAGGTGAAGAGCGGCGGCTTCATGCTGCTTCTCATGGTCGGTCTCGGACTCGGCGTGCTGGGCTTGGTAATCGGTGTCGGCTTCGGCATCGGCATGAGCGGTCGCCGCGCCTACAACCAGACCAACCGTGCGGCGCAGACAGTGAGCAAAGAGCTCACCGAGATGCAAAAGACGGTCAGCCAGATCGAGACCGCGGTGACGGGAGCCATCCAGCGCGCGGCCAACGAGAAGCGCGATCGCCTGACCTACGATCCCAAGCTGATCGAAGATCTCGAGAAGGTGAAGCTGGACCCGCGGCCCGATACCTCGAAGATCTTCCGTGTCGACTACTATCGCCTCGAGGACGTCGCCGTCGACAACCTCATGGCCTACTACTACGACGCCATTGCGCTTTACAACGAAGTCGAGCGCCACGTGAAGAAGACCAAGGCGGACAAAGACTCGC
>JANNNO010000172.1:0-8192 GCA_031398585.1 Myxococcales bacterium | reverse complement strand
CGCTGCTCGCACGCCCGCCAGAGAGACGCACAGCCCGCCTCGTCGAACGCAGGCCGAGTTGCATGCCACTTCGCTCCGTACGCGGTCGGTTCGGGGGCCGGCGCCCCGCGCGACGCCCGGCCACGCTACAACATCATGGGCCCGCTCGCGCCCGCAATCGGCGCAGATCCACACCGCAGTCGGCGCCGCCTTGCGCGACAATCAGATGCCGGCCAGCGCGGCAAATGCCTGCGCCTTGACCTCCGTCTCGGCCAGTTCGGCGGCGGGTTCCGAGTCCGCCACGATGCCTCCCCCCACCCAGAGCGAGATCTGGTTGCGTTCACACAACGCGGTCCGGATCGCGATGGCGAGGTCGAGATCGCCGGCCGCACCCAGCCAGCCCGTAGCGCCGGTGTAGGGGCCGCGCGGCGCCGCCTCGAGCTCGTCGATGATCTCCATCGCACGCAGCTTCGGGGCGCCCGTGATGGAGCCGCCAGGAAACGTGGCGCACAGGATGTCGCCAAGCCCCACGTCGGGCCGAAGGCGGCCCGAGATGGTGGAGACCAGATGGAGGACTCGCGGCAAGACCAGTCCACGCAATGCATCCCGCACCTCGATCGACCCCACCTCGCAGATGCGGCCGAGATCGTTGCGTTCGAGATCGACGATCATCACGTGCTCCGCGCGATCCTTGCTGCTCGCAACCAATTCAGCCAGCCCCGCGGCGATTTCTTGCGGACCAGCAGCCGGGTCACGGGGGCGTGTGCCTTTGATCGGCTCGGTCTCGATGCGCCGTTGCGTGTCCACGCGCAGGAAGCGTTCTGGCGAATTGCCGACGAGGGCCCGGCCTCGCTGCGGATCGCCCAGCCAGATGGCGTGGGGTGCCGGCGCGTCGACACAGAGCCGGGCGAACAACGCGAGCCCGATCGGATCGGTCTCGGTGATTCGCGCCTCGAGCCGCCGGGCCAGGTTCACCTGGTAGACGTCGCCGGCCGCCAAGTACGCGAGCACGCGCCCCACGGCCCGCAGGTGTCGCAGGGGAGGTTCGCAGGAAGATAGAGGCGTCAGCTGGAAGGGGCCGGGGGCGTGCGGAACACCCGTGAGCTTGGCCGCCAGCGCTGCGGCCGCTTCGTCGTTGCAGGCCCAGATTTCAGCCTCGCCATCGTCCGCTCGCGTCCAGAGTGCGTCGTAGAAGCGAAATTCGATCTCCGGCCAGGGCGAGGGGGCGTTGCCCGGCGGGCGGCTGCGCAGGCGAAGAAAACGCCGGCCCAGATCGTAGCTGAGGTGCCCGAGCCCGATCGGCACCCCGGCAAGCTCCGTTCCCCAGTTCGCGCGGGCCCTTTCCCAGGCACTCTCGAGATCGGCCAGGGATTGCCCGCCAACGACCTCGACGGGATCGCAGGCAACGAAGCTGCGCGCGCCTTTGCCTTCAGGAGAGAAGAGCCAAGCCGGCTTCGCTCGATGGCCGAGCTGCCGCGCCACCGCCGCCGCCGGCCAGGCAGGGGCCGCGCATCGCTTCACGCCGCCTGCTTGCCGCCGCCTTCGCGCCCGAGCACGGCCACGAACTTCCGGACGTACTCGATCCCCGACAGGATCGACATCACCAGCGAGACATAGAGCAGGCCCATACCGACGACGTGATAGTCGATGCTGAAATCGAGCCCAAGCACGGGATGGCGGAAGTGAACCAGCAGCATCATGAGGGCAACGAGCTGCAGCGCCGTCTTGACCTTGCCGCCCTCGCTCGCCGCGATGACCAGACCTTCGGCGGAGGCCACCGATCGCAGACCGTTGACGGCGAGATCGCGCGCGATCATGACGATCACGATCCAGGCCGGCACGCGTCCCAGCTGCACCATCACCACCAGCACGGCCGTGACGATGAGCTTGTCGGCCAGGGGATCGAGGAACTTGCCGAGCACGCTGACCTGGCCGCGGCTGCGTGCCAGATAACCATCGAGCGCGTCGGTCGCCGCGGTGACGAGGTAGAGCAGCGCCGCGATAAAGGTTCGCAGCGGGCTGAAATTGTCGATGAAGATCAGCACCGCTGGAATCAATACCACCCGGCCCATCGTGACCAGGTTGGGAGCGTTGGTGAACTGGCTACTGAGCGTCCCCATGCCTTGCGATCAATAGCACCCCTTCGCCTTCGCAGGCGATCACGGTGCCACTGCCCCCCGAGCTGGCCGCTGCGCCGCTCGTGTCATCCTGCGTGAAGACGAGCTGGCCCAGCCACCCGAGCAAGCGGCCGTCGATCAACTTCGTCTTCTGCGCGGGCGACACGCGCACCGCTATGATATCGGTCGCCGCCCAGTCCACCAGGACGCGGCCGCGCCCCGATAGATGCAGGAGAGCGGCCCCGCTCCCGGGCAACGTGCCGACTTCCCAGGTGAGCGCGCCCGCCCAGCCGAGCACCCTTGCCTCGCGCAGAAAAACCACGTCCTCCTCGATGCCGAGGCCGAACGGTCGGGTGCCCGCACGACGAGCCCCAACCCAGACCTCGCCTTGGCCGTGGCAGCGCATGAAGCGCACCTGCGAGGTGTCGTTGGGCTCGGCAATCCGACCGGGGCGGCGCCGAACGGCGTGCGAAAGGGTGACGTCTCCGGTCGTCGTCACCAGGGCGGAGGGCACCACGTGCGCTTCGCTATCCGCCTCGATCACGAAGCGAAACAGGTCGCGCTCGACGCCGGCCTCTGCGGGACTTTTCGGGCTTGCCAGCGGCGAGCCTGCCAGCGGCGAGCCTCCCATGAGCCGGTCGGCGGCGAGCGTGGCGATGGGCACCTCCCTCGAAGTCGTCGCGCCGGCGAGTGTCGCTGCGGCCAGCTCGGACGCGCCCGCCCTCTCGAACGCGGCGATCGCAGCTGACGTACGACCGAGTCGGGCCCAGGCATAAGCCAGGTAGGGCTCGGCGCGCGCGTCTTCGGGCCGCAGGCGCAAGGCCGCTTCGAGCTCGGCAGCCGCCTGAGCGAAGTCCTCGATCTTGAGCGCGGCCAGGCCCAGATCGAACCGCGCCTGGGCGTCGTCGGGGAGCCGCTGTGCCAGCTTGGCGTAAGCGTCTCGCGCATCGCCCGCGCGCCCCTGGCGCAAGCGCACGCGCGCCAGCAGGCGGTAGGCGCGTGGATCGTCGGGCGCAAGCTCGACGGCCGCCTCGAGCTCACGTTCGGCCTCGGGCAAGCGGCGCTCTTGGTAAAACGCGCCGGCCCGTTCGAGGCGACTGCCCAACGCCGTAGAAACGTCGGCAGGGGGGTTGGGCGAAGCCCGAGGCGGAGCCGCGCTCACGGTCTCCCCGGCGCGAGCGCGACGTTGTCGCCCGCCTGACCTTCCTTGTGACGGTACTCCTCGTAACGGGTCAGCACGTTCTGAACGTAGGCGCGGGTCGTCTCGTAGGGTGGCAGACCCCCGTATTTTTCGACCGCGCCCGGCCCCGCGTGATAACCGGCGATGACCTTCACGAGATCGCCCGGACCGCAGACGAAGGCCGTGCCTCGGGCGGGTGTGCGGCAGTACCGACGCGCCAACACCTGGAGGTAGCGCGAGCCGCCCATGATGTTCTGCCGGGGATCCCAGATGTCGGTGACTCCCATTTCGCGGGCGGTGCCCGGCGCCAGTTGCATGAGGCCGACGCAGCCCGCGCTGGAAACCACGCGCGGATCGTAGTCGGATTCCGTTTTGATCACGGCGCGCACGAGCGGCAGCGGGATGCCGTAGAACGCCTGCTGATCCCGGATGTGACGATCGTAGCGAGAAAAGCGAGCCGCGGAAGTGTCGCGCGGGGGCACCAGATCCGAGGACCCGCGTTCGGCAGCCGCCTTGCCGGGTCCCGTGCGGTAGAGGACTTTCCAGCTCTTGCCGGCGGGGGAAAGGTTGGTGAACTCGACGGTGCCGTCGGCGTTTTCGCGGCCCCAGATGACGCTGCCCCCACTGCCTCCGGTGGTCGGGCTGGGCGCCGTGGATCGGCCAGCGCGCGCGCCGCCGGCGCTCTTGACCGGCGTCCAACCGTCGCCCGAGGGCCGCGTGTTGGTGAACTCCTCGGTGCCGTCCTTACGGATGCGCTTCCAGACCGCGGCGTCGGCAGGCGATACCCACGGCGCCAGGGCGGATCCCAGGCCGAGGCCGAGCACCCCCACGACCGACGCCACCACCTTGCGGGCGTAGTTTCTGGCCGAGACCGAAGGCCCCGAAATCCGCACCATCGAGGGCGAGATGGTACCACGCCCGAGAGCACGCCTCCCGACCCGGTCCGGCAAGAGGCGCCCGCTTCCTGACCTCGCCGCGCGGAGACGCGTAACGGAACCACCCGCGTGCCCCCGCGCCCGCGCGCGCGTTGTAGATTGTTCCCGTGATTGAAACCGACTACCTGGTGCTCGGCTCGGGCCTCGCGGGCCTCTACTTTGCGTTGCGCGCCTCCGAGCACGGCCGCGTCGTGGTGGTGACGAAACGGTCGCCGACGCAGGCAAACACCCAGTACGCACAGGGCGGGGTTGCCGGGGTGCTGGGATCGGACGACACGGTCGCCAAACACGTAGAGGACACGCTGGTCGTGGGCGACGGCCTCTGCAAGCCCGACGTCGTCGAACGCTGCGTGCGCGAGGCACCCGAGCACATCCTTCACCTCGCCGATCAGCTGGGCGTGCCATTCGATCGCGACGCCGACGGACATCTGGCATTGGGACGCGAAGGCGGGCACAGCGCGCGACGGATCGTGCACGCCCGCGACACGACCGGTGCCGCGATCCAGACCGCGCTCCTGCGCCGCACCGCCGAACGTGGCGATCGCATCCAGATGCTGCCCGACCACATGGCAATCGACCTCCTGACCAACGCGAAATACGGCGGACCCAACAAGGTCTTTGGCGCCTACGTCTACGACCAGAAGAGCGGCGAGGTGAAGACCATCGTCGCTCGCGCCGTGGTGCTCGCCACCGGCGGCGCCGGCAAGGTCTACCTCTACACGTCCAACCCCGACGTCGCCACCGGCGATGGCGTGGCGATGGCCTATCGGGTCGGGGCACGCGTGGCCAACATGGAATTCTTTCAGTTCCACCCGACCTGCCTCTATCACCCACAGGCCAAGTCGTTTCTCATCACCGAGGCGATGCGCGGTGAAGGCGGCATCTTGCGCCTGCGGGACGGCACCGCGTTCATGCCCCGCTACCACGAGCTGAAGGATCTGGCCCCGCGAGACATCGTGGCGCGTGCGATCGACGCCGAGCTCAAGCGGACCGGCGACGATTTCGTGCTGCTCGACATGACCCACCTGCCGGCAGCGTTCCTCATCGAACGCTTCCCCAACATCCACGCCGAGTGCATGAAGCTGGGGATCGACATGCGCACGCAGCCGATTCCTGTGGTGCCCGCCGCGCACTACAGCTGTGGCGGCGTCGCGGTCGACAGCCGCGGGCGCACGAACGTCCGCAACCTCTACGCCATCGGCGAAGTCGCCATGACCGGCCTTCACGGCGCCTGCCGTCTCGCCTCGAATTCTCTACTCGAAGCGCTGGTCTACGCTGCCCACGCAGCCGACGACGTGCGCGACGCCACCGCCGAGCGGCCGCCGCAGGTCGCCCCCTGGTATGCCGGCGACGCCAGCATGCCCGACGAGGCCGTCGTCGTCTCCCACACCTGGGACGAGATCCGGCGCTTGATGTGGAACTACGTCGGCATCGTGAGATCCGACATGCGGCTGGCGCGCGCGCAACGCCGGATCGATCTCATCCGGGAAGAGATCCGCGAGTACTACTGGAACTACCTCATCAACGGCGACCTGCTCGAGCTGCGCAACATCGCCCTGCTGGCCGACCTCATCATCCACAGCGCCCGCCGACGCCCCGAGAGCCGCGGCCTGCACTACAACACCGACCACCCCGAAAAAGACCAGCGCCTGGCCAAAGACACCATCGTCGCCCGCGGCGACGGCCCCGTCATCTAACCCCCCGCCGCCCCCGTCAATCCGCGGTCGCCCCAAGCTCGATCCAGCCAGCCACGCCCTGCCCGGCATCGGGCGGCACCAAAGCGAGCACCTTGCGTCGCCCCCCGCCTGCGCTGATGACATCGCCCACAGCGACGTCGTGCCGTCCCCGCATCCCTGCGCCCTCCACCGCGCTGAACTGCCCGCGCCCGCCGGCAACCACGATGTCACTGAACGTCGCGCTCCCGTCATCCGTCCGCCCGCCGACGTTGAGTACGATCGAGCTCGCCTGAATCGACAACCCGGGAATCGAACGCGGCCTTTTGTCGATCACGACACCCGGCCGGGCCGCACCAGGCAGATACCCGCTGACGTCGCCCGCCCGCACCACGCGAAACAGCGCCTGGCAGACCAGCACGTCACCCTCGCGCAAAGGATGTCGGCTGAGCCGCGCTCCGCTGCCAGCCCAAGCGATGAACGTGCGCGCCCTGGCATCTGCGACGTCCGCGACGACCTCCGAGACGGCGATGCCGCAGTCACCGAGATTGCCCTGCGTCCCCGTCAACAAGACCATCGCATCTTCCGGCCGCAACATGCCGGCACCGGGATCCGGTGCACCCGTCACGCCGCCATCAGGCGGCGCCGCTGTTTCGGCCGCCGTCACGTCGGCAACTCCGACGCCATCGGGAAGCGACGCCCCGCCCTCCGAGCCACCCCCTGCGTCGACAGCCACACGTCCGGCATCGACCGAACCCCCAGCCGAAGCGTCAGCCGAAGCGTCAGCCGAAACGTCAACCAAAGCCCCGATCTCGGTGCCGCCCTCCTTCGCCGCATCGGCCACCGCCAGTGCAGGTCCATCGAGGTTTCGAGCATCATCCGTGGTCGCTTCACACCCCGACGCGACGGTGATGCCGAACGCGAGAGCCAGCGCGATGCCCCAGGAGGGCGCGCCCCAGCGAAAGACGCCACCGGCGGGAACGGTCGCCTGTAAGCGCACGCGATGGTGCCCCCTGCCCCTCATGGGCGTGGCTTTCGTTTGCTGTCACCGCGACGCCCGCCGCTGGCAACGAGCTCGATCCAGCCCACCACACCGGCGGCGCCGTCAGTCGGCACGCAGGCGTTCACGCTGTACTTGCGACGCCCGATCTCGATCGGATCACCCGGCTTCACCTGCAACGTGCGCCGCGCAGCGGGCACGACACCCGCATGGGTCAGCGCCAACTCGGCGCCTCCCGCTGCCAGGCTGACGAGCTCGAGCTCGAAGTCGCCGATGGTCGTCTGTCCACCGAGAACGATGGGGATCCCTTCCGCCCGCAAGGTCACGCCTGCAAGCGTGCCGCCCCGTTCGTCGAAAACCACACCGCGACCGCCACCCCAGCGATCCTCGAGCTCGCCCAGCGCAACGATGGGAAACAGATCGCCGCAAGGGAGGCTCTCTCCCTTCTTCAACGTCACACGCGCGTCCCAGCCCTGGCCAGGGTCACGCTCGTGCGCCGAAAGCGCCAGGGTCACGCGATCGGAGGCGAGCAGCATGACGCCGACCGAGCAGGCGCCAAGCCGACGCTGGGCCGATTCACGGATCACGAAGGGACGAACCTCGTGTGCAGTGGGACCAAACGTCGACGGAGATCCGGAGCGGGGGGCATTCATGGTCATGATGTTGGCTTCGGGCATGGTGTTCCTTCGGGCCGCGCGCGGCCAGCCGGCAATCGCATAGGGTTGAAAAGTGGTGAGGGGGATCAGCAGTCCCACGGCGCTGAGGCCAAGGGCCTGGAGACGGACACGCGCCGTGAGACGAGAGCGAACAACGGCCGGCAAAACCGTCGGCATGTCAGTCGGCATGGCAGTCGGCATCGCGGATCACTACCCGCGGATGGGACGAGTGCCTTCGCCGATCGCGGTGCCCTGCAAGATGCCGCTGGCGACGAGATCGCTGTACCGAATCCAGCCACCGTCGTCCTTGCGGTCGGCGGCCGAAGCGCCCGGGTGGTTGTTGCCCCACGGGTTCGACAGCTTCACCCACTCTTCGCCCTTCTCCTTCTTGGAATCGACGATCGAGTAGGAGTGCCAGCCGACCAGATTCAACGAGGTCAACGCGGCGGTGTGCTCGGCGGTGGAGGCGCGCAAGGTGTTGATCACCACCGGCTGGTTCTTTTTCAGCGCCTTTTCCACGTCCGCAAAAGGCAGCGTGGCCGAGTCATGGGTGTGCGACTCGCGCCCGGTGAGGGTCTCCATGCCGTACTCCCAGTTGCCGCCGTTGCCGATGGCGTTGTAGCCGCCGTTCATCTGAGCGAAGGCCTTTTCG
>JANNNO010000101.1:0-3141 GCA_031398585.1 Myxococcales bacterium | reverse complement strand
AGCTGGTCGATCAGATCTCGAGTGAGACGTTCGAGCCGACCAAGTACGAAGACGACGTCAAGACGCGCATCCTGGCCGACATCCAGAAGAAGGTGGAAGGCCAGACCATCGACGTCTCCGAGACAGGTGAGGAAGCGCCCGCGCAGGTGATCGATCTCATGGAAGCTCTGAAAGCCAGCCTCGAGGCCGGCAGCCGGGGCAGTGACAAGGCCCCCGCCAAAGCGTCAGCGGCCAGCCGCAAACCCGCCCAGCGGGCCAGCGGCGATGACGAGGGAGAAGAGGCGGCCGCGCCGGCGCGACGCAAGTCCGAAAAGGCGCGCGCCAAACGCTGATCGCGCGCCACGGGCACATCGTTCGTCGCCCTGGCTGGGAGCCGGTTACTTGCCGCGGTTTTCGCGCTTGCGGCGCTTGCGTGCCTGCCGGCTCGTTTCGCCGGGCAGACGGGTCTCGATGTGCACGCCGCCCATCATCGTGATTCCGCTGACACGAAGAACCGTGGCACCGGGCTCCACGGCGGCGGGGGCGCGGTCCACGTGCTCGAAGCCACCCATGATGGCCGCTCCGTTCGATTCCACCGCCAGCGTCGGCGGCACGATGATCTCGACACCGCCCATGAAGGCGGCGACACGGATCTCGACGTCGCCTTCGGGCAGGCGCGCCTCCCGGAAGTCGAGGCTGGCGCCGCCCATCACTGTGAGCACGTTGAGCGTGCGCGGCACCGTCCAAGGGCCCTTGCGCTCGACGCCGCCCATGGCCGTGAAGACCGTTGCGCTCGCTTTCACCTCGCGGGGCGGAACCAGGTCGCGCACCGGTGTCGGTGGCGCAGGTTCGGTGGCGCGCGATGGTCTCGGCAGATCGACCACGAGCGCGTCGAGATCGCCGCGGCTGTCAGCCTGGTGAGCGAGCGTCACGCGGCGCTCGAACTCCTCGACGTCGAGCACGCCGTTGGCAAAGGCGTCGCCCAGACGGCCGATGAAGGCATCACGCTCGGCGACGGTGGGACGGACTGGCCGGCCAAGGGGAGCGCCGCCCTGCGATGCAAGCACGCCGGGATTCGCCCGCTTTCCGTCCATCTCGGCGGCATCATGGCCCACAGAGCGTGGAAATCAAGCGCGCCGGCCGCGCGTGCCCGAGCGCCAGGACGCGAGGACGCGCTACATGACGCGAGGGCGCTACATCTGTTCGGGCGCGGCGATACCGAGCAGCGAGAGCCCCTGGGCGAGCACGCGCGCAGTCAGGGCCGACAGCGCAAGGCGCGCCCCCCTCACCGGCTCTTCGGCTTTGAGCACCGGACACTTTTCGTAGAAGGACGAAAAGGCGGTGGCCACGTCGTAGAGAAACCCGCAGAGCCGGTGCGGTTGCAGAGATTCGCCCGTGCGCACGATGACGGAGCCGAAACCCATCAACGCCAGCGCGAGTGCCCTCTCCTCGGGTGCCTCGATGGTAAAGACGCCGGGGCTGACATCGTTCCAGCTCGCCTTGCGCAGGATCGACCGGATGCGCGCGTGCGCGTACATCAAATAGGGCGCCGTGTTGCCCTCGAAGGAGAGCATGCGGTTCCAGTCGAAGACGTAGTCCTTGATACGATCGTTGGACAGATCGGCGTATTTGATGGCGCCCGTGCCGACGGCCACCGCGATCCGATTCTGTTCGGCTGCGGGCAGCTCGGGCGATTTTTCCAACACGACCTTGCCCGCCCGCTCGATCCCTTCGTCGAGCAGCGACGCCAGGCTGACCGATTCGCCAGCGCGGGTCTTGAACATCTTCTTGTCGGGCCCGAGCACGGATCCGAAAGCGACGTGTTCGAGGCGCACGTCTTCCTTCACCCAGCCGGCCAGGCGAGCGGCGGCAAAGACCATCGCGAGGTGCTGGCTCTGCGGGGCCCCCACCACATAGATGACTCGGCCCGCGCCGAGCACATCGAGTCGGTGGCGTAAGGCCGCCAGATCCGTCGTCGCATAACCAAAGCCCCCGTCCTGCTTGCGCACGATGAGCGGCATCGGCTCGCCTTCGCGGCCCTGAAAGCCGGGGGGAAAAACGCACATGGCTCCGTCGCTCTCGCGTGCCAGCCCTGCCGCTTCGAGATCGCTCACTACGCCCGGCAGAGCCTCGTTGTAGCGGCTCTCGCCCGCCACGTGCTCGGGTTTGAGCGTGACACCGAGGCGATCGTAAAGGACCGTGAAGTAGTCGACCGAGATGTCGATCAGCCGCTGCCAGAGGGCCAACGTCGGGCCATCACCACTTTGCAGCAGCACCACGCGCTGGCGCGCGCGATCGGCGAACGCGGGATCGCTGTCGAACTTGGCGCGAGCCTCGCGATAAAAGCCGACCAGCTCGCGCACGCTCGCCTCAGCGCCAGCGGCCTGCGCATCGACCAGCTGTTCGAGCAGCATGCCGAACGGGGTGCCCCAGTCGCCGACGTGGTTCTGCCGGATGACCTTGTGCCCACTCCACTCGAGCAGGCGAGCCAGCGCATCGCCGATGACGGTGCTCCGGATGTGCCCGACGTGCATCTCCTTGGCGAGGTTGGGCGACGAGTAGTCGACCACCACGGTCTCGGGCATCGCTGGCGAGGGAGCGCCGAGGCGCGGGCTGGCGGCCATCTGAGCCAACCCGGCGCCGAGAGCGCCTGAGCGCAACGTGATGTTGATGAACCCGGGCCCGGAGATCTCGGCCTTCTCGATGAACTCATCCGGCAACAGCGCGGCGGCGAGCGCACTGCCCACTTCCTTGGGGTTCTTCTTGAGCTTGCGGGCGAGGCCGAGGGCGATGTCGGCTTGATAGTCGGCGTGCGCCGAACGATGCAGCGCTGGTTCGGCTGCCGCCCCCTCGTCACCGAAGTGAGCGGCCGCGGCCGCCGTCACGCGCGCTCTGAGCGCCTCTTCGATCGACGAATGGCCCGATGCCGCGGCTCGTGACTGCGCCCCGTCCGAAGACGTGCTCACTTCTTGGTGGCCGCGAGCAGCTTGGCGAACTTCTCCTCGGCCCCTTTCGAAAGCTGAGCGTAGTCCGCGTCGTTGATGTGGCAGTCATCGCACTGGTATTTGACGCCGGCCGCGCGGCCCGCTTTCGCCAGTTCTTTCATCGTGGCCTTGGCAGCCTTGACGCCGCCTTCGGCGCAGGCCTTGGCCACCGGGGAGT
>JANNNO010000086.1:0-2364 GCA_031398585.1 Myxococcales bacterium | reverse complement strand
CCGGCCTGAATCATGCCGCCGGATTCCGCGAATCGCTTGGTGACGACACCGCTGAAGGGCGCGACCTGATCGAGCAGTCAGCCGTGCCAACAGCAGAAGCGCTCGGCATCGAGTTCAATGCGGTGTACTACAACCCGGCGAGTCCCGACTGGAACGCGCTCACATCGGCGGCAATGGTCGGCAACCCGGACGTCATCGGCAGCCCAGCCGCAACTGAACCCGACTGCATCGGCTTCGTGACTGCGCTTCGCGCCGCTGGTTTCACGGGCCGAATCCTCGCCGGCAACTGCTCGGCGTTCGTCGGAGCCGTCGGAGCTGGCGCCGAAGGCGTCGTGACCACGACGGATCTGTGGAACCCGGCCGACCCCGACTCCGCGCCGCCTTCGAAGCAGCAAGAGATCACGACGTACGTCAGCGCCATGGAAGCGGCTGGATACGGCGACAACGCCTTGTCGTTCGCAGCGTTCTCCTTCTCGACGATGGTCGATCTCGCCAAGATCCTGGGCACCGTCGACGGGCCGATTGACAGCGCGAGCGTCCGCGAGGCGTTCGACAACACCATCGACTACGACACCTTCATGGGTGCGACCGTCAGCTGCGGAGGAACGGCACAGGCGGGTCTCAACGTGTGCGGAACGGGCCTGCTGGTGTACGAAGTCGCGAGCGACGGTCATCAGCGAGCGGCCGTCGAGGACTTCATCGACCTCCCCAGCATCACCGGCGCAGGCTGACAGTTGCCGATCGGCATGCAGGAGATCGTGCTCTTCGCCATCGTGGGCCTTGGCACCGGCGCCATGTACGCCGCGTTGTCGGTGAGCCTCGTTGTCATCTACAAGGGCACGGCGATGGTCAACCTGGCTCAGGGGGCGATGTCGGTCTACGGCGCTTACGTCGTCGACGAAGTCCGCAAGCAGGGAGTGTTCGTGCTGCCGATCGGCAGCCTCACCGTCGGTCGCGGCATGGCAACGGCAATCGTCTGCGGAATCGTCTCGGCTGTTCTCCTTGCCGCCGTCGTGCACCTCGCGGTGTTCCGCCCGCTGCGGTCAGCACCTCCGCTGGCAAAGGTCGTCGCCTCGGTCGGGTTGTTGATCGCAGTGCAGGCGCTCGTCGTGTTGCGGTTCTCCTCGGAGTCCCGAGTCGCTGCGCCCGTGCTGCCGATCGACACGATCACGTGGGGGTCGATCAGGTTCTCCGCCGACCGTCTCTACCTCCCCGGGATGGCCATCGCCCTCGCAACTCTCCTATGGGCCTACTTCCGCTTCACCACATTCGGCGTCGCAACGCGAGCCGCATCGGAGAACGAGACTGCGGCCGCGATCTCGGGCTACTCGCCGAACCGATTGGCGCTGTCCACATGGATGCTGTCCGCCGTCACGTGCGGGTTGATGGCCATCCTCGTCGCACCGTCAGCCGGGCTCAGCTCGGCTCGGTTCACGTTGTACATCGTCCCAGCTCTCGCTGTTGCGCTGCTCGCCCGGTTCGGATCGATCTGGGTCGCGTGTTTCGCCGGCCTTGCGCTCGGTGCGCTGCAGTCGGAGATGGTGTATCTGACCTCCCGGGCATGGTGGCCACAGTGGGCTGCAGTCGGCTTGGCGGACGTCGTCCCACTCGTGCTGATCGTCGCAACGCTCTTCGTAGCCGGGGACAAACTTCCGGGCCGCGGGCACCTGCGAACCGACCCGCTCCCGGCAATCACCCCGGTCAGTAACCGTCCAGGAGTGGTGTTGGGTTCGATACTGGTCGGTGTCGTCGCTCTGGTGGCAACGAGTGGCGCCTACCGATTCGGGGTCATCACCTCGATGATCGCCGCGATCATCGCACTGTCCCTGGTAGTGCTCACCGGCATCGTCGGTCAAGTGTCTCTGGCCCAGGCGGCGATTGCGGGAGCCGCCGGCTTCACGCTGTCCAAGCTGTCCTCCGACCTGCACATCCCCTTTCCGCTCGATCTCCTCGGGTCCGCGACGGTGGCCGGTCTGATCGGCGTGGTCGTCGGACTTCCGGCGCTGAGGATCCGAGGAGCACAGCTCGCTGTGGTCACGCTGGCGGGGGCGGTGGCCACCGAACAGCTCCTGTTTCGGAACCCGTTCTTCGCGGCAGAATCGGGCAACCCGATTCGGTCTCCGAGTCTCTTCGGGATCGACCTCGGCGTCCGCAGCGGCTCCGAACTGACGCGACTTCAGTTCGGGTTGCTGGTTCTCGTGGTCGTGCGTCACGCGAAGGCCGTCGGCGGCCGCATGATGTCGCTCTCGTGCGCGCATCCCTGGGCCGTGACGGCAGTCACCGCGGCACTGGCCGTGTCGGGCGTCGTGGTGCTCGCCACGCGCGGCAGCGAGTTCCTGCCGCCCTTCAACGAGGGAACGGCAC
>JANNNO010000373.1:0-9400 GCA_031398585.1 Myxococcales bacterium | reverse complement strand
CCGCCCACCCTTCCTACCCCAAACTCAACCTACAAGGACGACGACCGAAGGTCGGCGGGTGAGGGTCCGCGCACCCCCGCGCCACACCAACCCTCGCGGCGGCGACACTCCGCTCTTCACCTCTCCCCCGCGGGGAGAGGTCGACGACCGAAGGTCGGCGGGTGAGGGTCCGCGCACCCCCGCCATCCCCGCCGCCTAGCTCCGCGCCTCCGTTACCGCCGGCGCGGGCGGGCCCGCTCACAGAGCAGCGCGCGGCCGTTGCGATCGCGGCCGGAGAGCCCCTCGCAGAGGCGGTCGGCCACGGCCGCCGGCACGTTCACGTAAGAATGCGTGTTCATCAGATCGATGTCCCCGGGGGCGACTTCGACACCGAGGCTTTCGAAGAGCGCGGCGACCTCGGCCGTGGAGGCGTCGTCCTTGCGCCCCAGGTTGAGAAAAAGCCGTGCTTCGTCGCCTTCCGCGGCGATTGGCTCAGGACGGTCGCCCATGGAGATCGGCTCGTCCTCGAGGGGAGGCGCAGCGGAGGGAGCTTTGTTGTCCGACCAGACCGACCAGAACTCGTCCTTGCCACGGCCCGAAGGACCGGCTGCGGTTGGCGGACGCGCGGCGCGCTCGACACGCTCCGCACGATCGCGAGGACGGCGCTGCCGCTCGCGATCAGCCGGGCGTGCAGCCGCTTCGGACGAGGGCGGGGTGACCGCGACGTCGGCCCAGGTGGCCGTCTCAGCCGCGGTCTCGTTCGAATCTGTCGAGGACGGCGTCGGCTCGCTGGCCCAGGCCGCGTGTCCGTTGCGGCTGGCTTCGCCGTTGGCGGCGGGGCTACCCGCGTCGTCCGAGGTGGTGCGAGGGGACGACGAGGACGACAAGCGATCCCGGCTGCGGCCACCTTCGTCGCGGCTACGGCTGCCTTCGTCGCGGCTGCGGCTTCGGAAGCGATCACCCTCGGGCCGATCGCCGCTGCGAGGTCGCTCTTCGCGGCCACGTCGCGGCTCGCCGCTACGGGGGCGATCGCCGGCTTCGCCACGGCTTGCATCGCGGCTCACGTCGGGCGCGCGCTCGCCAAAACCCGTCCGAGTCACGGGCGGGGTGGCCTCACGGCTGACGGGCAATTCACGGCTGACCGACGTCTCACGGCCAACCGGCAACTCACCGCTTTCGCGCTCGGCAGCGCCCTCGGCACCTTCGATCGCGGGGGGCACCGGGATCGCGGGGGGCACCGGCCGGTTTTCTCGACCCGCGCTGGCGTCCCGGCCAAAACGACTCTCGCGCGCCTCCCGGGGAGCGGTCGCTTCGGGCCCTTCGCGCCCCGGGGTCGCCGGGCGGCCCTCACGCACCGAGCCCGGCTCGCGGCCCACACCCTCACGGGCTTCCCGACCCTCGCGGCTTTCGCGAGGCTCGCGCCCGAAGCCGCCGCCCTCTCGCCCTTCACGGCTCTCCCGCGCAGGTCGTCCTTCGGCCGAACGCCCATCGCGCTCGCCTCGTTCGCGACTGCGATCCCGGTCGCGACCGGGGCGTGAATCGCGGCGTGGCTCCCGCTGGGGGCCGTCCGTGCGCGGCTGGATGATCGATCGCTTCGCCTCGATCACCGGCTCGACCTTCTTGTCGCCCGCAAAGGCTTCAGCCAGCAGCGCCGCGCAGAGGCGCTCGCCATCGACCGCGCCCATCAGGCGTCGAGCCAACGCCCGCCAGTTGACGCCTGGCTCGCCGGCCACACGCGCTCGCAACGCTTCGATCCGCTCGCCTTCGCGCTTGCCGCGAATCTCCGCCTCGGACGGGAGCGAACGCTCCTCGGGTTTGATCTTGTAGAGCAGCTTGACGTAGTAGAACGCGCCCACCTCGGTCGGTCCGATGAGCGAGATCGCGGTACCATGGCGTCCCGCGCGCCCGGTGCGACCGGTGCGATGGATGTAGACCTCGGGCGACTCGGGAAAGCTGAAGTTGATGACGTGCGAGAGCGCTTCGAGATCGATGCCGCGGGCCGCGACGTCGGTCGCGACCAGGAATTGAATCTCGTTCGCCCGCATGCGCGCCATCACGCGTTCGCGATCCGCCTGCGCCAGGTCCGAGGAGATCGCCTCGGCGTCGAAGCCCTGTCGCCGCAGGAACTCGGCTACGCGGCCGGTCTCTTCGCGCGTGTTGCAAAAGACGATGCCCCTCCCCGGGTTCTCGAACTGCAGCACGCGCAACAGCTCGTTTTCGCGCTGCCCACCTGGGATGGTGTAATAGACGTGCCGGATCTCCTGCACGCCGACGAAATCCGCCGACAGCTTGAGATTCTGCGGATCACGCAGGAAGCGACGTGACAGCCGCTGAATCCCTTCGGGAACCGTTGCCGAGAACAACAGTGTCTGTCGTTCGGTCGGCGTACGCTCGAGGATGGCTTCGATGTCTTCTTGAAAGCCCATCGACAGCATCTCGTCGCACTCATCGAGGATGGCGCACTTGACCCGGTCGAGGACCAAGGTCCCGCGCCGCATGTGATCCAGCACGCGCCCCGGGGTGCCGCAGACGATCTGTCCGCCGGCCTTGAGCTGTTCGATCTGGCGACCCATCGGCGCGCCGCCGTAGACGGGAACGACAGTGATCCCACTGTGCGCCGATATCCGCGTCAGCTCGCTCGCGACCTGCAACGCCAGCTCGCGCGTCGGCAGAAGAATGATCGCCTGCACGAAGCGGTCGTCTGCGCGCACGACCTTGTCGATGAGTGGAATGCCGAACGCTGCCGTCTTGCCGGATCCGGTGCGCGACTGCACCATCAGATCCTTGCCGGACGTCACGAGCGGGACGGTCTCGGCCTGCACCTTCATCGGGGCGGTGAAGCCCATCTCGGTGAGGGCGGCCAGCACCGGAGCGCCTAGGCCGAGATCCTGCCACGACGGGCCGGCTGGGGCCGACGGATTCGTATCGGCGGCCGGTTCCAGGGCGACCGCGGGTTCGGCCAGTTCGTTGTCGTTGTCAATCGATTGCGTCATATTCGTCTCTCCGGTGTCTCGCGGCGACCGCCGCCTGCTAGGGCGGCGCCAGGCGCTTGCCGATGTTGTTGATGCGGCTGCGCAAACGGTCGAGGCGGGGCGCCTGCTCCCGCCCGAATCGCAGCAGTTCTTTCGTGTAAATGGTGGCCGTATCGCCAAGCTCGCGGTGCGCGGCCTGGAGGTCGTCGAATTCGGGGGGCACTGGTGCGCGCGGACGGGTGTCGAAGCGACACCGCTCACCAAGAGCGCGCCACTGGTTGCGCCAGATCTCGCCTTCATTGGCCCAACGTTGCGTCTCGACCTGATCGTAAACGCCGAGCAGGTAGTGCGACTTCTCGAGGTACTTCTCGAGGGCGACAGTCACGTCATGCAGCTCTTGCCAGCAGCCAGCGAGCTCTTGCTTCGTAAGCGCGACGTTGATCGGCGTGACAGCCGGTCCGGCCGTGCGTTGCCGGTAGATCGTGACCGTCACCGAGAGCAGCAGATAGCCGGCGCTCAGAAAAATGAAGACCAACGCAACCGTGTTCACGAAACGCCGGTAGCGGCGAAATTCGGGCGGATGCGGTGTCGACGCGCCGTCGGCGCCCTCGGACGCGGCAACGGGCGAGGCGGGATTGGCCGGGGTCTGGCCCGGTTCGGATTGAGGAGAGATCGCGGACAACGTGGTCTCGAGGGCGAGCGGTGCGCACCCCGGTTCGCCCGGCCCCCAGCGAGGGGCTCAAGAGCAAGAGGAGAGGCTTCCGGCGAGCTCCCCCGCTTTGGTCCCGCCGGTCAGGGCGATTTGGACGTACGCGGAAGGTCGGGGAGGCCGTGCCAGCGAAACTGGCCAGTCCTTCGGAGCGCCGAAGGACGTTCGAGCGGAAACCCTACGGGTGCACGGCGACGATGTCAACCAGCGCCGCTGTTTTGACGCCCAATGACGGTCACAATCAGGGCGGCCTGGCGAGCGCGATCCGGAAGCTTCCATCGACCGACGACAGGGCCACTCCCAGCAAGGCCACTGCCGGCAAAGCCCCTCCCGGCAAGGAAGCCGCGGCGGATGTCGTGTACACACGTATGCGGGCGCCCGCCAGCCCATCGCCGGCGGGACTCACCACCCGCCCTTCGATCAGCACCGGCTCGGGGAGCGAAATGTCGAGCGGCGCGGGCGAAGTTTCGATGGTTCGACTCGCCAGCGCGTGCAGGGGCAGGGCGGTCGCGAATCCCGGCTCGACCTCGATGCGGTGGTCGCCGGGCTCGACCGGCAGCGCAAAGGCTCCCGCCCGGTCGGTCGTGGTTTCGCTCGGCGACAGGTCGTGATCGCTGCTGCAAGCCGCTGCTGACCGGAGCGGGCTCGAGCGAACCGCGCGGACCCGCACGCCCGCCGCCGGCGCGCCGCCAGCGGCCAGCACGCGACCGCGCTGAACGATCCTGGCGGGCAGCAAGAGGGCGGCCCCCACACGAGGGGGCATACCGGGGGCCGAAGCGGGACCGACCGGGTAGCTGGGCGCGCAGAGCGAGCCCGCCGACGAGCCCGCCGGCGGCACGACCGTCACGACGTAATCACGCGTCGCCGCCGAAGTGCCGGGCAGAAGCGCCAAGGTCGCGCGGCCATCGGCACCGGTGACCGCCGTTCTCACATAGCTCGCCTCGCCGCCCGTTGCCGCCTCGAGGCGGGTGGAAAAGCTCACCACCGCCCCACTGACCGGAGCGTTGCTGGCGGCGTCCGCAACCGGCACGACGAACGTCCCTGGCTGCGGCGCGGGGGGAAACCGTAGCTGGCCGAGATTGGCGTCTTCCCGCCCGGGAAACGGCACCCGCATGACGATGGGCACCGGCCCCAACGGTCGCAGCTCGACCCGCACTTGCGTATCCGGCGCACCCGCCGCTGCAGGCAGGGCAGCCTTTTGCACCCGCAGGACGAACTTGCCGTCTAGATCAGTCCGCGCGACGTTCGAAAGCGTCAGCCCGCGCACCAGCAGCCGGGCCTCGTGCCCCGCCACCGGATCGCCCGGCGCCGTGTTGCTCTGAACGATCCCTTCGACGACGAGAGTCTCCGCCGGCCCCGGGAGAACGAAGACGCCGATCGGGGCCAAAGTCACGGGCAAGGTCGCAGGCGCCATGACCCGGTCGAGGGGCGAGGCGGGCAGCACTTTGAGCTGAGCGGTCCGTCCGAGCCATCGCTCAGGCAGTGGCACCATCACCTCGTACGGCTGCCCCGGCCCTCGGCTGATGGCGTCGATCTCGGCGACCGGCGGCGGACGCCCTCCGATCTCCGAGGGGGCCCCCGCCGAGACGCGAACAGCGCTTGCAGGATCCGCGGCCGTGGCGAGTGGATTGATGATCGTGGCTGCCACGTCGATCAGATTGTCGACCGCCAGCGGCAGAGCCGTGTTGCCGAAGGTCACGAAGGGATGATCGCGTCGCGCGAACCTCGACCCGGCCGCCGGATCGACCTCGACCGCCAACGTGATCGGAGCGGTCGGGCGTGAAAGACAGGTGCGATCGAAGCAGGCCCGATCGTCGTCACAATCGTCATCGACCGCGCAGGTCTTGCGATCGCCACAGGCCCAAAGCGGCGCCAGAGCCGACAGAATCCAGGCGAGGCCACGCGACCTCATGGCCGCGAACAGTCCTGGTCGAACGTCCACGACAACCGCACCACGAAGGCGTCGCTCGGCGTCTCTTCGGGTCGCGTGACGTCCTTGTCAACGAACGCCCGATCCGAGACCAGCAGCAGCAGCTGGTGGCGGGTCAAGGAGGGACTGATCCTGTGATCGGCGCAGCGGGGCTGAAACGCGATCCTGTGCAGGTTGTCTCTGCCCGGTCCCGGCGGCGCCACCGTGACGGTGAGGCTGCGGGTGACCTCCGGGTTATAGGGTGGGTAGTCGATCAACCAGCGGGCGTGCAGCGTATCGGTCGAGTTGGGATCCCTGACGACGACGTCGAAGAACGCATTGGGATCGGTCAACACACTGCCGGTGAGCGGTCGGACGTCCACGGTGAAAGGCGGCGCGTTTCGCTCGGTCTCGAACTCGGGCGCGATTGGCAGAACGCAACCGCCCACCAGACAGGCCAGAAGACAGGCCAGACTCGCAAGCCAGGCGAGCCACGCGGCCCGCGGTGAAGCCGCGACGCCGACGATCGGCGTGAGTCCTATCATCTCAGGTTCCGGACGCCGCCTCGGGCTCGTCGTCGCCATCTTCCTTCTCTAGATGACGGAAGATCGTGCGGGGATCGACGCCGAGATCACGCGCGGTCTTGGTCCGGTTGCCGCCGTTGAGCGCCAGGACCTCGTTGATGTAATCGCGTTGCCATTTGTCCCGAGCCTCGGCCAGTGACAAGATCGGGGGCAGCTCGTCGGGGCCGAGGCCCAGGTCTTCCGGGCCAAGCAGCGCTTTTTCTGCCAGCACCACCGCCTTTTTCACCCGATTCTCGAGCTCGCGGATGTTGCCCGGCCATCGGTGACGTTTGACCGCCGCGATCGCCGACGGCGAGAAACCGCGGACCTTGTTGCCGTACTCCGGGGCATAACGACCCAGCATGTAGCGAACCAGCACGATGATGTCGTCGCCACGGTCACGCAGTGGCGGCAGGTGCATCTGCACGACATTGAGCCGGTAGTAGAGATCCTCGCGGAAGCGACCGCCCTTGATCTCGACCTCCAGATCGCGGTTGGTCGCCGCGATGATGCGGATGTCGATCGGCTCGGCGTTGGTGTCACCGACCCTGACCACCATGCGATCCTGAATCGCGCGCAGGATCTTCACCTGCAGAGCCAGCGGCATCTCGCCGATCTCGTCGAGGAACAAGGTTCCTTTGTTCGCTGCCTGAAATCGCCCGGTCTTGTTGCCGACGGCGCCGGTAAAGGCTCCCCGGACGTACCCGAAGAGCTCCGATTCCAGCAGGTTCTCCGGGATCGCCCCGCAGTTGATGCTGACGAACGGCCCCTTGGCCCTCGTCGATCGGTTGTGCAGCTCGCGCGCGATCAGCTCCTTGCCCGTGCCGGTCTCGCCCGTCACCAGCACCGAGATGTCGGTCGCCGCGACCTTTTGCACCTTGCGGAAAACTTCCTGCATCGACGGCGACGATCCGAGGATCTCGCCGAAGCGCATCCTTTCGATCCGTTCGGACAGCGATCGGTTGTCGATCTGAAGCTCGTTGACCAGCAGGGCGT
Organism: Myxococcales bacterium; assembly: GCA_031398585.1. Taxonomy (GTDB): domain Bacteria; phylum Myxococcota_A; class Polyangia; order Fen-1088; family Fen-1088; genus JANNNO01. The sequence goes on along the minus strand of JANNNO010000373.1, from coordinate 2,272 downwards.
TGCGAATGAGAAGAGACGCCTGCGACGCGAAGATGGTCAGGACCTCGAGGCTCGATTCGTCGAAGAGCTGCGCGACGTGATCGTTGCCGACATAAATGACCCCGATGAGGTTGCCCCGTTCGAGCAGCGGCACGCACATCACCGACGTGAGCCGTAGGTTGACCACCGAAAGCGAGTTGCGAAACTGCGCATCCGAAAGGGCATCCGAGACGATCAGCGACCGCTTCGACTCAATCACCCTCGCCATGATCGAATCGGACAGATGGCTGACCGCGTCCGAGATGGTCTCCCGGCGCAGGTTGCGAGCCACCTTCACCACTGGCTCGCCCGACTCCATCAACACGATGAAGCCCTTGTCGGCGTTCGAGACCTGGACGATTGCGTCCATCAACTGATCCAGCAGAGCGCCGATCTCGTACTCGGCCATCAACTTTTGCGAGAACTCGAAGAGCTTCCGGTAGGAGTTGAGCTCGGCCATGGTCTGAGCGGCCGTCTCGTCCGTGACCGGTTCGTCGAAGAGCGAGAACTCCATCTCGACGGCGCCGAGGCGAATGCGATCGTCCTGCGCCAGGCGGTGCTTGTTGCGACGGCGGCCGTTGACGAACAGCTCGGCGTCCTTTTCGGTCGTCGAAACATTGAAGTCGCGACCGTCGAAATGGATGTGGGCGTGGGTGTCAGCCAGCAGCGGATCGGGCATCACCACGTCGACGTCCTCGCCTTTGCCGAGGGACGTGATCTTCTTGTAGATGTGGTAGACGCGCACCGCCGCGCCGGGGCCCTGGATTCGCAAGGTCGCCATGGAATTCCTAGTTTCCCCGTTTCCTCCTAGAAACGGAAGGCGAGACTCCCGCCCATACCGGCTTCGGGAAACAAAGCGGGTGCCACCCGGAGGGCCTGCCCGCGGCGCTCGGCGGATCGGGCGGGCGGGCGACCGTCGAGCGGCGTCTCGATGACGATCTCCGGCTCGAAGTTCAAGATGGCGTCGGTCACCCCCCAGATGGCGGTCGCAAAGAAGAGTCCCCCGCTCACCAGCTGCACCTTCGTGAGCAGCTCGGACCGGGATCGGTCCGGCCCTTGTTTGTAGCCCGGCGAACAGCCCTCGTCCTGGGCGTTGGCGGCCGGCTCGCACCGAATGGTGGGACGGGCCCCGTAGAGTGCGAAATTCGTGATCAGCGCCCCCAGCGAGATCGCCCCCAAGCTGGTCTCGGCGGCGAAGAAGCCCCAGCCCTTGCGGGACTGACCATTTTGGAACTGGCCGGCGCCGAAAGGGATGAAGCTGACGGCCCGGGAAAGCCGAACGGTGCGCCGGTCGATGGTCGTGGGATCCGGGCAGGGCTCGTTGGCGCCGCGGCGGCGGCGGGCCGCGACGGCCTCGGCCTCACGTCTTTGCGCCTCGAGCGCGCTCAGCTCGGCGGCCTGCTGCTCGAGGATGGTGTTGAAGAAATCGACGACCTCGGGCGGGTCAATCAGCGTGTCCATGCGGAAGTCAGGACGCAGCTGCAGCAGCTTGCGGAACTCCTCGGCCGCCAGGTCGTTCTGGTGCGCGAACAGGTGCGCGACGCCGAGCATCCGGTGCGCCTGAACCATCTCACCTTCGGTCTCGAGGCGAGGCTCGGGATAGAGCAGGGGACGTAGGATCTCGATCGCGCGGGTGTACTCGGCGCGCTGAAACGCGATCTTGCCCCGGGCGAACTCGTGCGACGGGGTTCCGGCGGGTGCGGCGAGGGCAAGGAGCAGAGAGAGGACGACCGGTGCCAAGACGCTCAGTCGTCGAGAGTAACCTGTTTCGTGAGGCTCTTGCCGGCCTGTAGCTCGACCCGCTCGTTTTTGGGCGGCCGGCCGGGCACACTTACCGTCAGCAGCAGAGTCTTGCGCATGTCGAGATCGCCCGAGAAGGGCACATTGATAGCCGAACCGAGATCCCCCCAGCTATCGACCGGCTTTTGTTGACCGGGGTCCGGATCGATCTCGCGGATGCCCACCTTGCCCTTTTGTGCCGGGTCGGTCACGACGGTGAGGCGCGCCGGCCGCCCTTTGAACCTGACCACCAGACGATCGTTTTCGGGCAGCTCGCCGGTGGGGCCGATGCGGCGCACTTCGGGCGCGCAGCACTCGTCGTTGCGCAGAACGATTTCGTGGTCGCGACTCATGTCGAGCGCAATCTTGTCGTTCTTGGGACCCCAGTAGCCTTGCGAGACGCCATCGACGGTGATCAGCGCCGAGGTGGGCGAGGGCACGATGGTGATGGTCTTCATCTCGGCGCCGCCGGGGG
>JANNNO010000601.1:0-9900 GCA_031398585.1 Myxococcales bacterium | reverse complement strand
GTCGCCGCGCGGCTGGAACCGGCCGACATTCTCGTCGATACCATGCGAGGTCGTTCCAGCACCTGGACGCGCATCCGCATCAATCTCAAGGCGATCCCTGCCGACGAGCGCCCAGCGGAAGAGCCGCTCAGCCCGGACTTCGATCCGACACGGGCGTCTTGAAGATCTCGCCGAGCTCGAAGGGTGCCGTCGACTCGAGCTGGTCGTAGCGGCAGTCGGTCGGCCGCTTGTCGGGCCGAAAGCGAACCAGGTGGGTCGCGTGGCGAAAGCGACTGCCTTGCAGATGGTCGTACGAGACCTCGCAGCAGCGTTCGATGCGAAGCGGTTCCCAGCTGAGATCCTTGCCGCGGTTCCAGCGGCTGGTCGCGCCCGGCATACGCGACGAGATCTCCGCCGGATCCACTCGCCACTGTTTCCAGGGGTGGTCAACCAGCGCATCGGCCCGCAGCGGTGCCAGCTCCTCGGCCAGCTCCTGCCGCCGCTTGGTGGTGAAGCTGGCGCAGATGCCAACGTGCTGAAGCGTCCCGCCGTCATCGTAAAGGCCGAGCAGCAGGGATCCCACGTGTGTGCCCGGTCCGTTTTTGTGCCAACGGAAACCCGCAATCACACAGTCGGCGGTCCGCTGATGCTTCACCTTCACCATCGTGCGCTTGCCCGGCGTGTACGGATCGATGAGCCGCTTGGCCATGACGCCGTCGAGCCCGGCGCCTTCGAAGCGCGAGAACCAGTCGACCGCGGTCGCGAAGTCTTTCGTCGCCGGCGTCACGTGGATCGGCGGGCCGACCTGGGCCAACGCCGCCAACAGGCGCTCCCGCCGTTCGGCAAGCGGCGCCGCCGTCAGATCCTCGTCACCGTGCGCGAGCAGATCCCAAAACACGATCGACGCAGGCGCCTGTTCCGCAAGCATGGCGACGCGGGAGGCCGCTGGGTGAATGCGTAGCAGCAGCGCCTCGAAATCGAGGGCCCCGTCGCGAGCGATGACGATCTCGCCGTCGAGGACCGCACGCGGGGGAAGCGCTGCCCGCAGGGGGGCGATGAGCTCGGGGAAGTACCGGTTCAGCGGCTTTTCGTCGCGGCTCTGCAGGAAGATCTCGTCGCCGTCACGGAAGACCAGCGTGCGAAAGCCGTCCCACTTCGGCTCGTACAGCCACCCAACACCATCGGGCACGGCCGCGGTCAGCTTGGCGAGCATCGGCTCGATGGGGGGCGCTAGCGGCAAAGGCATGATGGTCAGGCAATCGCAGGGGGCGGATAGACCAGCCTGTCTGCCGCATCCTGGCCCGCGGGCGCTCGCCGATCAAGGCGCGGTGTCGAAGACGGGCTCGATCCCGTAGTGCATGACCATCAGCAGCAGCGGCCGGTCCGCCGTGGCCCCGCAGACGTGCACGGTCTGCGGGCCGGGTTCGACGATCGAGCCGGGTCCATAGTGCCGATCGCCATCGATCATCGTGCCTTCGAGCACGAAGGTGATCTCGCGCCCGACGATGTGACGGTGCTTCGGGAAGAGCACGCCGGGTTCGAACTTGATCAGCCCAGCGTCGGCGGTTGCCAGGGCAGGTCCGGCGTCGAAGTGGATGATGGCGATGCCGGGTAGACCTCGTTCCCAACGATCGGGATCGGCCATGCCGGCCAGCACCGCGCGGACCTTGTCCAGCGACAGCTGCAGGATGCGTCCCAGCGGCTCGAGGAACGGCTCCCAGCGATCCGCCGAGGCGATGGTGGCCAAGAGGCGGCTTCGCACTGCCGGAGACGGAGTGATCGGGGGCAAAGTCGCCACGAGCCCATGCGTGAGCGCATGCTCGATGTCGCGGGCCTCGCCCGCCAGGACCGCGTCGTTGGCCAGTAGCGAATCGAGCCGTCGCATCTCGGGCGCGGGCAGAAGGTGCATCACGTACTCGGGAAGTTGTTCGAGGGCTCTGGCCGTCATGCTGCTCCTCCCGCGCCACAGAGGTGCTGCTTGAGCGCGGCGAGCGCGCGGGCGGTGCGCGACTTGACCGTGCCGATCGGGATGGCGAGGCGAAGCGAAATCTCCGAGGAAGAGAGACCCTCGAAGTAGGCCAGATGAATCACCCGTGCGAGCTCGGTCGACATGTTGCCGAGGTGAGCGTGCAGGCGCTCGCCGTCGTTGCTGGGAACTTCGGGCGAGGACTCGATGCGGTCGACGTCGCGCCCGGCCTGTTCAGCGAGGCGCTGCTGGCGCAAGGCGGTGGTCCTCCGGTCGAGCGCCCGCGATCTCATGCGGGTCACGAGCCATGCTCGCACCGTGCCCCGGCTTGGGTCGAAGTCCCGGGCATGGTGCCAGACCTCCAGGAAGACGTCGTGCAGAAGATCCTCGGCCCGCGCTCGGTCGTCGAGGATGCGCAGCCCGAGGGCCAAGAGCAACGAGGCATGGCGATCGTAGAGACAGCCGAGGGCTTCCTGACTGCCCTGCGCGAGCGCCTCCATCAGGGCCTCGTCCCCTGGCTCGCTGTCGCCCAAGCCCGGCGCGGGCTCTCCCCGAGGCTCGCTGAAGGATTCGGGGTGGCAGGCGCGCACGATCACCGAAAACGATACGGGCGAGGTGCCGAGTCGGATCGCGGGGTGGAGGCAATTTTTTCGCTGGACCGCCGGATGTCAGCAAGCGCAGGCTTGCCGCACATCGATGAGCGTCGTCAAAGAGTTCAAAGAATTCGCCATGAAGGGCAACGTCGTCGATCTGGCGGTCGGCGTCGTGATTGGCGCGGCCTTCGGCAAGATCGTTTCGTCTTTTGTCGCCGACCTCGTGATGCCTCCCGTCGGGCTCCTTGTCGGGGGCGACCACTTCGCCAACCTCAAGTTGACCTTGCGGGCGGCCAGCCATCCTGCCGAAAAGGCGGTGACGCTGAACTACGGTGCGTTCTTGCAAAACGTGCTCGATTTTCTCCTCATCGCGATCGTCATCTTTGGCGTCGTCAAGGTGATCAACCGCCTCAAGCGGATCGGCGAGGCCGAGGCGGCGCCCCCGCCACCCCCGGTCATCTCCCCCGAAATCGTGCTGCTTACCGAGATTCGCGACGCGCTCAACCGCAAGGCGTGAGCGTCGGGATCGGGCGATGCCTGCCCGCGAAAGTTGACCTGAGACGCCGAAACGGTTTCTCTTTGGGGAGGCCTTGCCTCGGGGAAGGCCACGATGTGCCACTACGACGGGCGACATGGAGCACGACTTCTGGGTCGAACGCTGGCAGAACAACCAGCTCGGGTTTCACCTGCCGGAGACCAACCCCCACCTGGTTCGGCATGGCCGGGCGCTGGCTGCCGATCGCGCTCGCATTCTCGTCCCCCTGTGTGGAAAGAGCCGTGACCTCGCCTGGCTCCGGAGCCTTGGTCACGAGGTCGTCGGTGTGGAGTTCATCGAGACCGGCGCGCTTGCGTTCTTCGAGGAGAGCGGTCTCGAGCCGGCCGCTTCGCGGGTGGGGCCGCATCCGGCCCTGCGTGCCCAGGGGATCAGCATCGTGCTCGACGACTTCTTCGCCCTCGATCCCGCGGCGGTCGGTCGCTTCGCGGGAGTCTACGATCGCGCCGCGCTGGTTGCGGTCGAGCCGGCTCGACGACCTGCTTACGTGCGCAAGTTGCGCGAGGTCATTGCCGACGACGGGAGGCTCTTGCTGGTTTCATTCGATCACGACATCGGTTCCGGGCCGCCCTTCTCCGTTCCCGAGCCGGAGCTGCGCGCTCTGATGGCGGGGCTCTTCGTGCTCGACCGGGTCGAGGACGTGGACATTCTGCCGTCGGAGCCACGCTTTCGGGATCGGGGGGCGACGCGCCTGCGCGAACAGGTCTTCCTGGCACGACCCGTCGCCGGGCCGCTACGTGCGGGCGGTGGTCGATGACCCGCACCGCGCGTGCGCCGCGTTCGCGAACCACGTCCAAGCCGCGACTCACTTCCACCACCAAGCTTCGGGTATCCGAGTCCAAGCCTGCCCCCCGGCTCATCGCGGACGCCGAGGCGCGTGCGGCCACCTTGCGGGCAGCAACCTTGCGGATGGGCCTGGCTCCGGAGGGTCTCGCGGCGGCGGCCAGCGCGCTGGTGGGGGCACCCGATGCGCGCCTCGCGCCCGCCGAACAGCGTGCGTTGTGGCTCTGGCGATCCCGCGCCTCCGAACCGCTGCCGGCATTCCTGCGAGCCTTTCTTTTCGGCGAACGCGTCTCGGCGGCCGAGGCGCGCCTGATCTTCGGGGCCGATCTACCGCGAGCGCAAAAGCTCGGCCTGCTCACGCGATCGGCGCGCGGATTCGCTGGCGGCCTCGGGCTGAGTCTGCCCGGGAGCACGGCGATATTCTCCGATGCCCAGTCGCCCAAGCCACGCAGGGATCACGTCGAAGGTCCCACGCGGGCCACGTTGGCTCTTCTGGGCGTTCTGCCTCCCGGGGAGAGAGGCACGGCGCTCGATCTCGGTACCGGCGCGGGCGTGCTGGCGATGGCGCTGGCGACCACGGCCCGGCAGGTGACGGCAACCGACATCTCGGCGCGCGCCCTGGGCCTGGCCGCCCTCAACCATGCGTTCGCCCGCAGCGACGATGCGGACCCGTCGGGCGACGCCTCGTCGCTTGGGATCGAATGGCTGCTTTCCGACCGCTTCGCCGCGCTCGGGGGAAGGCGGTTCGACCTCATCGTCGGCAACTTGCCCTTCGTGGTGAATCCCCAACCGCGCTTCGGCTTTCGCGACAGCCCACTGCCCGAAGATCGCTTCGTCGAGTCCGTGGTCAGTGAGGCCGGCGCACACCTCACGGAAGGGGGGTTCGCGCTGCTGCTCGCGCAGTGGGTCCACCGCGACGGCGAAGCCGAAGACGAAAGGTTGGCGCCCTGGTTCGTTGCGGCCGGGGCGGATGCGGTGGTCTACCGGCTCGATGCCGAAGCCACGGATCTTTACGCCGCTCGCTGGTCGGCTGGGCTGGCCGGAGTGGAGCTCGAGGGTGAGGAGGGGGCTCGCGCGCGGTTGCGTCTGCTGGGGCGCTGGGTGCTGAGCATGAAGCGCAGTCGCATCATGGGCGTCAGCACGGGGCTCATCGTTCTGCGCCGCCGCACCGGCGCCCGGCACTTCATGTCGATCGACGACGTGGCGCCCGACGCGGGGCCGCCGACCTGGACCGAAATCGCCGCGCGCTTTGCCGCCCTCGAAAGATCGGCAGACGACAACGCGGCAGACGATAAAGCGACCTGACCCCCCGCGAGGGCGGGTGTGGGCCCGGTGAAAGCCTCGCCGATCGCCTCGCCGATCGCCTCGCCGATCGCGCCGGGCTCAGGCGAGCGAGCTCGTCACCAGAGCGCGGGCTTCCTCCACGAGGCGGCCGAGGTGCTCGGCGCCTTGGAAGCTCTCTGCATAGATCTTGTAGACGTTCTCCGTGCCGGAAGGACGCGCGGCGAACCAGCCGCTGTTCGAGACGACCTTGAGGCCGCCAATGGCGGCGTCGTTGCCGGGCGCGCGGGTGAGCACGGCACGGATCGATTCTCCCGCCAGGGAGGTTCCTTTCACGTCACTGGGAGAGAGCTTCTTGAGCCGTGACTTTTGCGTAGGCGTCGCCGGTACGTCGATGCGCGTGTAGTGCGGCACGCCGTGGTCTCTCAGGATCTCGTCGCGGTGAACGCCGGGATCACGCCCCGTGCGCGCCGTGATCTCGACCGCCAGCAGTCCAAGCAGAAGGCCATCCTTGTCGGTCGTCCAGACGCTGCCGTCGTGGCGCAAGAAGCTGCCGCCGGCGCTCTCCTCGCCGCCGAAGCCGAGGCTTCCGGCCAGTAGCCCATCGACGAAGTACTTGAAGCCGACTGGCACCTCGTAGACCTTGCGACCGATGGCAGCGCCGATGCGATCGATGAGCCCGCTCGAGACCAGTGTTTTGCCGATTGCCGCCGTCTGCGACCAGCCCGGCCGGTTGGCGAAGAGGTAGCGGATCGCCACGGCCAGGTAGTGGTTGGGGTTGAGCAGGCCGGCACCGGGCGTGACGATGCCGTGGCGGTCAGCGTCGGCATCGTTGCCAAAGGCAACCCTGAACTTATCGCGCAGCGCCACCAGCGGCACCATCGCGTACGGGCTCGAGCAGTCCATGCGGATCTTGCCGTCATGGTCGAGGGTCATGAAAGCGAAGCGCGGATCGATGATCTTGTTGCTGATGGTGAGGTCGATCTTCCAGCGTTCGGCGATGGCTTCGTAAGTCGCCAGCGCGGCGCCGCCCAGCGGATCCACGGCGCAGCGCAGGCCCGAGCCCGCGATGGCGGCGAGGTCGAGCACGTGGCCGAGATCTTCAACGTAGCCGCCGATGAAATCCTCTTCGCCGGTCGTCGCTGCCGCCAGCGCGCGCTCGTGCGAGATCCGCTTTACCTCTCGGTTGCCCGCGGCGAGGATCCGATTGGCCCTCTCCTGAATGACGCTGGTGACGTCGCTGTCGGCGGGGCCGCCATGGGGCGGGTTGTACTTGAAGCCACCGTCCTCCGGCGGATTGTGTGAAGGCGTCACCACGATGCCGTCGCCGAGCCCCTGCGCACGGCCCTTGTTGAACGCAAGGATCGACCGCGAGATGGCGGGGGTCGGTGTGTAGCCGTCGCCCCGTGCGCGCCGCACGCTGACGCCGTTGGCCGCGAGGACCTCGAGGGCGGTGCGTTCCGCCGGACCCGAAAGTCCATGCGTGTCCTTTCCGAGAAAGAGCGGCCCGGTGATGCCCTGCTGCTGCCGGTATTCGCACAGCGCTTGCGTCACCGCGAGGATGTGCGCTTCGTTGAACGACCCAGTCAGCGACGATCCGCGGTGGCCGCTGGTACCGAAACTGACCAGCTGTTCGGGGTCCGAGGTGTCGGGCTTTCGATCGTAGTAGGCGGCGATCAGACGATCGATGTCGACGAGGCTCGAAGGGGGGGCGGGCTGTCCGGCCAGAGGGTGTGCCATCGCCGCCAGAGTACCAGTCGAGCGCTTGGCAGGGGCTGCGTGGCAGGGCGGCTTTTGGGGGCAAATGATCCCGAGTCGCGTGTCGTTTGGGAAAACTGCGCGGCCAGCGTTACGCGCTCTTTGCGGTTGGCGTAGACTCGCTCCCCCACGGGCCAGCCGGCCCCAACCACCAGGAGAGTTCACATGACCGTCAAAGGCACGTTGATCGCGACTCTGGCTGCAGGCTTCCTCGTCAGCACGGCTCCGCTGCTGGCTCACGCCGACGACAAGGCGGCGCCCAAGGAAGGCGAAAAGGCCGCCTGCAAGGGCAAAGGTGGCTGCAAAGGCGAGAAGGCCGAGAAGCCGGCCGACGGTGAAAAGAAGGAAGAGAAGAAGGCCGGCAAGAAGAAGAAGGACGACAAGGCGGCCGAAGCGCCTCCTGCCGAACCGGCCAAGTAACACGGCCAAGTAACATCGCGGCTCGTTCGCGCGGCTTGCTTTGAAAGCGGGCCGGGTGTTCGGCACGATGACGGCGGCAGGGTCCGCGTGCGCAGCGAATGCGTGCGGCCTGCCGCCGCTCCCTTTCGTATGCTTGTTCGAGGCATGCCAGAGCACCGCATGACCAGCAAGACCGACCCTGACCTGCCCGTCGTTCCCGGTATGGTCGACACGGCCCCTGAGGCGCTTGGGTTCGGCGTCGGCCTCCGCCCGGCGCACTATCCCGCCATCGAGGCCGGTTTGCAGGGCCCGGGGGCAGCCGCCGACGTGCTCGGGCGCGTCGATTGGTTCGAGATCATCAGCGAGAACTTTTTCGGCCGGGGCGGCAACCCGCGCCGCATGCTCCGCAAGGTGCGCGAGCGCTTCCCTGTCGTCTTGCACGGCGTGGCGCTGTCGATCGGTTCGACGGATCCGCTCGATGACGCTTACCTGGATCAGCTGGCAGCGCTGGCGCAGGAGATCGAGCCGGCTTTTGTGTCGGATCATCTCTGCTGGGGCGGGGTGGCTGGTCGAAGGGCTCACGACCTGTTGCCGCTACCCTTCTCCGAAGAGGCGCTCGACCACGTCAGCGCGCGTGTGCTGGCGGTGCAGGATCGCCTGCGGCGGCCCTTCGTGATCGAGAACGTCTCGTCCTACGTCGCGTGGAAAAGCTCGACCATGACCGAGTGGGAGTTTCTCGCGGAGCTCTGCCAGCGCACAGCCTGCCGGCTGCTGCTCGATGTGAACAACGTCTTCGTGAGCGCCCACAATCATGGTTTCGAGGCGCGCGCCTTCATCGCTGGCTTGCCGAGCGGCAGCGTGGCGCAGATCCACCTGGCGGGGCACAGCCAGCGCGGCGGGCTCTTCATCGACACGCATGATCAGCCTGTCAAAGACGAAGTGTGGGACCTCTATCGCTTCGCGATCGAGACGCATGGAGAGGTGCCGACCCTGGTCGAGTGGGACGATCGAATTCCGTCCTTCGAGAGGGTGGTGGCCGAGGCGGTGCGAGCTCGCGACGAGGCGGCGGGAAAGCGGGGCGGCGGTGGCTGAGCAAGACCTGCGCTCGCTGCAGATGCAGTTCTTTTCGTTGGTGACCGCGCGTGAAGACGTGGGGGGCGCGATTGCCCGACTGGGACTGCCGAGGAACCTTCCCGACGAGCTGGTCGAGGGCGACGAACGCCTGTCGGCGCCGGGACGCATTGGCATCTACAACGATATGTACTTCGTCCGGCTGCGCGACGGTCTGCGCGAAGACTTTCCCGCGCTGGCGCGGGTGATGGGCGCGCAGCAATTCGACACTCTGACCGCGGATTACCTCGAGGCGCACCCGCCGCGTGATCACTCGTTGCGCGATCTCGGTCGCGAGCTGCCCGGCTTTTTGCGCGTGGGGCGCTGGTCGGCGGCGGCGTGGCACGCGGACCTGGCGGCGCTGGAATGGGCGCGCGCCGATCTCTTCGATCGTGCGGACAGTGCGCCGCTGCTCTGGGACGACCTGCGCGCAATGCCGCCCGAGGGGTTCGCCGAATTGCCGGTGGTGCTTGTCCCCGCGGCGCGTGTCGTGGTGCTCGACCACGTCGTCGACGAGGTCTGGCGCCGTCATCACGCGGCCGAAGAATCCACCGAGCCCGAAGGGGAGGGGGTAAACGAGGCACCTGTCACCCGACGGACAGCGCTCGTGTTGTGGCGCGAGGGCACCTTGATCTGCCAGCGTCGCTTGACCGATGACGAGGTGGCGGTGGCCGATGATCTCGCGCGCGGCGCGCGCTTTGGTGAGCTCTGCGAGCGGCTCGGAGAAGGTCGTAGCGAGCCAGAGGCCGCCCAGGTGGCGTTCCAGCTGCTCGCCTGGCTGACTCAAGTGGGAGCGTTGCAGGCAGTGCCGCCGGTTGCAGCCGAGGCGACACCATGAGCGGACGCCATCGCCTCTTCGTCTATGGATCTCTGCTCGCCGGCGAAGCGAATGCGCAGTGGCTGCGCGGGCTGCCATGTCTCGGAGCTGCGATGACGGTTGCCCGCTACACCCTGCTCGACTGCGGCGGGTACCCGGGGCTGCGCGCGGGCGGGGCGACGAGCGTCAAGGGCGAGCTCTACCTGGTCGACGAGACGCGGTTGGGTAGTCTGGACGAGTTCGAAGGTCACCCCGATCTCTTCGCGCGCGGTCCGGTCGAGCTGGCCGGCGGTTCGACGGCGGAGGCGTATCTACTGACCGCCGGGCAATTTCCCACCGCGCGCCCGGTGGTGAGCGGCGACTGGCGCCGCCGGCGCGCCGGGATCTGACATGCCCACGATTACTTTCATGCCGATGGCCGTGACCCTCAGCTGCGAGGTCGGCGATTCGCTGTTCGACATCGCCCGCAAGAACGGCGTCCCGGTCGCCACCGCCTGCGCGGGCAAAGCGACCTGCGGCCTCTGCCGGATGAAGGTCCTCGCGGGCGAGCAGCACCTCACAGCCTTCGGCGCCGGCGAGCGCAAGCACCTAGGGAACGTCTACTTCATCACCAAGGAACGTCTCTCGTGCCAGGCGCGGCTCAAGGACGACGGCGCCGTCA
>JANNNO010000366.1:0-11681 GCA_031398585.1 Myxococcales bacterium | reverse complement strand
CGATCGCTGCGAGAGATCGATGAGGCTGGCTTGCAAAGAGCCAGCCGTTGCTACCAGGTCTTGGCGTCGAGACCGTAACGACGCGGGCCGCGGGTGCGCGGAGGCGGCGTGCGGCTGTACCAGGCGGTCTGCGCGGCGGGCGCCGGCTCTAGCTCGAAGGGGATGAAGAAGAGCTTCACGTAGCGGTTGCGGCCGATGCGCTCGTAGCCGAAGAGGCCGAGCAGCACTTCCCACATGGCATCGCCGCGCCGCTTGGCGGCCGACTCCCAGATGGGAATGATCAGCAGTCGCGAGGTCCCTTCCGCAGTGCCGTGGCCCTTGCGGTAGTAGATGTTGGGGAAGATGTAGCGCGAGACGTAGGTCGGGCGCCGGAAGCTGGCGAAGAGCGGAAAGAGGATGGTCGTGCGCCGCTCGGCGCCCTTGAAATCCCAGAAGAGTGGGAAGGCGACGGTGGTCGAGTCGGAGGGGTTGGCGCGTCGATAAAACAGCGGCGCCACCGAGTAGGTCGTGTCGTCGGACGCGCGCCAGTAGCGCAGGAAGACCGGCGCCAGCATCGTGAAGCGGCTCTCGTGGTAGCTGTGAACGTCGTAAAACAGCGGCAGCAGCAGGTTGGTTGCCGAGCCGATGTCTCGGTGGCGCCAGAAGAGCAGCGCCAACCCGGTCAAGGACCGGTCGGGCCGCGAACGCGAGAAGAAGGCCAGCGGCGGAATGACCGTGGTGCTGGTCTCGGTGGCGCGGTTGACGTGGCGGAAGAAGAGCGGAAAGACCGTCGTGAAGGTGGTGGAGACTCCCGCCCAGCGGAGGATCGGCGGCACGTACCAGAACGACCTTTGCGGGTTCTTGCCAAAGCCGAAGGGCAGAGTCAGCACGGTCTGCTCGGAGCGGCCGTGCTTTTCGTAAAACAGCGGCATCAGCGCGTGGGAAGCCGAGCCCTTCTCCTCGTCGCGTGAGTACCAGGCGAGGGGAAGAATTCCGCGCGTGCGCTGCTTGTCACCGGTACTGGACGCGTAAAAGGGGCCGAGCAGGGTGGTGCGGCTGCCCTTGTCGTCGTCCCCGAAGCGCCAGAAGAGAGGAAACAGGACCGAGAAGCTGCGTGGCCCCGTGCGTCCCGACCAGAACAGCGGGAAGGCGACGGTGGTGTGGCCGTCCCGTCGGGTCGATCGGTAAAACAGCAGCGCCGCGATCAGGCGGCCGGTGCCCTCTTTGTAGTCGTCGCGGTCGTAAAAGAGCGGCGTGATGAGGTAGCGGCGCTCGGGGCTCTTGGCGTGAAAGAAGAGCGGCACGAGGCCAGTCGCGCTGCGATCCGTGCCTGTGCGGCGATAGTAGGGCCCGACCACCGTCGTGGTGTGACTGTTCGATCGCGAGTACCAGAAGACCGGCAGGAGGGTGTCGAGCTTGTAGCTGTCGTTGTGGCGGCGGCGGAAGTAGGTCGGGAAGACCCAGGTCCCCGTCTCGTTCTCGTCGCGGTAGCGCGACCAGAGCGGAAACAGCGTGCGCGACGACGCCTTGGCCGAATCGACCGCAACGAAGGGCCCGAAAATGCGCGTGCGCTCGGCGCCGCCGTCGGCGGTGGCTCGCTGCCGGGTGAGATCCAGGTAGAGCAGAGGAACGCCGCTGGCCGAGACGTTGCGGCTCTCGTACCAGAAGTAGGGCGGGATGAGGCCGGCCTTGCGGTCGGGCGTCTTGACCGCCGCCGCGATCGGCGTGACCAGCACGCGGGTGCGCTCGTCCTTGCGGTAGTGAACCAGCGGCAAGAGCGTGAAGCTGGTCTCGGGCTTGCCGCCCGGGCGAGTGCCGCGGCGGTAGTGGAAGAGCGGGAAGAGAGCGTCCGTGGTCTCTTCGCCATGGCGGCGGTGAAGGTAGTTCGCCACGACCGTCGTCGAACGATCCGCCTTGTCGTCGCGGAAGCGCCAAATGAACGGGAAGAGGACGAAGTGCCCGCGATCGGCCCAGCTCCCGGCGAAGACCAGCGGGAAGAGGCCGCCTGACCAGCCGCTGGCACCGCTGCGCCAGTAGAGGGGCGGGATGACCGTGGTACTGACGCCCGAGCGTCCATTGGTGAAGCGCCAGAAGAGGGGGAACTGAATCCGCGCGGTGTCGGTCTTCGTCCCCTCTGCGGTGAAGTGATGCTGTTTGGACTGGAAGTAGAGCAGGGGTGGGATGCCCCAGGTGCTGCCCTGCTTGTCGGCGAACCTGAAGAACGCCGGGACGGCGACGGTCGTCGTGCTCTCCTCGTCGCGGAAGTGCCAGAAGAGCGGAAAGAGCACGCCGTGGCCGCGATGAGGCTGGCTGCCGAAAAACGCAATCGGCAAAAGGCCGGCGGCAAAACCGCCCGCGCGGTGGTTCCGGTAGTAACCCCAGACGGGAAAGACGCCCGCCGCGGTGAGGGTCTCGCGCGGGTTGCTGCGCCGGAAGTACAGCGGGATCAGCGAGTGAGCGGTGGAGCCGGACGCGGCATCGCGGAAGTGCCAGAAGATCGGGAAGAGCGTCGTGGTCGAGCCTTCGGTATCGCGGCTGCGATAGAAGGGCCCGAGCAGCGTCGTGGAGGCGAGGGTCGCCTTGTCCTTGTGGCGCCAGTAAAGGCCGAGGACCATGTCTAGCTCGCGCTGCGGGTCCCGACGGAACAGCATCGGCGGGATCCATGCGCCGAACGTGCGGGTGCCGGCGTCGTCGTCGCGTCGATAACCGGCGACGAGCGAGAGGAAAGAGAAGACCCGGCCTTCCTCGGCCGAACGGGCGAGGAAGAGGGGAACGAACAGCTTCCAGCTCGAAGCAGCCTGCGTGTTGCGGCCGGCCCAGTAGAGCGGAAAGACGGTCGTGAAGGTGTAAGTCGGCCGCCGCAGGTGCAGGAACAAGGGCGGCAGGATGGTGGTGTTGCTGTCGGCGCTGCGGAAGCTCCAGTAGACCGGCAGGACGACGTCGTGTTTGGCGCCGTCGGTGCGCCGACCGAACCAGTAGAGCCAGGCGATGGCGCCGCGGTGGTTGTCGCGCGAACGAGAGTGATAGCCGAGCGGCGTGACCAGCGTGTGCCCGTTCTTGATGCCCGCGGGCGAGACGGTCTTGCCCCAGTAGAAGATCGGCAGCGCGAGCAGGTTCGTGTTGCCACCGTCGCGCCAGTAGAAGTTCAGCGGCAGGGCGAAGGTAAAGGCGCTGTCCGGCGATCGGCTGGAAGCGAAGAGCGGGAAGAGCAGGTCGAAGGCGGTGCCGGCGCGCTCGTTGCGTTTCCAGAAGTAGAGCAGGGCATAGAGGCCGAACGAACGCTGCTGCCCCGGGTTGTCGATCTTGAACGACGCGAGCAGCGGGGCTGCCCAACCGAAGCGAGTCGAACGGTAGAAGATGGGCCAGACCGCCCACGACTCGGCATCCGGCTGCACCGTGTGCGAGTAGGGGATGATGACCGTGACGGTCCGCTGCTTGGTGTAGTCCTCGAACCGCCAGTAGAACGGCGCGACGACCTTGGCCCGGTCTTCCGGGCTCCAGAAATGCCAGTAGAGCGGCGCCACCACCCGGTGCCCCGGGTTGCCGCGGTTCGAGAAATAGAACGGGTAAAAGTCGGTCGAGCCGCCTTCCTTGCGGAAGAGCAAGGCGCGGATGGGTGGTTCGACGGGGGTGCAGGTTCCGCCCTGGCAGATGGTGCCGGCCGCGCACTGATCGTCGGCAACGCAGGCCGAGCCGGCGACGCCGGGCGCGGGGTTGGCTGCCGCGGGCTGTTTTACGGCCGCAGGCTCGTTCGCGGGCGGGGCTGGTTCGGCGGAGGGAACCGACGGGGCTGGATCGCCCGCCGGCGCTGGATCGCCGGGCTGCGCCTGGGCCAGCGCCCGCGACGCGAAGGGGCTGAGCGCGCCCTTGCGATCCGCCTGCGCGGCGGTGGGCCGCCGGAAGGGATCGAGGTTCGGGGCCGCCGATGCGGGAATCGAGAAGGCGACGATGGCAAGGCCGAGGAGGCCAAGCGGCAAGGCGCGGGCGAGCGGCAAGGCGAAAGCCAGAGCCTCTGCGTCTCGATGGTGACGACGGCGGACGGAGTGAAAGCCGCTCACTGGGGGGGAAGCATCTTCCATTCGCCGTTTTCTTTGACGAAGGCGATCTCGCCGGTGTCGGACTCCTCGCCCTTCTTGCGCAGGACCTTGAGGGATGCCGTGTCGCCCTTCACCGAAGAGCCCTTGACCTCGAACTTCCACCCCTCGAGCTCCTTCTGCATCTTCTTGAGGCCCTCGCCGGCCTGGCTCATCTGATTGGCGAGGAAGCCCTGAAACATGAGGGCGTAGCAGTCGATCATCTTTTCGTAGTCACCCTCGGCGAGCGCCTTTTTCCAGCGGTCGAAGGTCTTTTCCACGGTTGCGAACTCAGGGCGGGCCGGCGGCAGCTGGAAGGTGATCGATTTGACCTTCTCACGCGGCAACTTCACCGTGTTGCCCCCCGCCTCGACCGTGTAGACGCCGTCGTAGTAGTGCACGACCTTGGCGTTCATCCGGGTCTTGTCGACGAGCTCGATGATCTCGGCGCGCGCCTGGGCGGCGAGGCCAAAGCCTCCCACCAGCGCAAGGCCGGCCAAAACGAGCCGCCCGCGGGCGCGGCCTGACTGACGCATGAACGGCATCAGCGCGAGCTTCCCGGCGCCAGACGCAGCGAAACGCGGCCGATGACCTCGCCCAGGTGACGTTCGCCCGCACAGCGGGGGGGCACTTCGAATGCGGCGGTCTGAGGGGGCGGGCCGAGGGCGCTCATGGCCCCGGCAAGCTATTCCGCCAGGGGGCCAGAGTCAACGCACAGCAAAGGCGCGGTCGGAGGTTTCCGAGGGGGATCGCTCGACGCCAATTCAGCGGTCGGCGAATGGCCAGTCGTCGGGGGTTTTCACCGCGCGAAATCCGTCGAGCTGGGCGCCGTCATCGGGCGGAAGGCAGAGCATGTTGAGGCAGACCAGAGGGCCGAATGCGTTGTCGGCGTTGCCGAAATGATTGGTCGGGCGGAAGAACGGCGAGAAGTGCCAGTGGCACCGGTACCCGCGCGCCAGCAGCCAGGCGATGAGTGCGGGCGACTTGTCGCGGCGATCCGCTTCGACATAGAGCCGTGGCCGGAAGCGTTCGACGACCGAGGCGGCGCCGGTCAATACGTCGAGCTCCATGCCCTCGACGTCGATCTTGATGAAGTGACAGGCGGGCAGGCTTCCCTGAGCGGCGAGGCCGTCGAGCGTGAGCACCGGGACAGAGGCACCGGCTGCGGGCGCGCCTGCCGCCCCATCGCCGAGTCCGAGGCTGCCGAAGTTGTTGGCGGCCTGCACGTCCAGCTCCGGCACGACGATGGTGCCCGGCTGCGCGCCGAGCGCGGCGTGGTGAGCGTCGACGTTCGTGATCGCTCCTAACGCGAGGTTGGTGCACAGCAGGTGGAAGACCAGACGCTGCGGCTCGAAGGCAAGCACGCGGCCGGTGGGGCCGACGTGCTTTGAGAGAAAGACGGTGTGTGCGCCGATATTGGCACCGGCGTCGACGACGATCTGGCCGGGGCGTACCAGTTGACGGAAGAGATCGACTTCCGCCTCGCAGTACTCGCCGTACAGATCCAGGCTGCGACCGATGTGCGTGTCGTGATGGTCGTAAGCCATCACGCCGTGACGACAGCGTTTGATCCGGACGTGCCCAGCCTCGTGAATCGGCGGCGGGATCATCTTTCGGATCGTGCCGCGGAGGCGCCGGGAAAGCCAGATTTGTCGGGGCACTCGAGCCGGGCGAGCCGCTAGGGGGACGCGGGATCCCCGAGGTAGACACGAAAGAGCGGCGGGAAGCTGCGGTCCCGGGCGTAGCGGGCGGGGCCCGAGGTGATCACGTCGGGCGCAGTCCCCTCGTCGTAAAAGACGATCGCGGTCGGCGGCGCGCCGAACTGGCTGTCGCCAGGCGCGTGGGCGTGCCCCCACTGAATGATCTCGAGCGCGCCCTGCCGATCGTGTACCCGCAGGGGCATGGTGATGAAGAAGTTGCCGTACACGCGCCGGATGCCGCGTTCGCGGAGCGCGCGATACAGGCGATCGGTGCGCACGAAATGGTTGCTGGTCTCGACCAGACGGGTGCCGATGGGGAAGACCGACAGCCCGCCGCCCTGGGCGGAGAACGGGACCAGATACGACGCGATGAAGTTGCCGACGTTGAGCAGGACGACAGCCGCGATCGTAAGCGCGCCCGCGCGGAGAAAGCGGATCTGGGAATGCTCGAGCAGCGGACGCGCCAGCCAGCCGAGCAGCGGCGGGATCACCCAGAGCACACCGATGAAGTAGCGGACCGCACTGTGAGGAGCGATCGCCATGGTCGCCATCGAAGCGAGCGCCACGAAGGCCAGCGCTGCAGCCGCGGCGCGGGTGGGACGCCAGGGCACGCGCGCCCAGCCTCGCAACCCGAGGACGATGACGAGGGCGGCCAGCGGGTAGGGCCAGGCGGTGCCGGGACTGGCGGCGAAGCGCTGGTAAATGAGGCGGCCGTCCCAGGTCTGCTGCAGCAGCCACGGCAGATAGGCGAGATCGGGCACGAAGCTCGGACCTCCAGCGCTGCGGCGGAGCAGGGCCAGCGGTCCCCCCATGCTCACGATGGCGGCCAGCCGCGGCGCAAACCCGAAAGCGAAACCGAGCAGCGCGGCCCACGGTTCGGGGCGGCGAACGAGGCGAAGGCCGTAAAAGGCGACGGCGACAAGGCCGGCGGCCGCTGCGATCGGGAGGGCCACCAGATGGCTGTAAGCCGCGATGCCAAGAGGAATGCCGCCCGCAAAAGCGACCAGGATCGTCGCCCAGGATCGCGGTCGCGTGGCGACGAAGGCGTAGGCGGCCAAGGCGAGCGCCATGCAAAAGGGCGTGAGCGCCGCCACCTCGATGGCAAAACGAGCGAGCGCCTGCACGGCGGGGGCCGTGGCGAGCAGCAGCCCGCACGCGAGCGCCGTTCGTTCGCCAACCAGGCGGCGCAAAGAAAAGCCGGTCAGCGTGACAGCGGCCAGGCTGAGCAGAGCGCCGGGCAAGCGCAGCGCGATCACACGCTCGCCCGCCAGGTGCACGAAGGGCCAGACCAGATACTGGTGCACGGCCCCGGTGTAGAAGTTCATGCCGTCCCAGGGACGGGCGCCGTGGGCCAGCTCGCGCACGCGCAAAAGAATCCAGGCCTCGTCGCCGTGCAGCCCCGGAATGCTGGATAGCGAGGGGAGCAAGAGGGCCGCTGCGATCAGCGTCGGCAGCCAGAGCGACGCACACCCGAGGACGGCCCACAGCCGGGACGTCGGCTGCGGTGGCGGCGGCGGCGTCATCGCCTAGCGCGCGGAGGCCGCGGTCGGCGCCGGTCCCGGGAAGAGCAGGACGCCCACGCCGTAAACCGCGAGGCCGACCAGCAACGAGAGCGTGAAGCCGACGTTCATGGCGAGTGCCATAGCGAGGATGGACCCGACGACGCTGGCGGCGCCGTTGAGGCCCCACGCCCACGAGACAGTCCCGGCGCCAAGCTCGTTCGCGACACGGACACCGGTGGGAAGCAGGGTTCCCATCAGGAGACCGGGGATGAAGACCAGCACCACGGCGATGGCGATGCGCAGTGCGAGCGGAGCGCCGAGCAGAGCGTGGAAGAAGGGCGTGAGGGCGAAGGCGTAGAGGATCATGACGGCGGCAAGGACGCCGACCACGCGTTTGACGACACCGTCTAGACCGAAGCGCGACACCAGGCGGCCCGACAGCGCGCTGCCGAACCCGGAGGCGGCCAGGAGGCTGGCGAGCACGACGGCCAGCGAATAGATCGGGTGACCGAGGAAGAGCACGAAGGTTTGCATGAAGCCGATCTCGACGAGGATGAAGCCGAGGCCGAGCGTGAGGAAAAAGCCGAGCACGCGGAGCTTGCGTGTCCGCTCGCTGCGCAAGGCTTTGCGCTCGAAGATGAAGAGCGGCAAGAGCACCAGGACGATGGTGAGCGCGATCGACGCGAGCAACAGCGCCAGGAGGATGGCGACGCCGAGGTTGTTGATCTCGATCGACGTGAGGCGGCTGACGATCGAGAGGAGATCGGCGGGGCGCAGGTTGTAAAAGAAGAACGGGCGGTCGTCGGTGACCGCGGCGGCGTTGTAGGGCAGGCGACCGAGGAAGTCGTCATCGGAGGGCGAGCGCAGGAACGAGGCGAGAAAGCCGTCTTCGTGCGCGACCAGGCGCTCGCCGGCTCCCGCCTGGCCACCGGTCGGGCGGTGAGGCGCATAGAGCAGGCGGAGACCGCCCTCGTCGGCTTTGTTGGCCAGCGTCTGGATCTCCTGGGCGGTGAAGGGATCGCGACCAAGCAGCAGCGTGCCTCGGCGTTCGAGATCGCTGGCGAGGGCGAAATGACGGTGCACCTCGGCCGGTGCCACGCCCCTCTGCTCGAGAGCCTCACGCGCCACCGCCAGCAGCCGGAGGAACTCCTTGGGCTGGGTGGCGTCGTACCAGCGGGTGACCGAGACTACGCCGCCCGGGGCGAGGCGCCCGAGGAATTCACCGAAGGCCTCGACCGTGTAGATGTTGTTTTCGGAGAGCGTGAACGCGCCTGACGACGAGGCGGCCCAGGTGTCGACGAGCGTCGCCTGGATGGATCCGTATTCTTCGCCCGAGCGCCGGATGTAGCTGCGGCCTTCGTCGACGACGACCTCGACCTTCGGGTTGCGATAGAGGTTGCCGGTGAAGCTGGCGAACTCGCCCTTCACGATGTCGTTGACGATGATCGGGTTGACCTCGACGCCGACCACTCGGGGCACACCGTGATGCAGGGCCGAGATGACGTCGGTGCCGCCGCCCGGGCCGATGATGAGCGCGGTCTTCTGATTGCGGATGGCGTACACGAGGGAGGCGACTCTGACCTCGCCGAAGCGACGCGGAGCTTTCCAGCCGTCCTGCGCGATGGCTCCTGACCAGAGGCGTGTCGCTGCATCGGCGTCGATGAAGATCCACTTGTGGTCATCGGCGCCGGCGGGGGCCACCGTGATCTGCGAGAACGAATTCCACTTCTCGAACTGCACCGGGCGGCGGCCGAGGAACTTGTCGGGGTTGCGAGCGGCACCGAAGCGCTGGGCGTCGCTCTCGCCGGCGGCAAGGAAGAAGAGGAGAAGGGCGGCGATCACCGAGACGCCGCCCAAGGCCGCGCGCGCTTTGGGGCTGGCCTGATCGCCCGCCGACAGGGCGAAGAGCGCGGCGGACAGGGCGCCAACGCCAGCGGCGGCGAGCAGAGCGCCTGGGCCACCGAACGCCGAGACGGTCGGAATGACGAAGACGCAGCCGAGCGCGGCGCCGACGAGATCGAAGGCGTAAACCTGGCCAATACGTTCCTTGGCCGAGGCGATGGCCAGCGAGATGGCGAAGCCGGACGACAGGAGGGTCAAAGCTGAGCTGAGATAGAGCGAACCCAAGCGACCAAGGTTGTCGCGCCAGTTGGTGAGGCTGATCGGATTGGACAGCGTCGAGGAGAGCGTCCAGAGCGAGAGCAGGGAAAAGACCAGCATGAACGCGGCGGCGAGAATCGGGGCGCGGCGGTCGCGGAAGAAACGCGGGAGCAGGTAGATGCAGACGCCCGAGACCGACAGACCGAGCATGGCGATGGAAATCACCATGAAGGCGAAGTGGTAGTACATCGTGACGCTGAGAACGCGGGTCAGCATCAGCTCGAGCGCGATGGTCGAGAAGCTGGCGAGACCGACCGCGAACGAAAACAGGCGCCAATTCATCCGAGGGGGCTTCTCACGCCACGAGCCAAAGATCAAGGTTCGCCCCGTCGCTGACGCGGGGGCCTAGGACCCGCGATCGCGGGGGGCGGGGAGGGCGCGTTGGTTGGCGCGGCGAGGGCGGATCTTCGCGGAAAAGACCGGCGTAGCAGGCGACAGAGTCAGTCGAGACAGGCGAGCCGAAGCAGGCTAAGGTCTCCCCGCCGCGCTGCGGGGAGCGGTGCCGGACACCCAACGCGGGCCGAACCCGGCGCCCATCAAAGCGGGACCCCAAGACCTGCTGCCGCCCCCTCCGACCGACCTGCCGTTGAAGCCGCCGACGACACCCATTCCACCGACCTGACGTTGACGCGGCCGCTGCTGAACTGACGCCGACAAATCCGACACCAACCATGTCCGACGTGAACGCGCCTCCGGAAGCTGCCTCGCCGACTTCCTCTTACGCTCCCGTCTTCGAAGCGAGGGTCGCCTTGCGGGATCAGTTTCGCCTGGCGGCCCGCCCGCTGCTCGTCGCTTCGGTTGCGCTGATCGGCTTTCTCGTGGCGCGCTGGCTGCACCTGCGCTTGTTGGGGCCAGGCATCGGCAACGACGTCTACCTCTATCAGCGCTACGCAACGGCATGGGGTGGGGGATCCATTCCGTACGTTGGCTTTCAACCGGAGTACCCGCCGGGCGCGCTCCCGTTCTTTCTCGTACCCTGGCTTTTCAGCGGCAACGGTGCGGACTACGCGCGGGCGTTCGCCGTCGAGATGGCGATCTTCGACCTCGCGGCGTACCTGCTGGTGTTGCTCTGGGGGCGTCGGCTGCGGCCCGGAAGCTGGCTGCCCACCGTGGCGATGGGAGCCTGCTATCTGGCAATAACGGCGGCCCTCTACCCGGTGCTGTACACGCGGTTCGACATCGTGCCGGGCGCCCTCGTGCTGGGCGCTTTGACCCTGGCGTATACGCCGGGGCGTCTCTTCTGGTCGGCGGTCCTGCTGGGACTGGCAGGGGCGGTGAAACTCTGGCCGCTCGGTCTCGGGCCAGCATGGTTGCTGCTCGCGTACCGCCGGCGTGGCTGGGGCCATCTGTTGACGACCGGGGTAGGGCTCGCGATCGGTCTGGCGATCCCTTTTGCGCCGCTGCTGCCCAAGGCCGGCTGGGCGGTGTTGAAGTTCCTCGAGTACCACAGCGACCGAGGCATCGAGATCGGCTCCATCTGGGCCAGCCTCGCGTTGCTGGTCAACATGGCGAACATCTCGGACATGTACGACGCCTGGACCGTGCACGACTTCGGCGCCTTTCACGTCAAGGGGCCGGTCGCGGCGACCTACGCGCGCTGGTCGATGTGGCTGCTTCCGGTCGGCGTCCTGCTGCCGCAAGTGGGCGCGTTCTTCGGGCAGCTTGGCCGTAAGGAAGACGAACGCGGCGAGATCGGCATCTTCGTCACGCTCGGCGCGGTCGCGGGCTTCATGGTCTTCGGCAAGGTCCTCTCGCCGCAGTTCGCGTTGTGGCTAGCGCCATTGATGCCGCTGGCCTGCCGAAGCGTTCCGATGATCCTCGTGGCGATCGGAATCGCCATCGGCACCACCATCGAATACCCCTTCATGGCCGCGTCGTTAGAGATGCTGGCCCCCGGTCACAAACTCGCGGTCTCCCTCGTCGCCGCCCGCAATCTCCTTCTGATCATCCTCTTTATCGTCATGTGCCGCCGCGCCGGCTGGGCCGGCATCATCAAAAAGGCGCGCGCCAAGCTCCGCCCGCGGCCCTCGCCTCCGCCGTCCACCTCTGCGCTCACCACAAGCGCCGCAGTCGCGCCTCCTTCCGACTGAGGTCTTTCTCCTCGCCGCGAGCGCCTCCCAAGCGGCGCTTCCCCCCCCCCCGCCGGGGCCCTGCGGCCCCCGGCGACCTCTCCCCCAGGGGGCGAGGTAAAGAGCAGAGGAGCCTCTCGCCGGAGCGCTGCTCTTGAACCAGACCGCCTTCGGCCGCCATGTGCTGGCGGTGGGCGG